>JBIJCA010000191.1:0-8885 GCA_044344935.1 Aquimonas sp. | reverse complement strand
ACGATGCCGGCCCCGGTGATGACTACCCTGCGCGGAAGCATCAGAAGCCCGAGGTGTCGGTGAACAGGCCGACGCGCAGGTCGTTGGCCGTGTAGATCTCACGACCGTCGACCGACATGCGGGCATCGGCCACGATCATCTGCAGCTTGCGGCGGATCACCCGCTTCACATCGAGCTGGTAGCGAACCCGCTGGGCGCTGGGGAGCACCTGTCCCGAGAAGCGCACCTCCCCCACGCCCAGTGCCCGGCCGCGGCCCGGCAGACCCTGCCAGGTCAGATAGAAGCCGGCCAGCTGCCACATCGCGTCCAGGCCCAGGCAGCCGGGCATCACCGGGTCCTCGCGGAAATGGCAGGCGAAGAACCACAGGTCCGGACGGATATCGAGCTCGGCCTCGATCTCGCCCTGGCCATGAGCGCCGCCTTCGTCCGCGATCCGGGTGATGCGGTCGAACATCAGCATGGGCGGCAGCGGCAGCCGCGCCTGGCTGCCCTCGAACAGGCGGCCCTCGCCGGAGGCGATCAGCTGGTCGCGGTCGAATGAATCGAACATATGTTCCGGGTCCGGAATAGGCCGCCGATCGCGGCAGAGCCGGCATTATCTCCGAAACCGGAACAAGTGTTCACTGACTCTGGTCCGGCCTGCCGAGGCGAATCCCGCGGCACGGCGGCGAGACCCCCGTCGGCGGCATGCCGCCGTGCGGCCCTCAAGCCCTCAGCGGCAGCTCTCCAGATTCAGCGCGCTGGCGATGTCGCGCCAGTCGAACGCGCCCACGCCCTGGTCGTCGTGCACGGCATAGAACGCGCCCTGCGGGAAACGCGCGCTGGCGGTCTGATCGAGCCAGATGCCGTCGGTGTTGGCGACCACTGCACCCGCGAAGCTGCCGCGGTGAGCGAGGCTCGCGCGCTCGAAGACATGGAACAGCGAGCGATCCTTGTACTGATCGGTGGCGATCCACCAGCCGCTGCCGTCGGCGCAGGTGTAGAGCGCGATGCCCTCGGCCTGGGCGCGGAACAGGCCGGCGCCCAGATCCGACCCGGCATAGCCGAAGTCGGACAGCCGGTACTGCTTGACGCGCGTGCCGTCGGCCTGGTCTTCCTCGGAGATCAGCAGGCGGTCGTGCGTCTCGTCGCCCCACAGCGACTCGGGAATGCGGATTGCGCCGGCGGCGTCGGTGGCGCCGAAACTGCCGAGCAGGCGCGCTTGCAGCACCTCACCCTGGACCTCGAAGCGGTAGCGCTGGAAACGCCGGCCGAGCTGATCCAGCGGCGGCACCGTGTCTTCATCCGAGGGGTCCATGAAGGCATCGCTGACCAGCACCTCGTAGCCGCTGGTGCCGCGCCGCAGCCACAGGCCGTAGGGCTGCTGCAGCTCAGCCTCGCCGAAGCTGCCAAGCGGGGTGAAGTCCGGCAGACGCAGCACCTGCACGCGGCGGTTGTCGCGCTCGACCGCAAGGACCAGATCATCAATCACGAATACGCCGTTGGGGCGATCAAACTGGCCGGGCGCGGCACCCTGTTCGCCCACGGTGCGCAGCAGCTCACCCGTGTCGCCGCGATAGACCAGCAGGCGGTGCGTGCTCTTGGCGGTAGCGATCAGCCAGATCTGTCCGTCCGGCGCCGTCCAGCTGGCCGGGGAGTCGACGTTGTCGTCGGGCGTGAGCGGGGTGAGGAAGGCTTCGTTGATCGACCGGAAATCCAGGTTGGCCTCGCTCAGCAAGGGGGCGACTTCAGCCAGCTCGTCCGGTTCGCTTGCCTCGGCGGGAGCGGGTTGCGCGGTCGCACCGGTTCCTGGTTGCTCGGCGGGGGCGGCGGTGGGCGGTGGCGACGGGCTGTTGCACGCGGCGAGCACGACAAGGCACAGGCTGAGCATCAGCACGCGTGGAGCGAGGTTCATGGTGGCCATCCCGAGGAAAGTTGAGAGCGCGGAGTCTGACTACGCGGCATGGCGGGATGATGACGCGCAGCAAATGCTTCGCGCGGTTGTCACGGCTTTGCCACGATGGCTGCGTAAACAGGCGGGCTGATGTTCCTTGCCTGGAGTCTCCCGTGATACGTCGCGCCCCACTGAGTCGTGCCATCGCCGCTGTGTTTGCTTCGTCCGCTCTGCTGTCGGGCGGCATGGCGCTCGCCCAGTCTGATCGTCCGGATGGTGCCTCGGCCACCGAGCTTGATCAGATCGAGGTCAAGGGCGCGATCGTCTACCGCGATCGCGCGGAAGAAGCAGCCACCCTCAGCTACGACCTCGAGTACTTCCAGCGATTCGAGCCGCTGACCGTCGGCGACATGCTGAAGCGCGTACCCAGCGTGGCCTTCCTGGGCGACGTGCTCGAGTACGACGGCGTCCGCCTGCGCGGTCTCGATCCTGGCTATACCCAGATCCTGATCAACGGCGAGCGCGTCCCCGGCGGCGGCCTCGATCGCAGCTTCTTCGTGGACCGCATTCCTGCTGAACTGGTCGAGCGCATCGAAATCATCCGCTCGGCCTCGGCCGATCGCAGCGGTGACGCGGTGGCGGGGTCGCTCAACATCGTACTGCGTGACGGTTACTCGCTGGACGGTGGCTACCTGCGGGTTGGTGCGTTGGACTACCGCGACGAAAGTGAGCCCTTGCTCGGGGCGGTCTGGGGCGGCGAGGCGCTGGGCGGGCAGCTGCTGGCCGGCTTCAACTTCCAGGGGCGACGCAGCCCCAAGGACAAGTTCAGCCAGCGCTTCGACGAGCCAGGCGGCGAACTCGACAACACCGAAGTGCAGACCGACATCCGCAGCGGCGAAGACTACGCCTTCAACCTGGACTATCGCGTCCAGGCGGGGCCTGGCGAGCTCGGGCTTCGCGCCTTCTACGTGCGCACCGATCGGCTGCAGGACGAGGACTCGCTGGAATACGCCGGCGGCGTCGAGACCCAGGCGAATCTGCTGACCGTGAACGACAACGACCTCGATATCCGTACCGACAACTGGTCGCTCGGTCTTGAGTACACCCTGCCGATGGCCGGCGGCGAAACCCGCTTTCGCCTGGGTCAGGCGGGATTCGACGATGACCAGTCCGAGTTCGAGTATGAGACCGAGTACCTGCGTGACGCGCTGCCCTTCCCGGACGCCGACCGCTTCACCGGCGACCTGATCGAGTTCGATCTGGAAGACCGTGAGACCACGGCCGAGCTCCGCCACACGCGCGAGCTGAGCGAGGCCCGGCTGCGCTTCGGCCTTGACTACACCGCCAAGCGCCGTGACACATCCCTGCTGGAAGTCCGCAACCGCTTCACCATCGCGAACGGCGCGACGCCCTCGATTCCGGGCACCTTTGGCCCGCTTGAGCCGGTCGATGGCGGCGTCAACGAAATTCGCGAGGATCGACTCGAACCCTACCTTCGCCTGGACGGCAATGCCGGCAGCGTCGAATGGGAAACCGGCCTTCGTTACGCCTACACCGAGCTTGAGCTGCAGGACTTCACCGTAGACGTCGAAGATCAGCGCCAGGACAGCGATGATGGACTGCTGCTGCCATCCGCCCATCTGCGTTTCAATCTGGATGACCGTCAGCGCGTGACCGCCTCGGTGGCGCGTACGCTGCGACGTCCAGACTTCAACCAGATATCTCCCGCCCTGCTGACCGGGGAGCTGGGCGACAACGACTTCCTGGGCAATCCCGATCTGGAGCCTGAAAAGGCATGGGGTCTCGATCTGGGCTGGGAGTACAGGCTCGGACGCAGCGGCGTGGTCGGCCTGAACGCCTTCTATCGCGACATCAGCGACCTGATCGAGATCGCCAACACCGGCATCGAGGGCGACGAGGGCCCGGGCACGTTCGTCCTGCAGCCGCGCAACACGGGCGACGGCCAGGTCTGGGGGCTCGAGTTCGATCTGTCGACGCCGCTGTCCGCGTTCGGCATGGACAATACCGGCGTCTTCTTCAACTACTCGTGGCTCGACAGCGAGATCCGGGACGACTTTGGTACGCGCACCTTCAACGACCAGTCGGACTTTGTCTTCAACGTCGGCTTCATCCAGGAGCTGCCGGGCGTCGGAGCTTCGTTCGGTCTGACGTACCGTGAGCAAGGCGATGCGCAAAGCCGCATCGTGGGCGAAGAGGTGCTGACGCGCTACGACGGTGATCTTGAAGCCTTCATCGAGAAGCGCCTCGGAGACGACTGGGTGCTGCGTCTGTCCGGTTCGAACCTGCTGAACGCCAGCAAGGATGAAGTCTTCGACAAGTTCAACACCATCTCGGAGCAAATCGAGCGCGACTACGATGAGTACGAGCTTGAGAGCGAAAAGGGTGGTCGCGTTTATCAGATCGTGCTGCGCTACCAGTTCTAGCCTGGCGACGTCGCCGCGCTCGAACCGCAGGCCCCGGGTGTCACGCCCCCGGGGCCTGCGCGTTTCCGGCGAACGGACTTGTGACGCGAGGTCATATATCGCTCGATCGCGATGAAAGGATTGACACGCTTGAGGCGCCTCGGCAAACTGCCGCCCAGCCATCAAGACCGGCAGAGGGACAGGCCCTTTGAAGCCGGGGCAACCTGCAGGCGCAGCACGCGCCCAGCAGGTGCCAAATCCTGCGGCAGCTGCGGATCGAATCGATCCGCGCGGCCGGAAGATGGGCGTGTCGCGCAGGCCTTGCCGCTGTCGACATGAACCGCTTCCGACCCTGCCTCCGGTCTCGATGGCGCATCTTCCACTCCGGAGCGCGCCATGTCCCTTGCCTCTGCCGAAGCCTGCGCACCTGCGCACAGCGAGCCTGACTGTTTCGGTCTCGAACTGAAATCCGGTCTGCCTTCCGGCGGCCATCAGCGCTTCGAGTTCGAGCTGTCGATGAAGCACGCCGGCACGCGACGCGTGTCCCTGGCGGTGGAGTGGTGCGGTGATCCGCAGCTGCCTGCGGTCTGGCTGGCCGGCGGCATCAGCGCCCATCGTCACGCCTGCGCGAACCAGGCCGACCCCCAGCCCGGCTGGTGGCAGGAGCTGATTGACGCCCATTCCGCGCTGGACCCGCAGCGCTACTGCCTGATCGCCTGCGACTGGGTGGGTGCTGACGGTGACATCGACGCGCCGATCAGCAGTGAGGATCAGGCAGATGCGATCGCCCATGCGCTTGATCTGCTGGGCATCCGCTGCCTGCAGGCTTTCGTCGGTGCGTCCTACGGCGGCATGGTGGGCCAGGCCTTCGCAGCGCGGCATCCGCAGCGACTGGCGCGATTGGTGTGCCTGTCGGCCGGGCCGCGCCCACACCCCTTCGCCTCCGCCTTCCGCGCCCTGCAGCGGCAGGTGGTGGCCCTGGGTCAGCTGCAGTGCGCCGATCAGCTTGGACTCTCGCTGGCGCGGCAGTTCGCGATGCTCAGCTACCGCAGCCCGGCCGAGTTCGCGCAGCGTTTCGATGCGCCGAGCGAACTTTCGAATGGCCGCGCGCGCTGCGCAGCCGAGGGCTACCTGGCCAATTGCGGCAGCCGCTACACCGAGCGCTGGAGCGCCACTGCCTTCCTGCGCCTGTCCGAATCGATCGACCTGCACGCGATTGAACCTGCGCGGATCGGCGTGCCGACGCACCTGCTGGCTGTGACCGGCGACTGGCTGGCGCCGCCCGAGGACCTGCAGGCCTTTGCCGCTGCCATCGCCGCGCCCGCCGAGTTCGAGTGCATCGAATCGCTGTACGGCCACGACGCTTTCCTGAAGGAAACCGACCGCGTCGGCGACCTGATCGAACGCGCACTCGCTGCCCCCATTGCTACCGAGGTGAACTGATGAGCCGCCCCGCTCCCGCAACCGTCGCCGCGCGCGCCGGCATTGATCGTGACTCGGCCTACGGCGCCGTGGTGCCGCCGCTGGTGCTGTCGACCAACTTCAGCTTCGCCGGCTTCAACGAGAAGCGCGACTACGACTACACCCGCAGCGGCAACCCGACCCGCGACCTGCTCGGTGAGGCCCTGGCCGAACTCGAAGGCGGTGCCGGCGGCGTGGTCACCGCCAGCGGCATGGCCGCGATCACGCTGGCCCTGGCCCTGCTGGAGCCGGGCGATCGGCTGGTGGTGCCGCACGACTGTTACGGCGGCAGCTGGCGGCTGTTCAACGCGCTGGCCAAGAAGGGTCACTTCGAGCTGGTGGTGGCCGACCTGACCTGCCCGCGCCAGTTGGCCGAGGCGCTGTCGACGCCGCCGAAGCTGGTGTGGATCGAAACTCCGAGCAACCCGCTGCTGCGCATCACCGATCTGCGCTTCGTCATCGAGGCCGCGCACCGTGCCGGTGCGCTGGTCCTGGTCGACAACACCTTCCTTTCGCCGGCGATCCAGCGCCCGATCGAGTTCGGCGCTGATCTGGTCCTGCACTCGACCACCAAGTACATCAACGGCCACAGCGACGTGGTGGGTGGGGCGATCGTCGCCGCCACGCCCGAGCTGCACCAGCAGCTGGTGTGGTGGGCCAACTGTCTCGGCTTGACCGGAAGCCCCTTCGACAGCTTCCTGACGCTGCGCGGTCTGCGTACGCTGGAGCCGCGACTGCGCTGCCACGTCGAAAACGCGCAGGCGCTGGCGGAACTGCTGGCCGAGCATCCCGCCGTCAGCGCAGTCCACTACCCCGGACTCGCCACTCACCCCGGTCACGCGCTTGCGCTGCGCCAGCAGAAGAACGGCGGCGCGATGATCTCGTTCGAGCTGGACGGTGGCGAGGCTGCGGTGCGCGCGTTCCTTCAGGGCCTGCAGTGCTTCACCCTGGCTGAGTCGCTGGGTGGCGTGGAGAGCCTGATCGCGCACCCGGCGACGATGACGCATGCCGCGATGAGCGCCGAAGCCCGCGCGATCGCGGGGATCAGCGACGGCCTGCTGCGGCTGTCGGTGGGCATCGAGGCCACGGCCGACCTCGCCGCCGACCTCGCTGCTGCGCTGAAGCGGGCCGAGCGGGCGCAGGCGGCCTAGGGCGGGTTTCGACCCACCGAAGCCCGGAGTTCGGCGCACCCAGCCATCCATGGCCGACGCCACCCATCCAGCGGGTTGCCGAAGCCATGCGGCTGCGAAACGGGGGTCATGAGCCGACATCGCTTGCGGTTCGGCCAACAGGTGTGAACGTGTCCGGAGCCGAGTCCGGGTGGGTTGAGGCACCCACGGTGGGTTGATGCACCGTGGTCAGGGTTCAACTACATCCTGCGGCTCCCGCCGTGTTGCGATCGCTTCCTCCCCTTTTCCGGCGGAAGCCGGGATACGCATCCCCGGAGATTCGAGGGCGCCTGCCGGTCGCGCCCGTCGCCACAAAGCAGAACGCCCGCCAAGAGGCGGGCGTTCTGCTTCACAGGTTCTCGATTCGGATCAGGACGAACGGCGACCGAGTCCAAACCCGGCGATCGCCAGCATCGACAACACCAGAGCCAGCAGGCCGAAGGCGTTCAGGCTCGGAACCACGGCAGGCCGCGGCGCGCCGGCCGGTGCACCGGCCAGGCTGCCCGTCGCACTGTTGTTCACGGCCACGGGATCGGTCGAGGCCGAAGCTACGCTGGTTGCGATCGACATGCTGCCGGCAGACGCCACGCTCGCGTTGATCGTGCAGCTGGCGCTCGCACCGTTGGCCATCGCGCCGATGCTCCAGGTCACGGTCTGGCCGGCGGCCGTGGCGCCGCAGGTGCTGCCGACAAAGCTCAACTGCGCGGGCAGCGTCGTGGTGGTGGCCACTCCGGTCGCGGCACCAGGGCCCGCGTTGCCGACGTTCAGCGTGATCCCCATCGGGCTGCCGACCAGCAGGTTGGATCCGCCGACGAAGGACTGGGTGATCGACAGGTCGGCATTGGGGGCCGCCACGCAGACCGGTGATCCGACCAGGCTGACGTCATCGATGTGGAGGTTGCTCGACGCCCCGGCGCTACCGCTGGTGGATTCAAAGCGCACGACCTGGGTGGTACCCGCCAGCCCGCTGACATCCACTGACCCCAAGGTGTAGACAGTGGCGCCGCATTCGGCTGACGCTGCATCGCGGCGCCAGACTTCGGTGCCACCCACGGTGAGTCGGATGAAGTCGTTCGCGCCCGCGCCGGCCGCACATGCCCCAAGCCGGTAACCGAAGCTCAGCGTGGTAGCGCCCGCCGGAATGTTCACCGACTGCTGGACCGTGCCAGTCTCAAGCGCGCTGCTTCCCCCAAACCACATCCACTGGTTGCCCGTCCGCGGGGCAGCGGAGCCGTTGCCGGTGCCGCAGTCAGCCACACTGCACAGCGGGGTGCCGAAGTTGGTGGAAGTCTGCGTCCAGGAGGGCGCATCGACTACTTCGAAGCTGCCGTCAACGATCACCTCGGCGCCGCCGTTGCTGTGCGTTGCGGTGTTGTTGGCCGAGCTCGGGTCCGGCTGGGTGCCGCTGATGGTGGCGGTATTGACTACCGCGCTGCAGGTCAGCGCTGCGCGCGACACGGTCAGATCGCAGGTCGCGGTGCCACCGTTCGCCAGCGCACCGATGCTCCAGGTCACGGTCTGGCCGACCGCAGTGGCGCCGCAGGTGCTGGAGGAAAAGCTCACGCCTGCAGGAAGCGTGTCGACGACGGTAACGCCCGTGGCGGCATCCGGACCGGCGTTGGACGCTGTCAGCCGGTAGCGGTAGTTGCCACCGTTGACCACGCCATCGGGCGCGGACTTCGTCAGGCCGAGGTTTGCGGTGGGGCCGGCGGTGCCCAGATTGATGTCCCCGGGGCCGGAAATCGTGTTGGTGAAGGGGCCTTCCTGGCCGTTCTCGAAGCCGGTGGTGACGACGAAATAGGTCACTCCGGCGGTAAGCGCGACGCTGCTGATCTCCGACGTTCCAATGCCCCCCGGGCCATCGTCATCGCCGGTCACGCAGTTGGCATTGGGCTGGGTCGGATCGAAGGCATTCTGATAGACGAAGAGGTAGCCGTCCCACGCTCCCGTCTGGGCGCT
>JBIJCA010000098.1:0-14539 GCA_044344935.1 Aquimonas sp. | reverse complement strand
TTCCGTGGATGTCAAGGCCAGGTAAGGTTCTGCGCGTTGCATCGAATTAAACCACATACTCCACCGCTTGTGCGGGCCCCCGTCAATTCCTTTGAGTTTCAGTCTTGCGACCGTACTCCCCAGGCGGCGAACTTAACGCGTTAGCTTCGACACTGAGCTCCAAAGTGAGCCCAACGTCCAGTTCGCATCGTTTAGGGCGTGGACTACCAGGGTATCTAATCCTGTTTGCTCCCCACGCTTTCGTGCCTCAGCGTCAGTACTGGTCCAGGTGGCCGCCTTCGCCACGGATGTTCCTCCCGATCTCTACGCATTTCACCGCTACACCGGGAATTCCACCACCCTCTACCGTACTCTAGCCTGCCAGTATCAAATGCAGTTCCCAGGTTGAGCCCAGGGCTTTCACATCTGACTTAACAAACCGCCTACGCACGCTTTACGCCCAGTAATTCCGATTAACGCTTGCACCCTTCGTATTACCGCGGCTGCTGGCACGAAGTTAGCCGGTGCTTATTCTTTCGGTACCGTCATCCCGTAAGGGTATTAACCTCACGAATTTCTTCCCGAACAAAAGTGCTTTACAACCCGAAGGCCTTCTTCACACACGCGGCATTGCTGGATCAGGCTTGCGCCCATTGTCCAATATTCCCCACTGCTGCCTCCCGTAGGAGTCTGGGCCGTGTCTCAGTCCCAGTGTGGCTGATCATCCTCTCAGACCAGCTACCGATCGTCGCCTTGGTGGGCTCTTACCCCGCCAACTAGCTAATCGGGCATAGGCTCATCCGATCGCGTGAGGCCCGAAGGTCCCCCACTTTCACCCGAAGGTCGTATGCGGTATTAGCGTAAGTTTCCCTACGTTATCCCCCACAACCGGGCAGATTCCTATGCATTCCTCACCCGTCCGCCACTCGCCGCCAGGGTTGCCCCCGCGCTGCCGTTCGACTTGCATGTGTTAGGCATGCCGCCAGCGTTCAATCTGAGCCAGGATCAAACTCTTCAGTTAAATCTTGCAGACCCGTAGGCCTTAAGTTTTGAGCTGAAGCGTCAGTCCCAAGCGTTCATTGCTGACTCTTGGTTGACACTCACGATGGACTACTACTTCCACTCGCGGGCGTCCGCACAAATTTCCTGCGCACACTTTCAAAGATCCGACCCTCTCCAGTCCTTTCAGACCGCCGGGCCTTTCGCCCGAGGGAGCCCACCATCTTACAGCAGATTTCGTTTCCGTCAACACCTCAACCGAAACTTTTTCCGCTCCCCCAACCGATGCGCCGTGCCGACCGCCTCGTCCGTGGGAGCCGCACACTATACCGCGGTTTGCGAAGTTGTAAAGAGGGCAATTCGTGGATCCTGAAGCCGCGATCGATGGTCAGCGAGTCGGGCGCTTCAGCTTGCGAACCAGCCCGGCGGGTACTCCGGTTTCTGCTCGCGAGCGAGCAGCAGGCGCAGCCCTTCTTGGGGAGTGATGTCCTGATGGAGCACGCCCTGCACCAGGCCACTGATGGGCAGCTCCAGCTGCGCCCTAGCGGCCAGCCGCATCACTTCATCCACGGTCTGGATCGATTCAACTGCTTGGCCGATCGCCTGTACGGCGGCGTCGAGACTTTCCCCGCGGCCGAGGGCAAGACCCAGGCGACGGTTACGCGACAAATCGCCGGTACAGGTCAGCACTAGGTCGCCGAGCCCGGCCAGTCCCATCAGAGTCTCTGTGCGCCCGCCCAGCGCCGCATTGAGCCGCAGCATTTCGTTGAGACCTCGGGTGATCAGCCCTGCGCGCGCATTCAGACCGAGCTGCATGCCATCCGCGATACCAGTCGCGACGGCGAGCACGTTCTTCATCGCTCCGCCCAGCTCGGCGCCAAGCATGTCGCTGCCCGTGTAGGCGCGAAAGCTGGATCCGTGCAGGCACTCCGCGGTCAAGCGCGCGAAGCCCGCATCGTCTGAATGCACAGTTACCGCGGTGGGCAAGCCCTGTGCGACTTCCTTGGCGAACGACGGCCCGGTGACCACGGCCAGAGGCATGTCCACCGGCAGCATTGAAGCTGCCACCTCGTGCAGGAAGCGCCCTGAGCCCAGCTCAAACCCCTTGGTTGCCCAAGCGACACCGACAAGATGTGCGCTCTGTGGTGCGATTGCAGTGAGCGTTTCGGGGAAGGCGTGACTGGGAACGACCACCAGCACAAGGCGGGCGCATTCGACGCTCGCCGCCAGCTGATTGCTGTATTGAAGCGTCTCCGGCAGCGTGATGCCGGGCAGGTAGCGCTGGTTGATCCGGCTTTCGTGCAGCTCTGCGATTTGCCGCGGGTCACGCCCCCACAGGGTAACGGCGTGACCGTTGCGTGCCATCTGGGCGGCGAGTGCGGTGCCCCAGGAGCCCGCGCCCAGCACGGTGATCGCCATCGCGTCAGCCGTGCCAGCCGCCCGTTCCGGCGTCAGTTTCAAGCGTTGCCAGCGGGTTCGCCCGCGAGCTGACCTTCCGCCTGCTCAGCGCGACGGCGCAGGGTTTCGGCATACAGTTGATCGAAGTTGATCGGCTGCAGGAAATAGGGCGGGAAACCTCCGGCCTGAATCAGGTCGCTGACCAGCTGCCGCGCGTAGGGGAACAGTGTGTTCGGGCAGTAGGTACCCAGCACCGCGTCCAGGTTACGCGCGTCGAACCCGGAGATCGTGAAAATGCCGGCCTGCTGCACTTCGACGAGGTAGGCGGTCTTGTCACCGGCGCCGCAGGTCAACGTGAGCGTCAACACCACTTCGAAGACATCCTGCGCCAAGGCGCTGACCTTCTGGTTCATGTTGAGTTGCAGCTGCGGGGAGATTTCCTCCTGGAAGATCTGCGGGGCGGAAGGCGCCTCGAACGACGCGTCCTTGACATAGATCTTCTGCAGCACCAGCTGCGCCTGGGCCTGTTCACCGGCGCCGTTGGCGACCGTCTGGTTGTCTTCGCTCATGGTGTACTCCGAAAGAAGGGGTGTGTACTGAAGTGGTGCGAGTGTCCCACGCCGACCGGACTGACCCTGTCGAGCGGTAGTGGGTGGGTTTGGGGCGAGAGTGCCGGGCTTCAAGCCTTGCCGCGCACGAGCGGCAGCTCTGCTGCTTGCCAGGCCTGCACGCCTCCCTCAAGCAGGAAGACGTTCTTGAACCCGGCCTTGACCAGTCGAGCAGCAGCTCCGGACGCAGTCATGCCGGAGCGGCAAACCACTGCGACCGGGAGATCTCGCACCTTGGCGAGGGTCTTGTTCTCGGGATCGAACTGACTCAGCGCGACATGCTTCGAGCCCAGGATGTGGCCCTTCTCGAAATCTGCAATGGCACTGACGTCGACGACCAGCGCGTTTTCTCGGTTCATCAGCAGGGTCAGCTGTGCCGGGCTCACCGCTTTGTAGCCGCGTCGCAGCCGCGAGAACTCGTTGATGACGATCGCGGCGGTGAGACCGACCACTGCCATGGACAGGATGGGATGGTTGCCGATGAATTCGGGAAGGCGTTCGAGAAACTGGGACACGGAAGAAATCCGAGGGGCGCCGAGGCGCAAGGGCCGTCGATTATCCGGCAGGCACCGGGCCGGCGCAAAACCTTCCGGTTCTCACGCGCCACACAACCCTCAATCCCAGGCACCACGACTCGACAAGTACGCCTGCTCAGACAGCGACGCCCAGCTCTGACCGTTGGCCCGGAACTCGCGAACCGAGGCATAGACCCGCGCTGCGAAGGGATCGCTGGCCGCTGTCTGGGCCAGAACCTCGGCGCTCGCCTGCCGCAGCGCTTCCAGCACGTCTGGCGGGAGAGGACGGAATTCCACCGCATGCTCGCGCTGCAGTGTCTCCAGCGCAGACTGGTTGCGCGCGGTGTACTCGGCCAGCATCGAGTCGTTGACTGCACGGCAGCAGGACTCGACCACGGCCTGCAAGTCTTCCGGTAGCGACTCGAATGCGCTCTTGTTGACCATGCATTCGAGGGTTGGGCCCGGTTCCTGCCAGCCAGGGTAGTAGCAGTACTTGGCGACGCGGTGCAGGCCGAAAGCGAGGTCGTTGTAAGGTCCAACCCACTCGGTGGCGTCGATCGCACCCGACTGCAGCGCGCTGAACAGCTCGCCGCCGGGGAGATTCACCGGGGTCGCGCCGAGCTTCGCCATAACCTCGCCGCCGAGACCGGGAATCCGCATCTTGAGGCCAGCCAGGTCGGCGACGCTGTTGATCTCGCGCTTGAACCAGCCAGCCATCTGCACGCCGGTGTTGCCGGCCGGAAACGGCACCAGGCCGAAATTCGCGTACAGCTCGCGCCACAGCTCGAGACCGCCGCCGTAGTACAGCCAGCCGTTCATTTCCATCGCGTTCAAGCCGAAGGGCACGGTGCAGAAGAAGGCCGCGGCGGGCGACTTGCCACCCCAGTAGTACGCGGCGCAGTGGCCCATTTCGGCGGTACCGCGGCTCACGGCATCGAAGACTTCAAACGCAGGCACCAGCTCGCCGGCGCCATACACCCGCACCTTGAGTCGTCCACCGCTGGCGCGGGTGATCAGAGCCGCGAGATCCGCGGCACCGCTGCCGAGACCGGGAAACCCGGACGGCCAGGCGGTCACCATCTTCCAGTTGCGCACGGGCTCCGCGTCGGGTGCTCCGGTCGCTGCCGCCGATCCGGGTTGACCCTGACTGCAGCCGGCCAAGGCCATGCCGGAGCCCGCCGCGGCCAGTCCCGCACCCTTCAGAAGATCCCTGCGCTTCATCCGATGACCTCGATTTGCGTGTGTGCTCGCGATTAGCCGACGCTTGAACGATCGACCCGACCTGGCGCGAGCTTAGCCGATACGCGGGCGGCAGCGCCCTGAAGCTGGCCAACTCTCGCGTCCTCGCAGGATCTGCCGGCCGCGCGGGCGCAGCTCCCGCGAAGCTCAGCTGCGCCGCGCGCGCAACAGCGCTTCGGCCAATGCGCCGGCCGGCTCTGGCGGCTGGTTGCGCGCCATCTGCTTCTGCGCGGCCTGGGTTGGGCGATCCTCCCGACGCGGGCCACGCTGATTGCCGCGCTCCTCGCCGATCGGGTCATCGAGCCGCATGGTCAGAGCGATGCGCTTGCGCGGCAGGTCGACTTCCAGAACCTTGACCTTCACCACCTGCCCCGCCTTCACCACCTCGCGCGGGTCCTTCACGAAACGATCGGACAGCGCGGACACGTGGACCAGACCGTCCTGGTGCACGCCGAGATCGACGAAAGCGCCGAACGCAGCGACGTTGCTGACTACGCCCTCCAGCACCATTCCGGGTTTCAGATCCTTGATGTCCTCGACGCCGTCCTCGAAGCGAGCGGTCTTGAACTCCGGGCGCGGATCGCGGCCCGGCTTTTCCAGCTCGCGCAGGATGTCGCGCACGGTCGGCAGACCGAAGCGCTCATCGGTGAACTCGGTCGGGTTCAGGCTACGCAGGAAGGGCGCATCGCTGATCAGCTCGCGCACCTGACGTCCGCACTTGGCGAGGATGCGCTCGACCACCGGATAGGCCTCGGGATGCACGCTGGAGGCATCCAGCGGATTCTCGCCGCCGTTGATGCGCAGGAAACCCGCGCATTGCTCGAAGGCCTTCTCGCCCAGGCGCGGCACTTTCAGCAGCGCGCGACGGCTGGCGAAGGCGCCGTGCTCATCGCGGAAGCGCACTACGTTCTCGGCGACGCTGGCCGACAGGCCGGCCACGCGCGCAAGCAGGGCCGGCGAAGCCGTGTTGACGTCGACACCCACCCCGTTCACGCAGTCCTCAACGCGGCCGTCCAGTGCGCGCGCCAAGCGCGTCTGGTTGACGTCGTGCTGGTACTGGCCAACGCCGATCGACTTCGGGTCGATCTTGACCAGCTCAGCCAGCGGATCCTGCAGACGCCGCGCGATCGAGACCGCGCCGCGCAGGCTGACGTCGAGATCCGGCAGCTCTTTCGAGGCGATCTCCGAGGCCGAGTAGACCGACGCGCCGGCCTCGCTGACCACGATCTTCTGCAGCTTCAGCTCCGGGTGCTTCTTGATCAGCTCGGCGGCGAGTCGGTCGGTCTCGCGCGAGGCGGTGCCGTTGCCGATCGCGATCAGTTCGACACCGTGGGCGGCGCAGGCACGCGCGAGTTCGGCGATCGACGCATCCCAGCGGTTCGAAGGCGCATGCGGAAAGACCGTGCCGGTCTGCACCACCTTGCCGGTGCGATCAACCGTGGCGACCTTGACGCCGGTGCGCAGGCCAGGGTCCAAGCCCATCACCACGCGCGGGCCGGCCGGTGCGGCCAGCAGCAGATCCTTGAGGTTGTCGCCGAACACGCGGATGGCCTCTTCCTCGGCCGCCTCGCGCGCTTTGAGCAGCAGGTCCAGCGACAGGCTCAGATGCAGCTTGAAACGCCAGGCGTGGCGCACGGTTTCGCGCAGCCAGGCATCGGCCGGACGCCCGCGCTCGGCCACGCCGCTGCGCAGTGCAATGCGACCTTCGGCCTCGGCATTGCCGGCGGCAGTCGCCGCCGCGCGCGGATCTTCGCTGGCCGCAGCAGATTTCGCCTTCGGGTAGAGGTCCATGCTGATCACACCCTCGTTGCGCGCACGCATCAGCGCCAGCAAACGGTGGGAGGGAATCTTGGACACGGCCTCGGCGT
The DNA here is from genome assembly GCA_044344935.1 of Aquimonas sp. Taxonomy (GTDB): domain Bacteria; phylum Pseudomonadota; class Gammaproteobacteria; order Xanthomonadales; family Xanthomonadaceae; genus Aquimonas. The sequence goes on along the minus strand of JBIJCA010000098.1, from coordinate 7,933 downwards.
GCTCGAAGTAGTCGCTGTACTTCGCGCCTTCCTGCTGCTTGCCATCGATCACCTTGGCCTCGATCTCGCCGCAGCTCCACAGCCAGTCGCGCAGCTCACCGACGAGAGTGGCGTCTTCGCTGATGCGCTCGATCAGGATGGCGCGTGCGCCCTCCAGTGCGGCCTTGATGTCGGTCACGCCCTTGTCGGCGTCGACAAAGGCCGCCGCGCGCGCTTCCGGCGCCTCGGACGGGTCTTCCAGCAGGCCCAGGGCCAGCGGCTCCAACCCGGCCTCGCGGGCGATCTGCGCCTTGGTGCGACGCTTGGGCTTGTAGGGCAGATAGAGGTCTTCCAGCCGCGCCTTGGTGTCAGCGGCTTCGATGTCGGCGCGCAGGGCGTCAGTCAGCTTGCCCTGCTCATGGATGCTGGCGAGGATCGCGTCGCGGCGGTCTTCGAGTTCACGCAAATACACCAGACGCTCTTCCAACGCGCGCAGCTGGATGTCGTCCAGACCGCCGGTGACTTCCTTTCGATAGCGCGCGATGAAGGGCACGGTGGCGCCGCCGTCGAGCAGTTCGACCGCAGCGCGCACCTGGGCGGGCTGGGCGGCGATCTCATCGGCGATCTGCGCACTGATGCGCTGGGCGATGTGGGCGGGGTTGCGGCTGATCTCGGAAGGGCTGGAGCTCATGCGAAGCGGCTGACCTTGGGATGCGAGGGGGCCGGAGTATAGGCCGAGCGCCTCGCGCCTTCGCGAGATCTACAGATCGCGCAGCAGGCCCTGGTCGACCAGCAGGCGCCCGGTCAGCGCGCGCCACTGCTGCGCGGCCTTGGTCGAGGTCGGGCGTTTCCATACCGGCCTACGCTCGGCCAGGGCCTCGGCCACCGCCACGCTGCGGTTGAGCCAGGGCTGCACGACGGGAAAGCGCTCGCTGATCTGCTCGCCGATGCGGCGATGCTGGCGTGCCTGCGGATTGACCAGGTTCAGCACGAACTGCGCGGGGCGCATCGCGGTATTCAGGTTCTCGGCGATACCCGCGATTTCGGCCAGAACGGCGGAGACACCGTCGACCGAATAGCTCTCCGGCACCAGCGGCACCACCACCTGGCGCGCGCAGGCCAGTGCGGCGGTCATGCGCAGGCCGATCGCGGGCGGGGTGTCGATCACCACGAGGTCGTAGGCGCCGGCCAATTTTTTCAGATGTCCGATCGCTTCAAAGGCCGCCGACAGGTTCAAGCGATCGGTGCTGTTCAGGCCCTTGCCGGCGGGCAGCAGGTCGATGTTGGGGTCGGGCGTGCGCATCGGCTGCGGCGCTTCGTCGCCGGTGAACAGCAGGTCGCTACCGTCGTGGCCGCGCTTTTCGCTGCGCTCGATCAGGGTGGCGGTGAGATTGGCCTGGCCGTCCAGATCCACTGCCAGCACGCGCAGCTGCTCGGCCGCGCGGAACACCAGATGCGCCGCCAGCGCGGTCTTGCCCACCCCACCCTTGTTGTTGCCCACCGTCAGGATCATGACGCCTCCGTGTCTATCCCGGCCTGCGCGTGCAGGTTCCGTTCCGGTCGCAATTGGCGGATTCTGCATCGCGGAAGTTTGCGCCGGATTTCGGAACGCGAGTGCGCAGCGCCTAGAATCCCGAATTCCCTTGTCGCGGAAGCGCACGCATGAGCAAGACCGTTCTGATCACCGGCGCCGGCAGCGGCCTGGGCCGCGCGCTGGCGCTGCGCTATGCCGCCATGGGCTGCCGTGTCGGCATCGCCGACCTGAACCTTGAACGCGCCGAAGCCGTGTGCGCCGAGATCGAAGCCGCTGGCGGCCGCGCCATCGCGTTTCCGGTCGACATCACCAGCGACGAGGCCTGGCACCTGCTGCACGATCAGGTGAAGTCGACCTGGCATGGCCTCGACGTGCTGATCAACAACGCCGGTGTGGCCTCGGGCGGTGCCACGCTGGAGGCCAGCATCGACGACTGGCGCTGGATGCTGGAGGTCAACCTGCTGGGCGTGGTACGTGGCTGCAAGACCTTCGCGCCCGACATGCTGGCGCGCGGCTCGGGCCAGATCATCAATATCGCGAGCTTCGCCGGCCTCGCCGGAGCGCCGGGGCTGTCCTCCTACGGCGTGGCCAAGGGCGGCGTGGTCACATTGAGCGAAGGCCTGCGCGGTGAGTTCGAACCGCGCGGCCTGAAGGTGGCCGTCGTCTGCCCGGCCTTCTTCAAGACCAATCTGCTGGAGAACTTCCGCGGCTCCGAGCGCATGCGCAAGACCGCGGCCAAGCTGATGGAGGACGCCCGCGAAAGCGCAGACGACATCGCGAAGGCGATCGTCGATGCGGCCGAGCGCGGCGTCTTCCTGATCATCCCCACCGCCACCGAGCGCCGACGCTGGTGGATGAAGCGCTGGTTCCCGGAGTTCTACTACAAGCAGGTGCAGAAGCTGATGCGCGCGCGTGGGGCCAAATCATGAGCCTGCGCTGGATGCTGTACGGCGCCAACGGCTACACCGGCCGATTGATGGCCGAAGCGGCAGTGGCGCGTGGCCTGCGTCCGCTGCTGTCGGGGCGCAATGCAGAAGCGCTGAGGGCGCTGGCGGAATCGCTGGATCTGGAATGGAAGGCGATCGACCTTTCCGACGCGGTCGCGTTGAAAGAAGCGCTGCGCGACGTCGATGCGGTGATGCACTGCGCCGGCCCGTTCTCCGCCACCTGCGCGCCGATGCTCGATGCCTGTCTCGCCAGCGGCACGCACTACCTCGACATCACCGGCGAGATCGATGTGTTCGCGCACTGTCAGTCGAACGACGCCCGCGCCAAACAGGCGGGCGTGCTGGTGCTGCCCGGCGCGGGCTTCGATGTGGTGCCCACCGACTGTCTGGCCGCGCAGCTCAAGCGCGACCTGCCCGATGCGACCCATCTGGTGCTGGCCTTCGAGGCCGGCGGCGGGCCCAGCCCGGGCACGGCCAAGACCAGCGTCGAAGGTCTGGGCAAAGGTGGCCGCGTGCGCGAGAACGGCGAGCTGAAACGCGTGCCGCTGGCCTACAAGATCCGCTACTTCGAACGCGAGGGCGTGCAGCGTTCGGCGATGACGATTCCCTGGGGCGATGTCTGCACGGCGTACTTCAGCACCGGCATTCCGAACATCGAGGTCTACATGGCGGTGCCGCCGGCAACCATCCGCCGCGTCCGCCGCCTGCGCGTGCTCGGGCCCCTGCTGGGCTGGAAGCCGGTGCAGGAGTTCCTGAAGCGCCAGGTCGAGCGCAAGGTGCGCGGGCCTTCAAATGACTCGCGCGAGCGCAGCTCTACCTGGGTCTGGGGCGAGGCCACCAACGCCCGAGGCCAGCGCGTGGCGCGCCGCCTGCGCACGCCGAACGGCTACACCCTGACCGTCGATGCCGCGCTCGGCATCATCGAGCGGCTGGCTCAGGGCGATGTGCCGAGTGGCTTCCACACGGCCTCGCAGCTGATGGGGGCGAGCTACGTCACCACCTTGCCGGGGGTGGAGCGGACGGGGTGAGGCCCAGGCCATCGGATCGTCTTGGGTGGGTCAAGACCCACCCTATGGGCTTGCACCGCGTGCGCCGCGGCCAACCCATCGCCGCACCTGCATAGGGTGGGTCTTGACCCACCATGGCCTCGACGCTCGCGCTGGCTGTCTGGTTCCCAACCACGCCCACCCCTGCATCGACGACGCCCGCAATCAGGCGATGCGTTCGGCGTCGTCGACGCGCTGGCATCACCGGCGCGGGATCCGAGCTCCGGTGGGTCAAGACCCACCCTATGGGCTTCACGACCGCGGCGAGGGCCGCGGTGGGCCAGGGCCCACCCTATTCAATCAGTCACCACAGCCCACGCCGCTACAATGCCGCATGGATGTTTCCCACCTGCTCGATGCGCTCAACCCGGCCCAGCGCGAGGCCGTCACCACCGACTCGCGTCACACCCTCGTGCTGGCCGGCGCCGGCTCCGGCAAGACGCGGGTGCTGGTGCACCGCATCGGCTGGCTGACCGAGGTGCTGGGCGTGCCGCCCTACGGCGTGCTGGCGGTGACCTTCACCAACAAGGCCGCCGGCGAGATGCGTCATCGCATCAGCCAACTCGGCGGCCAGGGCGGGCGCGGCATGTGGATCGGCACCTTCCACGGTATCGCGCACCGCCTGCTGCGGCTGCACTGGCACGAAGCCGCCCTGCCCGAGACCTTCCAGGTGCTGGACTCGGATGACCAGATCCGCCTGTTGAAGCGCGTCATCAACGACCTCGGCCTCGACGAAAAGCGCTGGCCGGCGCGCCAGGCGGCCTGGTTTATCAATGCCGCGAAAGACGAGGGCAAGCGGCCCAAGCATGTGGTCGGCGGCAACCCCGCCACCGACACCTTCATCCGCATCTACGAGGCCTACGAGGTCACCACCCGCCGGGCGGGCCTGGTCGACTTCGCCGAGCTGCTGCTGCGCGCGCACGAGCTGTGGCTGAACCAGGCCGGCCTGCTGCAGCACTACCAGCAGCGCTTCGGCCACCTGCTGGTCGACGAGTTCCAGGACACCAACACCATCCAGTACGCCTTCGTGCGCGTGCTGGCCGGCGCCACCGGCTCGACCTTCGTGGTCGGCGACGACGACCAGGCCATCTACGGCTGGCGCGGCGCCAAGGTCGAGAACGTGCAGCACTACCTGCGCGATTTCGACGGCGCGCACACGGTGCGGCTGGAGCAGAACTACCGCTCCACCGCGAACATCCTCAAAGCCGCCAACGCCGTCATTGGCCACAACCCACAGCGGCTGGGCAAAACCCTGTGGACGGCCGACGGCGAGGGCGAGCCGATCGACCTCTACGCCGCCTACAACGAGATGGACGAAGCCCAGCACGTGGTGCAGCGCATCCAGCGCTGGATCAGCGACGGCGGCAGCCCGTCGGACTGCGCCGTGCTGTACCGCTCGAACGCACAGTCGCGCGCGTTGGAAGAAGCGTTGATGCAGGCCGGCGTCATCTACCGCGTCTACGGCGGCCTGCGCTTCTTCGAGCGCGCCGAAATCAAAGACACGCTGGCCTACCTGCGCCTGATCGCCGGCCGTGCCGACGACGCCGCCTTCGAGCGCGCGGTCAACACGCCCACCCGCGGCATCGGCGGCAAGACGATCGAACAGGTGCGCGCCCGCGCCCAGGCCGAGAACCTCTCGCTGTGGGAAGCCGTGCTGTCCGAACTCAGCAGCGGCGCCCTGCCCGGCCGCGCCAGGAACGCGCTGCGCGGCTTCATCGAACTGATCGAACAGCTCGACCGCGACACCAAAGGCCTGACGCTGGCCGAACAGATCGACCACGTGCTGGCGGTGTCGGGCCTGCGTACCCACTACGCCGAGGAATCGCGCGGCACGCTCGACGCGCGCACCGACAACCTCGACGAACTGGTCACCGTGGCCAGCCGCTTCGCGCGGGTCGAAGTGGAAGAAGGCGCCGAGCCCCTGCCCGAGCTGATCGGCTTTCTCGCCTATGCCTCGCTGGAAGCCGGCGAAGGCCAGGCCCAGGCCGGCCAGGACTGCGTGCAGCTGATGACCCTGCACTCGGCCAAGGGCCTGGAGTTCCCGCTGGTCTGCATCGTCGGCCTGGAGGAAGGCCTGTTCCCCGGCCAGAAGTCCATGGAGGAAGCCGGCCGCCTGGAAGAAGAGCGTCGGCTGGCCTACGTCGGCCTGACCCGCGCCCGCCAGAAACTGGTGCTGTGCTACGCCGAAGCGCGGCGCATCCACGGCATGGACACCTACGGCGCGCCCTCGCGCTTCCTGCGCGAAATTCCCGGTGATGTGCTGCACGAGGTTCGCCCGCGCGTGCAGGTCAGCCGCCCGGCGTTTTCCTCAAGCGCCCCCCGCGCGCGCTTCGTCGCCGAACCCACCCCCGCCGGTCTCAAGCTCGGCGCCGCCGTCAGCCACGCCAAATTCGGCAGCGGCGTCATCACCGACTTCGAAGGCGACGGCCCGCATGCGCGGGTGCAGGTCAACTTCGAGGAGGCGGGCAGCAAGTGGCTGGTGGTGTCTTATGCGAATTTGCAGGTGGGGTGAGGTCGACGGACGCGGATTGCCGCAGCATGGTTTTTGCGAGCGAGCCGCGATGCATTCAGTGGCCGGCGCGTTTATCGTCCCGTATCACCGACGGGGTACTTCCTTGTCCAGCTCCGTCAGATATCGCTGCATCAATTCGAGTTGAAAGCCGGAAAGTGACCGTTGCCGGATGTAAGTTCGAACGTCAAGACCCAAGCCACAATTTCCCTGGTTGATACAGGCATACAACTCCGGGATCTGATCGCTGCCGCAAGGAGCGCCCAGATCGCATGCGCGCCAACGTGCTGCCTGGCGCTGCACCTCACGCACCATGGCTTCGTTCCCTAGCACGCGAAGGTTCCGGAACAGGGCTCGGTCGATGCCGTTGAGACGATCGCCCGGAGGTAGATCGCTGATCGCCATTAAGGCCCGCTGGGCGACCCAAGGATCTGTTGAGCTCGCATAGGCATCGAGAATGGACTGCTCGCTCTCGCCTTCAAATCGCCGAAAGGCCCGCGCCACGACATCACCCTCCTGCGCCTTGGCCTCAAGTTCAGTGCTCCAACGATGCCGTTCCTCGACTACTTCCCCATCGGCATAGGAAAGGTCACATTTTCTTTGTAGAAGGCCGAGGGCAAAGGAGCGCCGTTGGTGCTCTACTTCCGGCAATCCAGCAGCGGCCAGAATGTAGGGAAGCGCAGAGTGAGCCGTGCTCGGCGAAAAGGGCACGCAGGCAAGATCAATTTCGAGTATAGCCACCATTGCCGCAGTGTCCCCAGCCTCGGCGAGTGCAGCCAGCTCGCGACGAAGCGCCCCGAGCTGGGTGGCTGACCACACGCTGGACACATGGCCGGACCAGGTGCCAGCCGCGGCAGTGGGAGCAGGACTTCGTCCAGATATCGGCGCCGCATCCTCCATTCCTGGCCGATGCAGGCGTTCGGATTCTGCCCGCTGCGCATCCACAACAGCGGCGTCCGAAAGAGCGACTTCCCGATTCAACAACCCAAACGCGATCGAGGCGCCGAAGAGTGCCACTACGGCTGTCGCCAGGACAATTTTTGTGCGACTTTCCACGTATCAATCACAGCCCGGGTCGGTGGATTCGGACACACCACTCGACGGCGAGCCGAATGGCGTGGAGGTTCTGGTGTATTCAGCAGTTTGACCTCCCGCAAAGGTGATGGTGATGGTGCCTCCCATGAGGTCAGCGTCTTCTTCGGCGGCGTTGGCTCCGAAACGCTCGGTCATGCTCTGCAGGTAGTGCTCCCAGACAGCTTGTTCGCGCTCCGCTACTGTGCTCGCACAGGCCACGTCGGCTGCGGAGGGTGGTCCTTCAATAAGCGAAGCCACGGATCCCGGCAGAAAATCCAACGGCCGTGCAGGGGCAGGCCACAGACCTGCGCATCCAAGGGCCTGACAAAGCACCGTCGCGCCACCGGTGTAGCGTCCTGTGACTCGGACCTGGTCAAGCCTTGGAGTTGTTGCCAATACGGTTTGGGAGAACAGAGCAGCAGCCAAAAGCAACACCACCGCAACCTGCCTGAAGATCATTGAACGATTCATTCTGCACTTCCTGGAATGGGAGGTTATCGAGAATTTTCCGGCTCAACACAGAAGCCTACATGGAACATGAGACTCCGGCAGCGCCGGACGCGAAACTGCCTTGCGTTCGGTGCTGAGAACACTCGACTCGCTACATCTCAACGGAATCGAAGTCACTCATTCGGACTTTACACCCCCTCAAGACGGGGCGATAGGGAAGCTCTGAACAACGCAACCGATTGACCCCTCGGTGTCCCACCAGTCGACTTTTTGAGCTTCGACCCGAGATCGCGCATCTTTCGCGACCTATCCACTCGCCCCCCACTCTTTCGAGGCGCGTTCAAGCCTTCTTTCGCCGCGGATCGGGGTGTTTCCCCGTTCCACAGACACACTC
>JBIJCA010000354.1:0-4047 GCA_044344935.1 Aquimonas sp. | reverse complement strand
CTACGTGCGCAAGGCTCGGCAGAGCTGGTACTCGGTGCGCAGTGAGTTCGAGCGTGAACTCGCAGCTGAAGAGCTGAAGCGCAGTCTGAAGCTCGATGAGGTGCACTCAACCCTGCAAGCCACCGCGCAGGACCTGAAGCACGATCTCAACGCTGCAGCTGCCACTCTTGATGCCGCACGTCAGGAAGCCAGCGTCGCTCCGACTCTCACCACCGGCGCGGATCCACTTCCGACGCAGGTGAGACTGAGCGCGGATTCCGACACATCGGCCGTTGAAGCTGGCTTCGCAGAGGGCCTGAGCCCAGAGGAACTGGCTCGGCAAAGCGAGCCGATGCCGGCGCCGGAGCTGCACGCCGTCGACGCAAGCGGCGCTCGAGCTGCCGACCTCCCCCCCGAAGGCTCGGATGCGGCGCAGCCGCACGAAACTGGCGTTACCAGGATCGATGACACTTCCGGTCGTCCGCAAGGGCCCGTCGGCACCGCATGAACGAACTTCCCGGGCGATCCCAAGAAGAGGGCGAACAGACCCTTGTCTCGCATCTGGTTGAACTGCGCTCGCGCCTGATGCGCGCGGTGTTGGCCGTGCTGGCGGTGTTTCTGGCGCTGATGCCGTTTGCGAACCGGCTGTACTCCGCCGTTGCGCAGCCCATGATCGAGCGTCTGCCGGCGGGAGCGAGCATGATCGCGGTCGATGTGGCCAGCCCCTTCTTCGCGCCGATCAAGCTCACCTTCGTGGCGGCGGTGACGATCGCGATGCCCGCGATCCTCTACCAGGCCTGGGCCTTCGTCGCGCCCGGGCTGTACCAACATGAACGCAGATTGGCTCTGCCGATTCTCGTGTCGGCGACAGCGCTGTTCTACATCGGGGCGAGCTTCGCCTACTTCCTCGTTCTGCCTGCGGTGTTCAGTTTTCTCACCGCGATTTCTCCCGAGGGGGTGCAGGTGGCGCCCGACATCAGTGCCTACCTCAACTTCGTGCTGGTCATCTTTCTTGCCTTCGGCTTCAGCTTTGAAGTGCCGGTGGCCGTGGTGATCCTCGGCCTGCTGCGCTGGGTCACCGTCGAGCAGATGAGGGAAGCTAGGCCCTATGTGATCGTCGGCGCCTTTGTGGTCGCGGCGATCATCACTCCGCCGGACGTGATCTCGCAGCTGATGCTGGCTATTCCCATGGCCTTGCTCTACGAAATCGGGATCATTGTGACGCGCATGTTGCTGGCGCGACAGCCCGCTCAAGAGGTGCGTTAGCGATCGCTGACGCGTTGACGCGGCGGGTTCAGCACTCGCGCACGCGCTGCAGGTAGTCCTCCAGCCGACGCCCTGCAGGCCATTCCGGTTGCGCTTGACCGCTGTCCAGCCGCTGGATGCGATCGACCCGGAAGTGACGGAAGTCGGTGCGCAGATGGCACCAGCCGACCAGGGTCCAGCGGTCGCCCCAGAAGAACAGCCCGAGCGGATCGACCCGCCGTGAACTCGGCCGTGCTTCCGCGTCCGCGTAGTCGAAGTCGAGACTGCGGCGCTCGCGCAGAGCTAGCCGCAGTGGGCCCAGCCAGCGACGCGTGGCTGGATCGATATGGAAGTCGGGTACGTGCAGGGCCAGCGCCTGCGCCCCGCTGGCGAGCGGCGAGGGCAGGGCATCCAGAATGCGGTCGCGCGCCGACCGAGCGGCTCGTGCGAGGTCGCTGTCGCCCCAGGCGGCGGAGATCGACAGGCCCAGCATGAGTGCCTCGATCTCTTCGATGTCGAAGCGCAGCGCGGGCATCTTCCACCCCGGACTCAGTCGATAACCCTCACCGGGTGTGCCGACGATGGGCACACCCGAGGCCGAGAGGTCATCCAGATCGCGATAGACCGTGCGCACCGACACCTCTTCCGCGGCTGCCAGCTCGGCCGCGGTGCGGCGGCCGTGGATCTGTAGCTGGCGAACCAGTCGGAACAGGCGGTCGGCTCGGCGACTCATGTGGCAACTCTCATGCGATCAGTGCGTCAGCGGTCTCTTTGGCAGCCGGGACTTCAAGTCGCCAGGGTTCGCGCTGGCCGCCCGCGAACTCGGCCGCCATGGGGCGCGGACTGTAGCAATACAGCTCCAGGCCCGCCGGATCTACGCAAGAGAATGCGCGGTCACCCCAGGGATGGTCTTCCAGCGGCATGCGCATCTCGACCCCAGCGGCGGCCATGCGCGCATGCAGGCCGTCTACGTCGTCCAGCTCAAGGTTCAGCATCAGCCCCTCTCCGCGGAACACAGCCTGGCCGTCGCAGGCCTTCATGACATGCAGTTCCGGCGCCAGCGGGCCACCCAGCTGCAGCACCAGATACATGTCCGCCTCGAACAGGGCTCGTGCGTTGAGTTGGCGAGCATAGAAATCACGCAGGGCTGCGAAGTCCTCGAGGCAGAGGCAGAGCATCGCGCGGCGTGGTGGCGACTGTCGGGTCCACAGCGAGGCCGGTGCAGGCGCCGCGAAATGGCGCATGCGCGAGGACTGCATATCGATCAAGGCGAAGAATGCCGCCAAGGTAGGCTCCCGCCCGGCAAGCGCGCCAGCCTGCTCGGCCGCGTGCTGTGCATCCGCCAGCGAGCGCCAGCGCACCACGTCGATCCATTCGCCGTCGCTGCCGCGCCCGAATTGGCGGCTCACGAATCCCTTGAGTCGCTCCATCGCCGGCTGCGCCGCCCAGGCCGCCTCGGCCATGTGCGCATCGGCCTCGGGGCTGCGTGCACGGAAACTGACCAGTTCGATGACATCGTTCTGCATGGTGGCTCTCCAGCCGTGGTGGGGAGCTCAGACTGAAGCCGGCCTGCTGACAGCGGAATGTCAGGAGGGCGCGTCCCCTTGAACATCCGCTTCACAGCCTCATTAAGGGCACATCGCCGCTTGTCGGCCCCGCTTCCGGACGGAGAGTCCCCATGCGCATGGACAAATTGACCTCGCGCTTCCAGCAGGCCCTGGCCGACGCGCAATCGCTCGCCGTCGGCCGCGACCACAACATGATGGAGCCGACGCACGTGCTGGCCGCCCTGCTGGATCAGCAGGGCGGCAGCACGCGGCCGCTGCTGCAGCAGGCCGGCGTGAACGCGGCGGCGCTGCGCACGCATCTCGGCGAAGCCCTGGATCGCCTGCCCAAGGTCAAGGGGCAGGAGGGCAATCTTGCGGTCGGCAACGATCTCTCGCGGCTGCTGAACCTCACCGACAAGCTGGCCCAGCAGCGCGGCGATGCCTTCATCGCCAGCGAGCTTTTCGTGCTGGCCTGCGTGGAGGACCGCGGCGAGATCGGGCAGATGCTGAAGTCGGTGGGTGCCGAACGTGCCCGCATCGAGGCCGGTATCGAAAAGCTGCGCGGAGGCGACAAGGTGCAGAGTGAGAATGCGGAAGAGCAGCGCCAGGCGCTGGAAAAGTACTGTATCGATCTGACCGCCCGCGCCGAGAGTTCCAAGCTCGACCCGGTGATCGGCCGCGACGAGGAGATCCGCCGCACCATCCAGGTGCTGCAGCGGCGCACCAAGAACAATCCGGTGCTGATCGGCGAACCCGGCGTCGGCAAGACCGCCATCGTCGAAGGCCTGGCCCAGCGCATCATCAATGGCGAGGTGCCGGAAGGCTTGCGCGGCAAGCGCGTGCTCTCGCTCGACATGGGCGCGCTGATCGCCGGTGCGAAGTTCCGCGGCGAGTTCGAGGAGCGGCTCAAGGCCGTGCTGAATGACCTTTCGAAGAACGAAGGCCAGGTCATCCTGTTCATCGACGAGCTGCACACCATGGTCGGTGCCGGCAAGGCGGAAGGTTCCATGGACGCCGGCAACATGCTGAAGCCCGCGCTGGCGCGCGGCGAGCTGCACTGCATCGGCGCGACCACGTTGGATGAATACCGCAAGTACGTCGAGAAGGACGCCGCGCTTGAGCGACGCTTCCAGAAGGTGCTGGTCGGCGAGCCCAGCGTCGAAGACACCATCGCCATTCTGCGCGGCCTCAAGGAGCGCTATGCGGTGCACCACGGCTTGTAGATCACCGACCCGGCCATCGTCGCCGCGGCCACGCTGTCGAACCGCTACATCGC
>JBIJCA010000106.1:0-13568 GCA_044344935.1 Aquimonas sp. | reverse complement strand
CTCGATCGCCACCGCGAGCGCTTCGCCAAGCACCCGCGCGCGGCCCTGCAGTGGCGCAGCCTGGAGCGATTGCCTGACGCCAAGCGGGCGGCCATCGGTGCCCAGGCGCAGGCGCTGCGGCAGTCAGTGGCGGTGCCCTGAAGGTCTCCGCCCTCGACGTCCGTTCGCCCCGCCTGCCCGAGTCGCCGGGCCCCCGGATTCACCGGGTGTACGCTGGCCTTTGATCGCGGGCCGACCACAGACGTATAGTCGCGCCACCATCGATTGCAAACGCCCGGAGAGGCCGTGATCGTCAGCTGGCTGAAGTGCCTCGCGGCGCCCATGCGCTGCGGGGCCGTTGTCTGCGCCGTCCGGCGGGCAGGGGCGCGCCTCTCGCCACTCGGCCTGTGGGCATTGCTGACGTTCGCCTGCTGCTGCGGGTCCGCTGTGGCGGACGACGAGGCGCCCCGGTCTGCACCCGGCGTCGAGCTGCCTCGACTGCTGTTCGAACGCGTCGGTGACGATCAGCAGCTGCGCGACGGCGTGATCACGGGTCTGGCCCAGGATGCCAGCGGCTTTCTGTGGATCGGCACGACCGAAGGTCTGGTGCGCTACGACGGCTACCGGTTCAAAGCCTATCGCCACGTGCTGGACGACCCCACGAGTCTGCCGGGCAACCGCATCGAGCGCCTCTTTGCCGATCGTCAGGGCAGGCTCTGGGTCGGCACCTATGCCGCCGGTGCAGCCTTGTACGACCCGGCCCGCGATCATTTCGTGCCCGTGCGGCCGCTTCGCGACTCGATCCGGCTGCCGCGGGTGCCAGGCCCAACGCCGGTGCGTGTGTTCGCGGAAGCCGCGGATGGCGTGCTCTGGATCGGTACTTCGGGACAGGGACTGTGGCGGGTGGGCGCTGATGGCGACGTGCGGCAGTTCGATGCGTCCGACGAGTGGTTCGGGTTGCCGGATGATCGAATCAGCGCGCTGGCCGTGGATGCCGAGCAAGGACTCTGGATCGGCAGCTGGGCAGGCTTGAGCCGCCTGCGCGCGGGCGCCGAACGCGTCGAGCGTGTGCTGTCTGAGCCGGGCCAGCCGGGGAGTTTCCACAACGTGCCCGTGCGCGGCATCCACGCCGCGAGCGACGGTTCGATCTGGGTGGGCTCACAGGATGGTCGACTGACGCGGCTGCCGCCGGAAGCGGCGCTCGAGGCGGGCAGTCTCGACCCTGCCAAAGTCCGTCGCTGGGGGCGGATGAGCCTGAACTCCGCGATCGAGTCCGCGGACGGACGACTGTGGGTGGCGCATTCGCTCGGGCTGGAAGTGTTCGAGCCCGAAGGTCGCCATCTCGGCAGCTACAGTCATCGTCGCGGCGAGCCATTCGGGCTGACCGACATGGGTATCCGCGAGCTGACGATCGATCGCAGCGGCTGGCTCTGGCTGGGAAGCTTCGGTGGTGGCCTGATGCGCGCCTATCCCAGCGAGCGGGCGATCCAGTCGCGGCGTCTCGATGCGCAGCTTGATGCCCCTCTGGAGCGTCTGAGTCTGTCCAGCCTTGCAGCGGCACCCGATGGAGGCTTGTGGGCCGCGGTGGATGCCTACGGTCTGGTCCGCATGGACTCCGATTTCCAGATCCGCGAGCACATCCGCCTGTCGGACCCTGACGGAGGTGCGAGCCTCGGCCTGCAGTTGACGGGTTCCGCGCTCGATCCGGACGGCGTGCTCTGGATCGGCACCGAGCTGGGTCTGTACCGGCGCGCGCCGGGCGAGGCCAGGCCAGTGCGCGTGAGCGCGCCCGAGTTCATCGAAGGCAAGATGATCCGCCGGCTCTGGCCCGGCCGTAACGGAGAACTGTGGATCGGTACCGGCGATGGCCTGTTCCTGCGCGATGCCGATGGCCGCGTGCAGCGATTGGCCGCAGCCGACGGTGCGCGCGTGGGCGGCGCGATCAACGCGCTCCAGTTCGACGCCTCCGGCGCCTGGCTGGGTGGGGTTTCCGGCTTGTTCCGGGTCGATCTCGATCGCCTTCTGCTGCATCCGGTCTCCACCGAAATCGATGGCCGCGCCAGCAGCATCGACGTGCTGGGCCTGGTGCTGGATCGTGGCGGCAGGCTCTGGGTCGACGCCGCGGGCCTGATGAGGTTGGAGAACTTTGATGGTCTGCACGCCCGCCTCCATTCGATCAGTGGCCGCCACGGCTTCGGGGGCGTTGCCTTCGGCGCCAACCTGTTGGACGACGCTCGCGGGCGCATCTGGTCCCAGCGCTTCATGTACGATCCGGCGGCCGATCGCCTGTTTCCGCTGGGCCCCCGCGAGGGCGCGCTGGCGGGTTCGGGCTGGTTCCGTTCGTATGCGCGCCTGGCCGACGGACGCCTCGCGTTCGGCATGAACCAGGGGCTGCTGGTGATCGACAGTCAGCGCTTCGATGAGGTTGACGAGGTCGCCCCGCTGGCGGTGACGGGGCTGCGGATCGACGGTGTCGAACAGACCTTCGGGTCGCAGAGTGCGGAGGTGCTGCTGCAGCCGCAGGCGCGCGCCTTCGCGATCGAGTTCGCGGCGCTGGATTTCACCGCGCCCAACCTGCAGCGCTACCGCTATCGGCTGCTGGGCAGCGATGACGCGTGGATCGAGGTCGGGCCTGAAGCGCGCGTCGCCTCGTTCGGTGGTCTGTTTCCGGGTGACTACCGCTTGCAGGTGCAGGCCAGCAGTCGCGCGGGTCAGTACGGCGAGGCCATGCTTGAGCTGCCGGTCAAGGTGCTGCCCAAATGGTGGCAGCGACCGCTGGTGCTGGCGGGACTCGCGGTGCTGCTCTCGCTTCTCGTGGAAGCCATGGTGCGGCTGCGCCGACGCCGGCTGCTGCGGCTGCGGCAGCAGCTTCAGTTCGAGGTCGAACAGCACTCGAGTGAGCTGAAACGCCTGCAGCAGGCGCTCGACCGCTGCACTCTGCAGCTTGAAGAGGCCAGCCTGTCCGACCCGCTCACAGGACTGCGCAGCCGACGCTTCGGGGAACAGGAGCTGCCGAAGGAGGCGGCTCTGTACCAGCGACGCCCTCCTGCGCTGGGCGTGTCTTCAGGGCGGCAGAGCGGCTCGCTGGTGCTGTTCCTGCTGGACGTCGACCAGTTCAAGCAGCTCAACGCCGACTTCGGTCATGCCGCGGGCGACGAGGTGTTGCGGCAGATCGCCGCGCGCCTGCGCGAGACCTGTCGGATCTCGGACCACATTCTCCGCTGGGGGGGCGATGAATTCCTCGTCGCTGCTCGCGACACCGATCGCTATGTGGCCGTCGGGCTCGCCGAGCGGATCCGCGCACGCATCGCCGACCAACCTTTCGAGCTGGAGGGCGGGCGCTCGGTTTCGCTGACAGTGACCTTGGGCCTGGTGCCTTTCCCGCTGCTGGGTCGGGCGCCCATGGCCGCGGGCTGGGAAGACGCGGTGGATCTCGCCGATCGGCTGCTGATGGCCGGCAAGCGCGCCGGTCGCAACGCCTGGATCGCGCTGTTCGCCGAGCGCGATGCCGGTGCGCCCGAACGGTGCATCGAGTGGGCCGACGTGCGCAGGATCGAAGCCGGTGACGTGCGTATCGAAAGCAACCTGCCGCTCGCCAGGATTGTCCAGGCGCTCGACCAACGGCCTTGAGCCACCGCTGCAAGCCCTGCCTGGCGAGGCTTGGCACGGGATTCGCTTGCGGATCCGGAGACGGGCCCGCTACGGCCTGCCGCCGCGCCTGAGGTTTCCCATCCGAACGCTGATTGGCCGTTGCCTCCAGAGTGCCCGCTGCGCGCGCGGGTTCGCCTCGCGCATGGCCTGCGCTTGGCTGGGCGCCGTGCTGTGCGTGTTCGCCCAGGCGGCCTCCCCGGGGGCTGGGGAGGAACCCTCGCTGCGATCGTTCGAACCTGTGGGAACGCTGGAGCAGATTCCCGATGGCGTCATCACCTCGGTCGCCCAGGACGGCCTGGGTTTGCTGTGGATCGGCACGACCGACGGCCTGGTGCGCTATGACGGCTACCGCTTCAAGCTCTACCAGGCCACGCCTGACAGCCTGCATGGCCTACCAGGGAGTCGGATCCAGACGCTCATGACCGATGCGGACGGTCGACTCTGGTTGGGCACCTACAGTGATGGCGTGGCCCTCTACGACCCGGTCGGCGACCGCTTCCGGACGTTTGCGGCAGGCGCGCTGACGGGCGACAGCCTGCCCGCGGGAACCGTCCGCGCGCTGGCGCAGACCCCCGATGGCGTGGTGTGGGTGGGCACCACCGGCAACGGTCTTGGCCGGATCGAGCCCGATGGAACAGTGTCGCGTTTCGTCGCTGCCGAATCCGGCGGCCTGCAGATGGACGCCAGAACTTCGGCGCTGGCGGTGGATCGCAGTGGTGCAGTCTGGGTAGGAAGCTGGCAGGGTTTGGGCCGTTTGCGACCCGGTGCGCGCGACTTCGAGCGCGTCCTGTCCGATCCCGAGGACTCCGAGGGTTTCGCGAACACCACGATCCGCGGCATCCACGTGACGGCGGCCGGCGATGTCTGGGTCGGCGCCCAGCAGGGCCAGATGGCGCGGATTCCGGCTGCGGTGGCGGAGCGTGAAGCGCCTCCGGCCGCAGCGGAGGTCCAGCGTTGGCGGGGCACCGGCATGAACGCGGCGGTGGAGCCGGGCGACGGCAGCCTTTGGGTGGCGCATGCGCGCGGCATCGATGTCTTCGACAGTGCCGACGGCAGTCTGCGCGAGAAGATCCGGCCGCGCGCGGTGGACCCGCTCGCGCTTGCGAACGCCGAAGTGCGCGCGCTGCTGCTGGATCGCTCGGGCTGGATCTGGGCCGGCAGCTTCGGCGGTGGCCTGCAGCGCACCAACCCCTGGCCTGCCGTGCTGAACTCGCGTCGCTTCGACCCCATCGTGGACGCCCCACTGAGCCAGTTCAGCGCGCTGACTCTGGCTGCGGACCGCAAGGGCGGGCTGTGGGCGGGGGTTGCCCAGAACGGGCTGGTCAGACTCGACGCCAGCCTGCGCATACGTGAGCTCATCCGCGAGGGCGATCCCGTCCATGGCGTTTTTGCCGGTCAGCAGCCCTCGGCGGTGGTCGAAGCGGAAGACGGGCGCCTCTGGGTATCGACCGAGCGTGGGCTGTTTACCCGCGCGCCCGGCATGAAGGCGTTCGAACTGGCATCGGGCCCGGACTTTCTCGAACGTGCGGCCATTCGACGGCTTTGGTTGGATGCAGAAGACCGGCTGTGGGTCGCGACCGGAGATGGTCTGTTCCGGCGCGATCCCGACGGCAGTCTGATCCGGCTGGCCGATGCGGAAGGCCAGCGCGTCAGTGGCTCGATCAATGCGCTGGTTCTGGATGCCGAGGGCGGTTGGGTCGGCGGCAGCGCCGGTCTGTTCCGCCTCGACCGCCAGCGCGGCGCGCTCAGCCGCCGGGCCATGCAGGTCGAGGGCGTGGAGCAGCGCGCCGATGTGCTCGGTCTGCTGCTCGACGCCCAGGGCCAGCTCTGGATCGATGCCGGTGGGCTGTATCGGCTTCGCAGCGCCGGCCGCATGGGGGTCGAGCTCGAGGCCATCAGCGCGCGTCACGGCTACGCCGGAGTCGCCTTCGGCGCCAACCTGTTGGACGATTCCCAAGGGCGGGTCTGGACACATCGCTTCATGTACGACCCGGCGCGCGATGCCTTCCACCGGCTTGGCCGCGCCGATGGCGCCCATGTTGGTACCGGGTGGTTCCGGGCCTTTGCGCGCCTGCCTGACGGACGGATGGTGTTCGGTGCCACCGAGGGGCTGCTGGCGATCAACCCGGAGCGCTTCAGACCTTGGACCTTTGTGCCGCCCGTGGTGCCTACCGAGCCTCGAATCGATGGCGAGCCGCGTGCTTTCGGCGCACTGGGCGAGCACATCGAGATCGGCCCCGGCGAGCGTGGCTTCAGCCTGGAGTTCGCCGCACTCGATTTCAGCGCCCCGGAACTCCTGAGCTACCGCTACCGGCTGCTGGACGTGGCTCCGGACTGGGTCAGCGTCGGTGCGAGTGCGCGCGTCGCGAGTTTCGGTGGGCTCTGGCCTGGCGCCTACCGGCTTGAGTTGCAGGGCAGCACGCGCGACGGTCGCTTCGAGGCGCCGCCGCGGGTGATTGAAGTGCGCGTGCTGCCGCACTGGTGGCAAACCCTGCCGGCGGCAGCGGCCGGCCTGCTGCTGCTCGGCCTGCTGGTCTTCAGCCTGGTGCGCTGGCGTGAGGGCCGACTGCGGCGTGTGCGCGATCAGCTCGAGATCGAAGTGCAGGCGCGCACGGCCGATCTGCGCGAGCTCTCGGCTGAACTCCGGCAGCGCAATCTGGAGTACGAGCGTGCCAGCCTGACCGATCCTCTGACCGGCCTCAACAACCGCCGCTTCGCGATGCAGGAGATGCCCAAAGAGGTCGCGCTGTGCCTGCGCCGGCAGGGAGCCCGTCCGCGCAGTGGCAGCGGACCGCACAGCGATCTCGTCCTGTTCCTGATCGATCTCGACCACTTCAAGCTCATCAACGACCGCCACGGACATGCGGTGGGCGATGCGGTGCTGGTGGAGTTCGCACAGCGCCTGCGCGAGGTGTTCAGAGGCTCGGACCACCTGATCCGCTGGGGCGGCGAGGAGTTTCTGGTGGTTGCCCGCGAGGCGGGGCGTGAGCACGCAGCCGAATTGGCCGAGCGGGTCCGACGGCTGGTGTCCGAGCGCCCCTTTCTGGTCGAGCACGGCGTCGAGCTCAGCTGCAGCGTCAGCATCGGTTTCGCGCCGTTTCCGCTGCTGCGGGAGCTGCCGGCCGCAGCCGGCTGGGAAGAAGTGGTCGATCTGGCCGATCGCCTGCTCTACGCGGCCAAGCGCGGCGGCCGCAACGCCTGGATCGGGCTGTTTCCGAAGGACCCGACGCGCTTGCCCGAGCGCCCGAGCGGTTGGGCGGAACCGCAGGCGCTGCGCGGGGGCGCGGCGCTGATGGTCAGCAGCCTGCCTTTCGAACATGCGATCGATGCGCTCGCCGAGGCCCCGCCTGAAGTCAGCGGGGTCTGAGAGGGGGCAAACAACCGCTGTGGCGGCGACCACCCAGGCAGCGTTGGTGGATCCGGACGCGGCGAGTCAGGGGCGGTTCGGTCGCGTGAGAACGTAGACCGCGCCCAGCACTACCGCTGTGCCCGCCAACTGCAGCAGGGTGATGTGTTCGTCCAGCAGCCATGCCCCAAGGAACACCAGTGAGACCGGCCCGAGCACCGAGAGCTGGGCGGTGATGCCGGGTCCGACGCGGCGCACCGCGGCCATGGTGAAGGTGACTGGCAGGAAAGTGCAGAAGAAGGCATTGGCCAGCGCCCAGCCATACGCCGCGGGCGCGAAGCCCAGCAGATCGGTGGGCGCGCGTACCAGCAGGTAGTGCACGAACACCGCGGCCGTCGAGATCGACATCGCGGCCACGACCAGGCGGGCGGTGCCCAGGGTTTTGACCAGTTCGCCTGACACCGCCAGGTACAGTGCGTACGAGATCGCCGCCCCGAGCACCAGCAGCGAACCCAGCAGCACCTGGTCGCCCTCGATCCGCAGGTTTTCGATCAGCACCAGACCGATACCCGCGTAGCTCACAGCCATCGCCAGCCACTGCCTCGGGCTCACCGCGCGCTGGAAGAACAACAGGCCGATCAGAAGCACGAACGTGGGGTTGAGAAAGAGGATCAGGCGCTCCAGCGAGACCGGCACATACTCCAGACCCCAGAAGTCCAGCAGCGAGGACAGGTAGTAGCCCAGCAGCCCGATGCCGAGCAGCGCCCAGCGCTGGCGGGCGCTGAGCCTCGGCGCGTGTCCACGCAGGCGTTCGCGCAGTCCGAGCAGGGCGAACAGCGGTAGCGCGAAGAGCATGCGGAGGGTCAGCACATCCAGCGCATCCAGCCCGTAGCGGTACTGGAACTTCGCAAGGATGGCCTTGGCCGAGAACAGGATCGCGCCCGCAGCCGCCAGCATCAGCCCGCTGCGGTGGTTCGTAACGGCGCTGGAATCGGACATGGACTGGTGCAGGCCTGCATGGCGCAGTCGCGGCGACGCAGCTTACCCAGTTGAAGCAGAACTCTGGTGGTGCTCCCTCGCCGGTGGGCGCCGATTTCCTGAGCCAGAGCATGCGTCCGCCAATTGGCATCGACTCGCCGACGCACCTTGAAGCTGCGCGAACCTGGAGGTGCTGTCGGGCATGCCAGCGTGCCCTGGGTGGGCGCGAAACGCAGCGAAATCTCCGGCGACGCTCCGCGGCTCCGCGTCCGGCCCCGTTGCCGCTCAGCCTTGCTGCAGCGCTCACGAGTCCTGCACGACACTGCGAACCCGACGTCAGTGAACTCGACCATGCCTCGCGCCCTGATCTGGCTGCGCCGCGACCTGCGCCTGTCCGACCATCTTCCGCTTGCCGCCGCGCTTGAGCGCGGGCAGGCCCCCACCTTCGCCTACGTGCATGCACCGGAGGAAGAGGGCGAGTGGGCGCCGGGTGCAGCCTCACACGCCTGGCTGGACCGATCGCTGCGTGCGCTCGATGCCGATTTGCGCAGCCGTGGGTCGCAGCTGATCGTGCGACGCGGCCGCAGCCTCGAAGCGCTCGTCGAGCTGGCGCACGAATGCGGCGCCGAGGCGATCTACTGGCAGCGCCGCTACGAGCCCGCCATCATCGCCCGCGACACGTCGGTCAAGGCCGGCCTGAAGGCCGCCGGGCTGCGCGCCGAGAGCTTTCGCGGCGCGACCCTGTTCGAGCGCGAAGAGATCATGAGCGGCAGCGGCGGTCCTTACCGCGTTTTCACGCCGTTCTGGCGCAACGCGCGGCCGCGCGTGGAGATCGGCGCGGCGATCGAAGCGCCGGCGCGCCTGCCCGCACCGCCCGAGATCGAGTCGCTGCCGATCGAGGCGCTCAAGCTTGCGCCGAAGCTCGGCTGGGACGCCGGCTTCTGGGAGCGCTTCACGCCCGGTGAGGCGGGCGCCCACGAGGCGCTCGACGCCTTCATCGAAGGTGCCGCGGCCAGCTATGTGAGCCAGCGCGATCTGCCGGACCGCGCGGGCACCTCGCGTCTGTCGGCGCATCTGCATTTTGGCGAGATCACCCCGGCGCAGATCATTCGCCGCCTGCAGCGCGAGCGCTGGCCTGCTGGCGCCGGCGAACAGGTCGAGGGTTACATCCGCGAGCTCGGCTGGCGCGAGTTCAATGCGCATCTGCTTTACCACTTTCCGCAGACGGCGAACGCCAACCTCAGTGCGCAGTTCAACGGCTTCGTCTGGAATGTTCCGGATGAGAAGCTGGAAGCCTGGCAGCGTGGACGCACCGGTATTCCAATCGTCGACGCCGGCATGCGCGAGCTCTGGCACACCGGCTGGATGCACAACCGCGTGCGCATGATCGTGGCCAGCTTCCTGACCAAGAACCTGCGCCTGCACTGGCTGCACGGGGCGCGCTGGTTCTGGGACACCTTGGTCGATGCCGATCTCGCCAACAACACGGGCGGCTGGCAGTGGAGTGCGGGCACCGGTGCCGACGCCGCGCCCTACTTCCGCATCTTCAATCCGGTCAGCCAGGCCGAGAAGTTCGATGCCCGCGGCAGTTACATCCGGCAATGGGTGCCCGAGCTCGCGCGCCTGCCCGACAAGGCCCTCTACGCCCCCTTCGAGCACGCCGACCTGCAGCGCAGGATCGCGCCCGAGTACCCGCGGCCAGTGGTTGAACTCAAGGCCTCACGCGAAGCGGCCCTGGCGGCGTACAAGGCTCTGCGCGGCTGAGCTGCCCGCGAATCAGGCGCACGGGCAGCTCAGCCGCAGCGGTCGGGGTGACAGTTCGCCGCAAGCGTGTCCACAATCCCTCCATCGATCTGGCGGGAGCGCTGCGTGCAGGACACCATCATCCACAAGCCCGAGGGCGGCGGCGGCCTGCAGGTGCCGGGGTATCGGATCCTGCGCCCGCTGGGCGCCGGTGGCATGGCCTCGGTCTACCTCGCGGTGCAGGAGTCGCTGGATCGCGAGGTCGCACTCAAGGTCATGTCGCCGCAGCTCGCGGCCGACCACGAGTTCACCGAGCGCTTCCTCAAGGAAGGACGGATCACCGCCAAGCTGTCCCACCGCAACCTGGTCACGGTCTTCGACATCGGCTCGCACCAGGGCGTCTACTACCTCGCCGCCGAGTACATCGACGGCGGCACCCTGCGCGATCTGATGAATCTCGGCATGACGGTGCCGCAGGTGCTGGACGTGGTGGCCGACGTCGCGCGCGCGCTCCACTACGCGCATGACAAGGGCGTGGTGCATCGCGACGTCAAGCCCAGCAACATTCTCTACAAGGCCGACCGCACCGTGGTGCTGGCGGATTTCGGCATCGCCAAGGCGATGGACACCAGTTCGACCGCCACCATGGCCGGCGCCTCGATCGGCACGCCAGACTACATGAGCCCAGAGCAGGCGCGCGGCGAGCCCGTCGACGGCCGCTCCGACCTGTACGCACTTGGCGTGATGCTGTTCGAGCTGCTGATCGGCAAGCCACCCTACGACGGCAGCGATCCCTTCGCGGTGGCGCTCGCCCACATCACGCAGCCGGTGCCGGTGTTGCCCAGCGAGTTCGCGTGGCTGCAGCCGATTCTCGACGGTCTCATGGCCAAGCGTGTGCAGGACCGTTTCGCCAATGGCGAAGTGTTCCTGCAGGAACTGGCGCGGGTACGTGCACGCATGCCGAAGCCGCAGGCGACCCAGATGCTGCGGCACGACACCGCGCGCCGCCAGGCCATCGAGAGCGCGCCCACCGTGGCCGTGTCGTCGACCATGCACCGCACCGGCGTGATGCGCGCGCGCCGCGCGCCGCTGGCATTGGCCGCGGGGCTGGTGGCAGTGATCGCGGCCGGTCTGCTGCTGTGGCAGGCCGTGGACACCGATGAAGCCGCCGCCCCGGCCGCTGACGCCGGAGCGGTGGCGCCGCGGATCGAGCCCAAGCCTGCGGTCGTCCTGCCGGCGGACCTGAGCGAAATTGAGTCGATGCTGGTTCAGGCAGATGCCTATCTCGATATCGGCAAACAGCCTGCAACGCTGGGGCGAAAACTGGACTACCCGGACGACGATTCCGCGCTCGGCCTCTACCGCCAGGTGCTGGAGCGTGAGCCCGACAACGCGCGGGCACTGGAGGGCGTCAGGCAGATCGCGGAGTTCTATCTTGATGCCGCCACCAAGCTCTGCGACCGGGCCATCTGGGAAGCCTGTGCAACGAATGCGGAGAAGGGGCTCGGAGCGATGCCCGAGCACGCCGGGCTGAAGGCCCTGCTTGAGCGCGGCCGGCGCGAGAGCATCGGTGGCTGAAGCTGCCGCGCGCGGTCCCTGCAGACTCCCCGCAGGCTTGGCGGGAGCCGCGTCTCAAGCGCCCTGCATGAAGCCCAGATCGCGATAGCTGCCCACGAAGCCCCCGGTCGCCGGCCCAAAGCGCGGTACCGGCCCGGCCAGCGCCGGAAAGATGTTGTCGATCTGCGACTCGCTGAGCCCGAACCAGCGCCCAAGCGTGGCCGCGTACTGGTCCACCGACAGCTTGGGAATGATCTGTCCCCAGCCGGCATCGTCGGGGCCGTTGCGGGTGAGGCCCGGCAGTTCGCCGTAGATGTCGCGTCCGCGTACGGCGCCGCCGATCACGAAGTGCTCGCCACCCCAGCCGTGATCTGTGCCGTCGCCGTTGGCAGAGGAGGTGCGGCCGAAGTCCGAGGCAGTGAAGGTGGTGACCTGGCTGTCGACGCCTAGTTCGACGGTGATGTCATGGAACATGCGGATAGCGTGCGTGAGCGCCGCCATCTGGTCACGGTGATCATCGAGCAGGCGGTCGTGGAAGTCGTAGCCGCCGATGCCCACGAAGAACACCTGGCGGCGCTGTCCGAGCTGGCCGCGCGCCTGGATCATCCGCCCGACCATGCGCAGCTGGCCGACGAGCCGCTGATAAGCGCCCGCAGCGACGAGGCCGAGGCCTTCCGGCAGTGCAGGTGTCGGCGTGGTCAGCGGCGGGTTCGCCGCCAATGCGGAAGTCACCAGCGCATAGTTGTCGAGACTGCGCCGCTGGACATCGGCGGCCGCGCGCTCCAAGGGGTGGCTGAGCGGTCCGTTCAGCAGTGCATCGATGGCGGCGCGGCGCGGCGCGTTGAACTCGTCGAGATAGCCGCTGCGCGCTTCCGCGCCCTGCGTGCCCATGGCGTACGGCTGCACGCTGACGCCGGTCTGCAGGAAATTGTGGCCGCGCAGCGAGATGCTCATGGAAAGCTGCGGATTCGGATTCTGCGCCTGCAGCAGGTCGGCCATGCGCCCGGCCCAGCCGATCTTGTCGGGAATGTCGGGCCGCGAGGTCTGCCAGAACACCTGCTGGTCCGAGTGCGAGAACAGCTGCGGCGGCACTCGCGCGCTGCCATTCTGGAACGTGGCGCGCGTCACCGGCTCGATCAGCGGGCCGATGTTGGCGACGATCGCGCAGCGCCCCGCTTCGAACAGATCGCGCAGCGGTGCGGCCGCCGGATGCAGGGCGTACTGGCGACCGCCGGACTGCGCGGTCAAGGGGTTCAGGTGCGTGCCCGCGCCGAGCGCAGTCAAGGGCAGGGCGAGCCCCGGCCGCGCGTTCAGATAGGTCGCATGGGTGGCGTTGTCGCGCGGGATCACGGTGTTGACGTTGTCGTTGCCGCCATCCAGAAAGACGCAGACCAGCGCCTTGTAGTCATTGCCCTTGGCAATCGCGGAGTTGTCCAGCGCGGCCGCCTGCAGCAGGCGCAGGTTGCCGAACTGCGAGTACAGGCTGGCACCGCCGATGGTGGTCAGCAGGCTGCGGCGGATCAGGTCGCGGCGGTTCATTTCTGCACCTGGTATTCGGGCGAGGTGATGATCAGATGCACAGCTTCCCAAGCGCGGCGACGGCCGCCGGTGTCGCCGAAGCTGGTGTAGGGAATGCTCTCGATGTAGGTCAGCACGACGCCGCGCATGTGCGCCGACATCTGCCCGCTCATCAGCAGCACATCCAGATGGTCGATCAGCTGCGCGGGCGTGGTGGCCAGCGACCACAGATTGCTGAAATTCATCATCACCGTGCGCGCGTCGGGGTTCGGATTGAAGCCGGTGCCGGTGTAGTGGCGCTCGGCCTGGTTGTACAGCCAGTTGGCGGTGCGAGTGACGAAGACCTCGTTGACGATCTGCAGTTCGGGCGAATACAGCCCGAGCTGGGCCAGTTCGCCCGGGCGGCGGTAGTCGGGCTGGTAGAAATTGAACACCGAGGGGCTGCGGTTCGGCGCCTGGTTGAAGTGCGACTCCGGGTTCCAGTCGGCGTAGCGGCCGTTCGCTGCAGCGGCACCGAAGGCGCGCCACAGATGCGTCTGCCTCAGCAGAGGTTCGCGTACCTTGCCGAAGCGTTGGGCCTGGGTCAGATGGCCGTTGCGCGCTTCCGGGTCCATCAGGATGGCTCGGACCAGGGCGCGCAGATCGCCACGCACGCCCTGGCCGTTGTTGTTGAACACCGCGGTCATGCGCGCGATGTAGGCCGGCGTCGGATTGCTGGTGACGAGGTTCTGGATCAGCCTCCGCGACAGAAAAGGCCCGACGTTCGTGTGGTTGAAGATGTTGTCCAGCGCGAAGT
>JBIJCA010000351.1:0-4098 GCA_044344935.1 Aquimonas sp. | reverse complement strand
ATTCATGCGGGGTAGCCGCGGGTCCGGCTCTTCGGCGGCGAGAACCAGTGTCGGCTGGATGATGGCGCGCAGCAGGCTGCGCACCTGCGCTTCGCTCATCGGCACGGCGGACGGCAGCTGCAGGCGAGGATCTGCGGCCCAGACGAACCCACCATCGACCTCGGCCAGTCCGCGCTCCACGAGCGACCGTGCCGCGGCGGGCTGCAGCCCATTCAGTTGCGCGCGCTGGGAAACGGCCTCCTCGACGCTCCTGAAGACCCGGCGACGCGGCCTCGGCTCGTCCCGCGCCTTGAGCGCGCGGCGCAGCCGTGCCGGGGCGTCCGCTTCATCGAGGCTGAGCGGCCCGAGCGCGTCTATGCAGACCAGCGCCCGCACGCGTTCCGGCGCCGCGACTGCCAGCAGGGTCGCGATAGCACCGCCCATGGAGTGCCCCAGCACTACGGCGTCGCTCCACTGCAGCGCATCCAGCACCTGCAGCAGGTCCGGCAAGTGATCCACCAGCACATAGCTTCCAGTCTCCGGGCGCCAGGCGGAACGCCCATGTCCGGCGAGGTCGAGCGCCAGAAACTCGCACTCGGTCAATGCCTCAGCCAGCGCAGCGAACCCAGCGCCGTTGTCGAGCCATCCGTGCACGGCCAGCAGTCGAGGGGCGTCACCCGCGGGGGCCGGGTAGTGCAGGGCAGCGAGTGTCCCGCTGGATCCCGTGAAACTGCACTCGACGAAAGCGCGTGCCCCATCCGTCAGGGTGGGCGCATGCCGGCGCTCAGCCACCTTGGAACCGCTCGAATCGGGCTGCGCGCTCAGCTGCTCCTTCGGAGGCGGCGCCAGCGTTCCAGGCTGCAGCCGCAAACTCGGGCCAGCCCGCACCCTGACGATGCAGCAGCGTCGTCAAGGCGCCGACGTGAGCGTCGGTGTCGTTCAGCGCAGGTATGTAGCGGAGCTCGTTGCCTCCCGCATGCCGGAAGATCTCGGCGTTCTCGCCCGCGATTTCCTCGATGGTTTCGAGGCAGTCGACGGCGAACCCGGGACACACCACATCAAGAGTGCGGACACCTTTAGCCGGAAGGCCTGCCACGGTTTCATCCGTGTAGGGCCGCAGCCATTCCTCCTTGCCGACGCGCGACTGGAAACTCAGCTCCCAGGCTTCCCGCGGCAGCTGCAGGCGTTCGGCCACCTCGCGTGCGGTGAACTGGCACAGGCAGTGGTAGGGGTCGCCGGCAGTGAAATAGCGCTTGGGAATTCCGTGGAAGGAAAACAGCAGTCGATCGCCGCGGCCGTGGGTCTGCCAATGCTGGCGTACTCCGTCGGCGACGGCGTCCAGCCACGCGGGCTCACGGTGGTAGTCGGTGATGAAGCGAAACTCCGGCTGCCAGCGCCAGCGCTTCAGTTCATCGACGACAGCGTCGAAGACTGTCGCCGTCGTGGTCGCCGAGAACTGTGGGTACAGAGGCAGCACCAGCAGGCGCCGCAGCCCGCGGTCCTTCAGTCCGCGCAGCACGCTGGCGATCGAGGGGTTGCCATAGCGCATGGCCATATGGACCCCCAGGGGGCGACCGTCTTCCGCCAGTGCGCGGTGGAGCTTCTCGGAGAGACTGCGGCTGTAGGTCGCCAACGGCGAGCCCTGCTCGGTCCAGACTTGCGCATAGGCTTTGGCCGAGCGGCGCGAGCGGAACGGCAGGATGACACCATGGAGTAGCGGAAACCAAAGTAGTTTTGGCAGCTCGATCACCCGGGGATCGGCGAGGAACTCTGCAAGATAGCGGCGCACTGCGCCCGGCGTCGGCGCGTCTGGGGTGCCCAGGTTGACCAGGAGGACTGCGGTGGTTTCGGGGCTGCCGTGACGGTAGTCGGGTCGGCCGAGGTAGGGCATGGAATCTCCAGCTGAAGGTGGGTGGCACGTACCGGCTCGGTTGGGTCCGCATAACCGATGATCGATTGTTGCTGTGAATCAATCGCTTGCGCGGCCCCCGGGCGGCTGTTCAGGACGCGGTCACCCTGCTATTCTCGCCCGAGGCGCCACCAGAGCGCCGTGACGATTACATGGACCCGGCAAAGGACGTGGCCCCTATGCGCCCGATCGCCCACAGGCTGCTCGTTGCCGTTGCCCTGCTGTTTTCTGCGGGTGCCGGATCCCAGCCCATCGGCTACGCTTCCGGCACCGATCCCGAAACCGCGCGCGATGCGCTTTACCGCATTGACCTGGGTAGCGCCGCTGCGACGCGGATAGGGTATGTGGGTTTCCGCGATGTCGACGGTCTTGCGTTCCACCCCGACGGCACACTTTACGGGGCGGCGGACGGCAGCAACGAGTCCGGCGGCACCAGCGACCTGCTCGTCAGGATCAACCCGAGCACCGGTGCCGGGACCCTCGCAGTCCATTTGGACGGGCTCAGCGGCCTTGGGCCTGGGCAGGGCGGACAGCTTGACTACGGCCTCGCCGCCACGTGCGATGGCCAGCTGTGGGCTTCATCGGACACCCTGGGCACCCTCTGGCGTGTGAATCGAAGCACCGGAGCGGCCCAAGCGGTGTCCTCCGGCGGGCCTCCCCTGTCGGGGCTCACGGCGCGGGGGCAGGTGCTGTTTGGTTTGGCCGTCGACCCCGATGTGGCGCTTTATCGGTTCGATACTCGAACCTCCGAGCTCACACGGGTCGGCCCAGTGACTTTAGCCAACCGCATCTACGACGCTGGACTGGATTTCGACGCTGACGGGCGGCTCTGGGCAACCCTTGACTATCTGGTGCCACCGGAAGGCGCGCCGGCAGTGTTCCGCAATGACCTTGCGCAGATCGATCCCGAGACGGGTGCCATCGTCAGTCTTCGCCCGATCATCGGCACGGGCTCCGGGCTCAACACCGTTCAGCTTGAGGGCTTTGCCCTCGCGGGTCCCTCGTGTACGGGGCAAGGCACGCTTCCGGGGCTCGCGCCAGTTCCCGTCACGGCCTCGGGCTCTTGGAGCCTTGGCGCACTCGCGCTCCTGCTGATCGCGGCTGCTGGCGCCTTTATTCGCCGCACGATCTGATCCACAGACCCTCCGCACCGGGCAGCAGCAGCGCATCGCGGACCCGTGTCCGGTCGACTTTCCCGTGGTGATGGGCACACGGGAAGAACCGCCGCAATGCCTCCGCCACCCTGCAGCCTTGGCAGACGGCACGTCTCTTGAACCGACCCGAAGCCAAGACGCCTAGCTGAGCGGGGCGCGGTTCAAGTGGAAACGTCCTCGAGTCTGATAAGCCTTGATTCATCGCCCTCGCGGCTATAGTCGCGGGCTTGAGAGCGGCGCGCCCGCGCGGTGTGCGAAGCGCTTTCCCAGTGACCCCGATCATCACGGAGATTCACCATGCGAACTTTTGCGCACGCTTGGCTGGCGACAGGCCTCGCTCTCGCTATCACCCTCGGCTCGGTCTCGTCGGCGCAGGCAGCGCCGCCGCCGGAGCAGCGCTTGCAGAACGCCAGTCGTGTGCTGGACGAAATCATGGTCAGCCCCGACCGTGCAGTTCCGCGTCGACTCCTGCAGGACGCATACGCGATCGCAGTGATCCCTGACGTGGTCAAGGCCGGCCTGTTGATCGGCGGGCGACGCGGCCGCGGGGTGATCAGCGTACGTACGCCGGATGGAACCTGGAGTCATCCTGCTTTCATTACCCTGACCGGGGGCAGCATCGGCTTCCAGGCGGGCGTTCAGTCGACTGACGTCGTGCTGGTGTTCCGCAGCGCCCGGGGCGTTGATTCGATCGTCAATGGCAAGTTCACACTTGGAGCGGATGCCGCCGTCGCCGCGGGCCCGGTCGGTCGCACTGCCCAGGCCTCGACCGACTCCGATCTGCGCGCCGAGATCTATTCCTACTCCCGCTCGCGCGGTCTGTTTGCAGGAGTGGCCCTGGACGGTGCCGTGATCGCCATGGACCATCGCGCAAACCAGAGCAGCTACGGCCGCAATGTCACGCCGCGCGCGGTGTTCGAAGGGCGAGTCACTGTCAGTCCTGATCAGGCGGTGGACTTCCGGGATCGCCTGGAGGAGTACTCCACGCGTTGAATCCGCAGTTGTGTCGGGCTGCGTCATCCCTCTGACTTTGCTGCTGCGCTATGCTGCGGAGTC
>JBIJCA010000266.1:0-6345 GCA_044344935.1 Aquimonas sp. | reverse complement strand
CGTGTACGTGGTGCGGCGCGGTGACGAGATCTGTTGCGCCAAGGTCTACAAGGACATGGCCCAGCGCAGCTTCCAGAATCGCGTGCAGTACCAGGAGGGCCGCAAGGCCCGCGGCAGCCGCGAAGCGCGCGCCATGGGCAAGGCCAGCAAGTTCGGCAAGCGCGAAGCCGAGGCGGCGTGGAAGACGGCCGAGGTCGATGCGCTCTACCGCTTCTTCGATGCCGGCGTGCGCGTGCCGCGGCCCTACGGCTTCTACAGCGGTGTGCTGGTGATGGAGCTGGTCGCCGATGCCGATGGGCACAATGCGCCGCGCCTCGGTGAAGTGCAGCTTGAGCCTGAGGTGGCCCGCGACTACCACGCGCGCCTGATCCGCGAAGTCGTGCGCATGCTCTGCTGCGGGCTCATCCACGGTGACCTGTCCGAGTACAACGTGCTGGTCGATGCCGACGGGCCGGTGGTGATTGATTTCCCGCAGGTGGTCGATGCCGCCGGCAACAACGCCGCCCGCGACCTGCTTAGGCGCGACGTGAACAATCTCAGCATCAGCCTCGGCCGGTTCGCGCCAGAGCTGATGCAGAGCCGCTACGCCGAGGAAATGTGGGCGCTGTTCGAAGCCGGCGAGCTGCTGCCGGACACGCCGCTGACCGGCGTCTACGAGGAAGCCCTGGCCGAGGTCGATCTGGATGCGATCGAGTGGGCGATCCGCGACGCGCGTGAGCAGGCCCTGATCCGCGAACAGGGGCGGCTGGCAGCCGAGCAGGACGATTGAGAGGATTGAGAACCATCCGCTTGCTGAGGCCGCCTCGGGACGCAGGTCGCGCGAGAATTCCGTAGTCGCGTGTGTTCCAAACCCCATTGAACTCACGCGCCGCGCTTCGCCACGAACGCCAAGCGGCCTGCTCGCTGCGGCGCCTCGACTTTCCCGCGCACTGAGGGAGTGTCTGCAGTCCGGTTGAACCCGGGCCCAGGTCTTCACCCGTCAAGGCGGGAAAGCGACGGGAAGGTCTCCGGGTGCTGCCTCCAAGGCACGTGGCGGGTCGCGCGAACCCGGAGGGTGATGATGCGAAGCCTGCAGTGGCCGATACGGTCACCCGCTTCGATGGAGGCAAACCTTCCTTCGCGTTGGTAGGGTGGATCGGCCCAGCGCATCCACAGCGGGTCCTGTTGAAGCCGGACGCACAACGAACCCTGGGCGTCTGTGACCAGGCTCCTGGTGCGGCACCCTTGCCGGGCGCCTACAAGCGTCCCCAAGCTGCGCCATCCTTTCGTCCTCCTCGCACCGGGGCGCTGCCATGGCCAGCCCGAACCGCCCGATCTTCCAGCTGCGCGGCGTGCAGGCTGCCGACCGCGAACTGGCCTACCGGATCACCCGCGAGGCCATGCGCAGCTATGTCGAGCAGACCTGGGGCCCCTGGGACGAGGCCGACCAGCGTGATCGCCACGCCCGCAGCTTCTGCGCGTCCGCGCAGGACTTCATCCTGGTCGAAGGCAGGGAGCAGGGCCTGCGCGCCATCGAGTGGCGCCCCACCCACCTGTATCTCGCCCGTCTCTACCTGCGCGCGGAAGCGCAGGGCCGCGGCATCGGCGCCGCAGTGGTTCGCGATCTGCTGAGCCAGGCACGTGCCCTCGGTCGCGGCGTCGGGCTGCAGGTACTGAAGGTCAACGCGGGTGCGCAGCGCTTCTATGGCCGGCTGGGCTTCGAGCGGGTCGGCGAGCGGCCGGAGTACTGGCTGCTGCGCGCGAACTGAGCCGACAACTTGCGCGCCCACGCACGCAGCCTCGCGCGCGGGGCGGGTCGAGCGCCCGGAGGGGCAAGCGGAGCCGGAGGTGCGAATCCGCCGTGAGCTGCCTCTCGACCTGCGTCAAGCCGCCGATGACGAACGGTGGGGCGGAGGCTCAGCCGCAGCCCTGACGCATCGCAGCGCCTTCGATGCCGTCGCCGAACAGCGGAGCGTCCGCGCCCAGCGCTGTGCGGACCGCTGGCGTCAGTCGCCTGACGTAGGGCTGGACGCTGACGAGGGTGCTGTCGACGAAGAACACGCCGGCCACGCCGGCCTGCCGATCCAGCCACGGCCAGGTGCCGCCGGCGCCGGCGCTGGAGGCCTCGAAGAGCCCGCCCTGGCCGTCGAGCCGGTTGCGCCAGGTGCCGATGCCATAGCCGTAGCTGCGCGGATCGGGATTGTTGATGTAGGGCGCGCCGTCGGTCTGATCGCCGCGCATGTAGGCGACTGTCGCCGGCTGCAGCACCTGCGTGCTGCCCAAGCGACCGTCCTGCAGGTAGAGCTGGGCGATCCGGATCAGGTCGCGTGCGCTGCTGCGCGCGCCGCCGCCGATGTGCGGGTTCGGCACCTCGACATAGCCAGAGCTCGTGCTGCCGACCGCATAGTCGGTGTCGCTCAAGCCGAGCGGCTGCGAGATTCGGGTGCGGAACAGTGCATCCCAGGAGAGTCCGCTGGCGAGCTCGGCCATGCGTCCAGCGACCTGCATCGAGTTGCCGCCGTAGGAGAAGCAGGTGCCGGGGGCGGCAATCAGGAGTGCCGTGAGGATCTGCTCCGCGCACTGGCCGAGGCTGACGCTCTGGTCGCGCAGGCAGCCGAGATCACGCGCGGGGATGCCCGAGGTGTGCGAGAACAGCTGGCGCAGGGTGATCGGATGCTTGTCCAGGGGCGCGTTGGGCAGCAGGCTGCCGAGCGTGGTGTTCCAGTCGAGTTCGCCGGAGTCCACCAGCGATGCGACGGTGGCGGCCGACAGCCACTTGCTGGCCGAGGCGATCGACAGCCGCGTGGCGGGCGTGTGCGTGCCGTAGTACAGGGCCAGCACGTCGGTCTCGTCCTGAACGAGCAGCAGGGTGGCCCCAGACAGCGGTACGGCGCTGACCGCCTGCTGCATGAGCGCTTCGACCTGGCTGAAGTCGGGGACGCCCGCTTGCGGGTTCGCGGCCCGGCCGGACGACGGGATCATCAGTGCGGCGTTGATCGCCACGATGGCGCAGAGCAGGAGGTGGCGGCAGGCAGGCACGGTCGGAACTCCCTGAGGGTCGGAGGCAAGCACCGCGTCCGGCCGGAAACGGTTGACCTGCTGCACAGCGCCGGGGCCTTGTTCTGCGCGCGCGCAACCTAACTGTCTTAGAGGCGCCCGGCCCGCTTCATCGCCAGATAGTGATCGACCAGTGCGCCGGGCAGTTCGATCGCGGTGACGTCGAGCACGGTCGCACCCTGCGCGCGAAGAGCGGTGTGCGCGCGCTGGCGCTGTTCCAGGTAGTGGGCGGCAGCGCTGGCTTCGAGGGCGGTGTCGACGCGCTCCGGCGCGCGCTCGATCAGTTCGTCCAGCATCGCCTCGCGCAGGCTGGCGACGCAGACCAGATGCCTGCGCTGCAGCTGCCGGATGCCGGCAAGCAGATCCTCGATGTCCTCATCGCGGGCATTGGTGACGATCAGGATCAGGGCGCGTCGCTGCTGGCGCACGCCCAGCTGCATGGCGGCCTCGATGTAGTCGGTCGCGACCGGCTGCGGCTGCAGGTCGAACACGGTATCCAGCATGCGGTCAATCGCGCCCAGGCCGCGCACCGGCGGCATCCAGCGCGATTGTCCGCCGCTGGCCATCAGGCCCACCGAGTCACCCTGACGCAGGGCGATGAATGCGACCAGCAGGCTGGCGTTCAAGGCATGGTCGAAGTGGCTCAGGCTGCCATCGTGCGCGAGCATGCGGCGGCCGGTGTCGACCAGCAGCACGACCTGCTGATTGCGCTCGTCCTGGTAGTCGCGCGAGATCAGCTTCTGCGCGCGGCGGGTGGCCTTCCAGTCGATCTGGCGCAGGCTGTCGCCGGTGCGGTATTCGCGCAGCTGGTGGAACTCGGTGCCTTCGCCGCGGCGTCGGTGCTGATGCGCGCCGATCACACGGCTGGCGCGGTCGGTGCCGACCAGGGCGAGGTGGCTGACCCGCGCGAAATCCGGATAGATGCGCACGTCCGAGTGCAGGGGCAGGATGTGCAGTCGCGTCCACAGACGCCACGGGGAGCACAGGCGCAGCGCGCAGCCTTCGAAGCGCGCGTGCCCGCGACGCTCGGGGTGCAGTCGGTACTCGACCACGCTGCGGCTCTCGGCGGGCAGTTCAATGCGTTGTGGCAGCGCCTCTACCGGCCAATGGGAGGGGTGCAGATCGAACACCTCCAGACGTTGACCGGGCAGGCCGCCGCTGAGCACCAGTTCGACCGTGAGCGGATGACCGACCGCGACGATGCGCGGCACGCGTCGTTCGATGGCGGGCACCGGCAGCAGGCGCAACCGCGCAAGATCAATCGCCGCCAGCGCCAGCAGCGCCAGGCTGGCGCCAAGCAGCGGGCCCGGCCCGGCCACGCCGAACGCCAGCAGGCCGCCGGGCAGGGCCAACAGGCAGAGCGCCAGGATCAGGGCGCGCGTCGGTCTCACTGACGCGGCGCCTCCACCTTCAGCAGCAGGGCGTCCAGCACCTCGTCGATGCGGCGGCCTTCGATCTGCAGTTCCGGCGAGAGGCTCAAGCGATGGCGCAAGGCCGGCTTGGCGATGCTGCGCAGGTCGTCAGGCGTGACGAAGTCGCGCTGGCCCAGCAGCGCCTGCGCACGCGCGGCGCGCACCAGCGCCAGGCTGCCGCGCGGCCCGGCGCCCATCGCCAGGCCCGACCACTCGCGGGTGGCGCGGCAGATGCGCACGGCGTAGTCGAGCACGACCGGGTCGACACGCACCTGGGCGGCTGCCTGCTGCAGGCCGAGCAGGGTTTCGGGCTTCGCTACCGGGCGTACCCGCGAGAGGTCGAAGTCGTGGGCGACCCGGCCGGTGCTGACCGCCTCGACCATCCGCACCTCGTCGGCATGGGCGGGATAGTTCATCAGGATCTTCAGCAGGAAGCGGTCGAGCTGCGCCTCGGGCAGCGGGTAGGTGCCTTCCTGTTCGACCGGGTTCTGGGTAGCGATGGTCATGAACGGCGGTGCCAAGGGAAAGCTGCGCGATTCGATCGTGACCTGGCCTTCCTGCATCACCTCCAGCAGCGCGGCCTGGGTCTTTGCGGGCGCCCGGTTGATTTCATCGGCCAGCAGCAGGTTGGTGAAGACGGGGCCGCGGCGAATGCGGAAGCCCTCAGTCTTGGGGTCGTAGAAGGCGTGGCCGCTGACGTCGCTGGGCATCAGGTCAGGCGTGAACTGAATGCGCGCGAAGCTGCATGAGACCGACGCTGACAGGGCGCGTACCAGCAGAGTCTTTCCCAGGCCCGGCACGCCCTCCAGAAGCACATGGCCGCCGGCCATCAGCGCCACCAGCAGTTCGTCCAGTACCTGCTCCTGGCCGTAGAAGGCGCCGCCGATCTGCGCGCGGATCGCTGCGACCGTCTGCGCTGCCTGTTCGATCGACAGCGTGGGCACGGCCGGTGCGGCCGGTGCGGCGGCAGGGGCGGGCGGGTTCAGTTCACTGCTCATGGGCGGGTGCTCAGTCGGTGGAGGGTGCGCACCGCTTCAGCCAGCGCGGCGGGGCGGTCGATGCGGATGTCGAACAGCGCGTGTTCGACGGCGGCGAGTGGCAGCTGGTGGCGGACGGCCAGCGCCTCGGCGAGTTCGCGTGCCGGCAGGGCGGCGAGCTCGGGCGCACTCAGCGAAAGCCGCTGCAGCACGCGCTGGCGCAGCGGTTTCAGCAGGGCGCTGCCCTGGCGGCGGCGAAGGGCCAGCTCGGCCGCGGCGCGCAGGTGCTCGCGCAGAGCACGGCGCGGCACCGTCACCTCGGGCTGCAGCGGCCCGAAACGCTGACCGCGCATCCACATCCAGGCCAGCAGGCCCAGCAGCAGAGGCAGCAGAATCGGCCATCCGTGGCGCACGATCAGCACGTGCAGCGGCGGCAGATCCGCCGCGTGCACCAGCAGTACCTCCGGCGCATCCAGCAGGGCGGGTGCGAGCAGTTGCCAGGTCAGCGCGGCGTTGGCGTGCGAGCGCAGGCCGCGGGTCGCCATGAAGTCCAGCTGGCTGGCGAACACGATCTGGCCGCCGCCGTGGTGCAAACGTGCCAGCAGCCAGCCGTCTTCGGCATTTCCGTACAGCCAGTCGAAGTCCTGCTCGACGAGGCTGTCGCCCAGCATCAGGCGGTGGCTGCCGCACCAGCGGGAGGTCTCGCTGAGCCAGGTGGTGGGGTCGAACAGTTCGTCGAGACTGGGCAGCACCTCAGCGCCCCCGCGCGCACGCTTCGCCGCCTTCTGCGCGGCGACCGGAGCTGCGTATCTCCAATCGATGCAGGCATACCGGGCTTGCGTCCACAGACCCAGGCTCTCAAGCAGCGGGGCGGGGGCGGCGGGTTTAGGGGGGCGCCCCCCCCCCAAAAGAGGCCCCCG
>JBIJCA010000209.1:0-8368 GCA_044344935.1 Aquimonas sp. | reverse complement strand
CCTTTATCCGGCGGCAGCGCCACCACAAGATGTCCGCCGCCCTGCACCCAACTGAGCAGGGCTTCGCTGGCGGTCCAGGACAGGTTGCGCAGGTCTGCACTCATGATCACGAGGCCGGGCGTGTCAGGCAGACCCTCGGCGCGGAACTGCGGCTGGGATGCGACGCTCAAGCCGCGCTCGCGAAGGATCGTCTGCAGACCGTATAGAGGATTGATGCGGGCTTCGCCGGACAGCGGCAGTCGCCGCGTTACCTCCTTGCGCTCGAAGGTCTGCCACCACCACAGCCCGAACAGCCCCAGCAGCAGGGCCAGCACGGCGGCAACGATCTGGCCGCGGTTCATGCTGTCGCCCCTTCGGCTGCGGCGGCCGTGCTGTGGCGCCAGCCTTCGACCAAAGCGCGGAAGTCTGCTTCGGCCGGCAGCCGGTCGGCATAGGCCGCCGCCTGCCAATGGCGGACGATGCGCGGAAACAGCGCGCCGAAGCCCTCGCTGCCGAGTCGCCGGGCCCGGCGCAGGCAGTCGGCTTCGGTGCTGCCCGGCGGCAAGGCCTCGCCGGTGGCTTCGATCACGCGCTCGACGCCGCCGGCATACAGCAGGGCCAGCGCCGCGCGCGGCTGTCCCTGCTGCCACAGGGCTTCGGCTGCACCGATGATGTCTTCGGGCAGCGCCGCGACCGCTGCGTCTGCCGCCTCATGCCGAATCCTGCCAACGCGCCGCGGCGCAAGCTCGACGCCGAGGACCGGCAGCCAGCGGCGGTGGGTGGCAATCAGCAGGACCAGCAGCGCAGCGGCCAGCAGCCAGAAGATGTTCTCGATGATCAGCGCGATACCGCGGCCGAGGCTGCGCAGCCAGGGCGGGCTCGCGCGCTGCTCGGCGGTCGCGTCGTTCTCCCGCTTGCGCGGCACCCACACGGTTTCGGTGGTGACCGGGTTGAGTCGTGCCTGCTCGAAGACCTCGGCCGCCTGGTTCACGAAGGCATCGGCATCGCTCTGGTGTTCGTGTGCGAAGACCTCGGCGAAGCGGTCGCCGTCTTTCGACGTGCGGGTGGCGGAACCGCCCGGGCCGGCGAGGTCGATGGGCAGGTCCCAGTCCTCGTCCGCGTCTGCGCTGGACAGATAGACCACCTCGGCGGGCGCCGGATCCGCGATGGCGTCGAGCGGATCCTGCTGGGGTTCTGCCTGCATCGCGACGGCGGGCGCTGGCAGGCTCAGCAGCACAGCAACGAGCGGTGCCAGCAGGGCGGCGCCGATCCGCCCTCCCGCTGACAAACGAGCGGCCATGCGGCGAAACCCGAGCTCGATGTCCCAGGCTTCGATCTGGGTGCGGCGGTTCAGATACAGCGCGAAGCCGGCGCCGACGTAGAACGGCGCCATCAGACTGACGCCGCTCCAGTAGATCAGGTTCATCACCAACTGGGCCCACGGCGGCGGCGCTTCGAACAGGTTCTCCCACACCGCCTGAGCCGCAGGTTCCATGAACTCGATCGGCGTAAAGGTCAGGACCAGACCGATCAGGCCGAGCCCCACAATGGCCTCGACATGCAGGCACACCAGCAGGATCAGCACGGCAGTGCCGGAGGCGTTGCGCGCCAGTGCTTGGCGTCGCGCGCTGCGCAGAGGCCCGCTGACACCCTCCAGCAGGTCGACCGGCATCAGCAGGGCGCGCGAGGGCGAGAGCCGCAGCCACAGCAGCCATGGCCAGATCGAGCGCGCGAACTGGAACTGTCCGCGCAGGGTTTCGCGTACGCCGGGCTGCTGGCCGAACACGCCGCGCGAGATCACGAACAGCGGCACGCGCTCGAATGCGGGCTTCAGCCACCAAAGCAGCAGCGGTGGCAGCCACAGCAGATCCAGCCACCAGCCCAGCGCATTCAGCACCGCGAACACCGGCAGTGTGGTCGCCAGCCAGCTCAGCCAGATCACCCGGGCGTGCCGACGCGACAGCGCGAAGCCGAGTTCGACCGCTTCCCACCCCGATCGCGGGCGCAGCACCACGGAGAGATCCTCAATCCGCATGCAGGCTCCCGCGGCCGCGTCCGGCCAGCAGCAGCCAGGACAGGAACAGCACCCACAGGCTGATGCCGACGCTGTACTTGAGCCACGCCGGAATCGACCCGATCGATGACCAGAACGCTTCGATGAAGGCCGCCAGCACCAGCATCGCGAACACGCCGAGGATGATCCGCGCGCCGTCGATGCCGGTTTCCTTGAACGCGCGAAGGCGCGTGCGCTGGCCGGGCATCAGCAGCGACAGCCCGAGCTTCAGGCCGGCGCCGCCAGACAGCACGATGCCGAGCAGCTCCGGCGCCGAGTGCCCGGCGACGAAACGCCAGAACGGATCGCCATAGCCGATCGCGGTCAGGTGGCCGGCGGCGCTGCCGTGGACCACGCCGTTGAAGATCAGCGCGAAGGCCGCGCCGATGCCGGCGACCAGGCCCATGGCGAAGGTGCGGAAGCCGATGCTGACGTTGTTGAGGATGTAGAACCCGAACATGTAGAGGTCCGAGCCGCTGTCGCGCCCAAGCCGGTGGTGCTTGGCTGCGGGGTCATACATCGACTCCATCTGCGCCATCTGCTCGTGGCCCATGATCAGCGCCGCCAGCTCGGGCCGGTACTGCAGCAGCACCAGGCAGGCGATGAAGGGCAGGAAATACATCGCCGCCGCGGCCAGCATCACTCCACGCTCGGCGCGGACTCGCTGCGGAAACTCGCGCGCGAAGAAGTCGAGCACGCGGGCGAAGCGGGCGCGTGGCGGTCGGTACAGCTGCAGGTGCCCGCGTTCGGCGAGGCTGCGCAGACGTTCGATCAGGGCCTGACCGTAGCCGCGGCGCTCGGCCAGAGCGAGCTGCTGGCACAGACGCCGGTAGGCGACCGGAAAATCGATGTCGGGCAATGCCGACAGCTCGCCCTCCATCGGCGGTGGCAACGGCGCTACAACGGCTGCCTTGGGCTTGGGCTTGCCTTCCAGCCAGGTCGTGAGACGTTGCCACTCCTGCGAGTGGCGGGCTTCAAATTGAGCCTGCTTCATGCGGGCGATCCGCGCTGGCCGGTCAGACTGACCGCCATGCCAAGCGTCCGCTGCAGGCCCGCAGCACCGTTGGCGCCCGTCACCGGCTGGAGCAGGTCCGCCAGCTCGATCTGTCGCTCATCGCTCAGCAGCGCATGGCGCTCTGCGAATTCCAGCAAGGGTTCGCGCTCCCCGCGCTGCAGCGGCGGAGGATCGACAGGCATCACGCCCAGCGGCGTCAACGCGCGGGGCGGCGGGGGCACATGCACCACCAGGGTGCCGGCCGCGAGATCGCCGAGACGACGGCTGCGGCTGTCCACAAGCGTCGATACCAGACCGATCGCGTAGGCGAAGGGGAGCATGTCGAAGGTGCGCAGCAGGTTGCGCGTGGCCGATGCCACCCAGCCAACCGGCGTGCCGTCGGCGTGCACCACGCGCAGGCCCATCACCTTCTTGCCGGGCGTCTGTCCCCGCCAGAACAGCTCGAACAGCACCGGGTAGAGCCACATCAGCGCAAACATCACCACCATGTAGATGCCTTGCCCGGCGCTGCCGACGAAGGCCAGTCCGATCGCGAGGATCCACAGCAGCATCATCCGGATGACGAAGTCGAGCAGCCATGCGACTGCGCGTGGCGCCATGCCGGCCGGAAGCAGATAGAGGCGGATGCCCTCGGGGGTTTCGACCTCGACGCGGGTATCCAGCAGTGGGCGCGCACTCATGCGGCAGGTGATCCGCGCGTTGTCAGGCGGCCTGGTTCGGCCGGCAGGCAGATGATCGACACCCCGGAATTTCCCCGCATGCAGAAAGGCGCCAGGCCCGGAAGGTGGGCGCGCGGCATCACCGCACTGTAGCCAGCAAGTCTCCAAAAGCAAGCCCCGCGGCGCAGGATCGGACAGATCGCTGCAGCCGGCGGGGCTGGGAGGGGATGGACGGCGGCGGTTGCGCGACTACATCAGGCGAGCGCGGTTGCCGCTGATCCGCACGTAGCTGCCCTCGCGGATGCCGTTGAGCTCTGGCTGGGTGACGATGATGCGGCGACCGTCGTCCATCAGAACATAGAGTTCGTAGCGGGGCGCAGAGCGCGAATCCCTTTCGAGCGCATTGCCGGCAACGCCGCCTGCGATCACGCCGGCCACGGTGGCGGCCTTGCGGCCCGAGCCGCCGCCGACCTGGTTGCCGAGCACGCCGCCGACGATGCCGCCCAGAATCGCGCCCGCGCCGGTGGACTCGCGCTCGCCGTAGACGCGATCGATGCGCTCGATGCGACCGCAGTCGTAGCAGCGGGCGTAACCGTCGCTGGGCCCGTAGCTTCGCGGAGAGGGGCTGACGCAGGCGGCCAGCAGGAGGGTCAGTGCGGACACGAACAGCAGTTGGAAGCGCATGGCGGACCTCATTGCAGCGGGTGGAAGGCCAGGCGCTCTGCCAACGCGCCCATACGCCTCGAAAGTGCGGCGGTGCGACTGAACGCAGGCGGAGTGGCGGTCACCGCCGTTCAGCTCGCAGGGCGTGCAGTCATCAAGGAGTGAAGGGGGCTGGGCGCTGCCCCCGATTCGCCGCAGGTCCACCGACGACTGGCAGCGCTGCCGCCGTCGGCCGAACGTCGCTTCTCGCTGCCCGCCGTGCGCTCAACCGCGGCTGAAATCCCGGTGGCAGCTGTCGCAGCTGTTGTGGACGGCGGTGAGCGCTTCCTTGCGCTGCGCGCAGCTGGCGTCTTCCGGCAGCGCCAGCGCGGCGTCCAGTCGATCGCGCATCTGAACGGCGTGGCGGCCGAACAGCTCGGGATCGAAGCCCTGCTCGCGGAACAGCGGTTCCACGTCGTCGGCCATGCCGCGCATCACCAGCAGCTGGCGCGTGCCGTTCGCTTCACTGCAGCCGCCCTCGATCGCCTTGCGCGCCTCGCCGAGCTGGTACTTGAGCGTGACCATGGCGGCCGCATGCGGGCGGGCACCCTGCTTGAGGTTGCCGAGGTTGAGAAAGGTGGCGGTGAGCATCGCGCCGGCCAGCAGGCCGACGATCAGCGACAGCAGGATCTTCATTGCGGGGCAGGCTCCGGAACGATCGGCTTGCAAGGATAGCGGAGCGCGCGCAGCCCGCCGTCAACCCCGGGCGAGCGCTAGAATCCGCGGCCCCACCCTGCCGCTGTCCGCATGTCCGAGCCCAATACCCACGCCCGTTTCGCCGGCATCGATCGCCTGTACGGCGTCGGCAGCGTCGAGCGCTTGTCGCGCGCCCACGTTTGCATCGTCGGCGTCGGCGGGGTGGGCTCATGGGCGGCCGAGGCGCTGGCGCGCAGCGGTCTGGGGCGGCTGACGCTGATCGACGCCGACGACATCTGCGTGAGCAACGTCAACCGGCAGCTGCATGCCCTAGACGGCGAGTTCGGGAAGCTCAAGGTCGAGGTGCTGGCCGAGCGCCTGAAGCGGATCAACCCCGCGATCACCGTCGAGGCCATCAGCCAGTTTCTTACGCCCTCGACCCTCGATCCTCTGCTGCTGGGCGGGTATGGCGCGGTTCTGGATGCCTGCGATGCGTTCCGGGTGAAGGTCGAGATGATCGCGTTCTGCCGGCGCCGCAAGATTCCGATCGTGGTCAGCGGTTCGGCCGGTGGTCGTGCCGATCCGACCCTGATCGAAGTGCGCGACCTCTCGCGCACCGAGCACGATGCGCTTTTGGCGCTGGTGCGCAAGAAGCTGCGCGCCGAGTTCAACTTTCCGAAGAACCGCGACCGTTACTTCGGCGTATCGGCGGTGTTCTCGCGCGAGAACGTGCGCTACCCGCAGGCCGACGGCAGCGTTTGCGGACTGCGCCCCGAGGGCGGCGACAGCCTGGGCCTGGACTGCGGCGGCGGCGGGCTGGGTGCGGCCACGCATGTCACCGCGAGTTTCGCGTTCGCAGCGGTCGGCAAGCTGCTGGAGCGGTTGCTGCGCGCCCCGACCTGAGCGAGTTCAGGCGGGCAGCCGATCGGTTTCGATCAGCGACAGCAGAACCAGCTCGCGCAGCGGCAGCTGCGCATCCAGCCGGCTGACGTCGGCTTCGCCCAGGGGCCACTCCAGGGTCTCTAACTGGCTGTCGACCAGGCTCGCCGGCATGAAGTGGCCGCTGCGCTGTTCAAGGCGCTGGCGCGCGGCGTCAGGGCTGATTTCCAGCAGCAGGAAGCGTGTACGCCAGCCGAGCGCGCGCAGGCGTGCGCGATGGCTGCGGCGCAGTGCGCTGCAGGCCAGTACGCAGTCGGTGCTGCGCGCGCGCAGGGCGCTGCAGATCGAGGCCAGCCAGGGCTCGCGCATCGCCTCGCTCAGCGGCTGGGCGGCCGCCATGTGGGCCCGGTTGGCGTCGCTGTGGTAGTCGTCGCCCTCCAGCAGCGGCCAGTCGAGTCGTGCCGACAGTGCGCTCGCCAGCGTGCTCTTGCCGCAGCCGCTGACTCCCATGCAGACGAGCAGTCGAGGCGGGCTCATGGCATCGGCACCCGCACGAGCAGCTGATAGTGACGCTCCGGCTGCAGCCCGCGCAGGCGGGGCTCGGCCAACGTCGTTCCGTCGAGGCTGAGCTGCAGCGGTCCCGCGTGCCGCAGGTACTGGATGTTGAGCTGGCTGCCGCGGAAGCGCCGGCGGATGCGTGCCTCGCCCCAGGCCGCTGGCAGCTGCGGTGCGAAGCGCAGGCCCTGGCGTTCGCCGTACAGACCGAACAGCCCCTGCAGCAGGGCGCGCAGCAGCCAGGCCACCGCGCCCGAGTTCGGCAGCTGGCTGCTGCGGCCGGCGGTCTGCGGGTACAGCCGATGGGCGCCGCGGTAGTAGTTGGGCAGAAAGCTCGGCAGCTGGCCGCGGGCGAGGGCGGCGGCCGAGTCGGCGCAGGGCAGCAGTGGGCGGCAGGGCATAGGCGCGCTCACCTTCGCCGGCGGCGTAGAGGCCATTGATGTGGAAGGCGACCGCGTGGCTGTAGACCGAGCCGTTCTCTGCCGAGCCGGGGAACTTCTGCGTCACCCGGCCGATGTCTTCGTGCAGCCGGGTGAACGGTGGATCGCACAGTGCCAGCCCGGAGGGCGTCTGCAGATGGGTGTCGACCGCGTCCAGAAGGCGTGCGCGCTGATCCTGCGTCGGCAGATCGGCCAGCAGCGACCACGCCTGCGGATTCAGGAAGATCCGGCCCTCGTCGTCGGCACGCACGCCGAAGCGCCGCCCGCCGTCGGTGATCCCGCGCGCGAACCAGTCGCCGTCCCAGAGCCAGGTCTGAACGGCGGTGGCGAGCGCGTCGGCTTCAGCGCGCAGTGTCGCCGCCGGGTTCGACTCGATGAGATCAGCGGCCTCATCGCAGAGCCCGGCCCAGACCCGCAGCGCGTGGATGAGTGCGATCGACAGCCAGCCGGAGACACCGTGACCCAGCGGCCCGACCATGTTCATCGGGTCGCACCAGTCGCCGTGTCCGATCAGGCTCAGGCCGCGACCGTCGCGACGTCGCAGCAGCCAGTGCAGGGCCTGCTCGACGCGCTGCGCGACGTTCGCCTCGCGGCCGTGCCGGTCACGCACGCGCTGCTGCAGAAGGCCATAGTCGCCGCTCTCCTGCAGCCAGCTCGCCAGGCAGATCGGCAGCCACAGGGCGTGGTCGCTGTGCGGGATCTGGTTGATGTACTTCAGCTCGGCCTCGGGGTGCAGCAGGATGCCGTCCGGCAGGCCACCGTCGTCTTCCTGCTGTTCCAGCACGCGCAGCAACGCCGCACGCGCGGCCTGCGGCTGCAGGAAGCCGAGGCCCATCGCGTCCTGCAGGTAGTTGCGGGTCTGCGGATCGGTGCAGAAACGATGGCCCTCGCCGAGGTACAAGGCCTGCCGGCACAGCCAGGGCTGGACGAAGGCGTCGAGGTGGGCATCCGGCGTGTGCAGTTCCAGGGCATCGGCGGCCGGCGCCAGCGCCAGCGCGCGTTCGGTCAGCGCGCGCTCGAAGCCGTCGTCGCCGTGCAGATAGCGCGCGCGCAGGTCGCGGACCCCGGCCTCGTCGCGCGCGGGACCGAAGGCGAAACGCAGCCGCTGCGACGCGCCGGGCGCGAGTTCGATGCGGTACTGCAGGCAGGCCGCGGGCACTTCGTAGAGCGCTTCGCCGCCGGCGAGCTGTGGCTCGCGCAGGGCGTCAGGCGCGTGCAGGCCG
The DNA here is from genome assembly GCA_044344935.1 of Aquimonas sp. Taxonomy (GTDB): domain Bacteria; phylum Pseudomonadota; class Gammaproteobacteria; order Xanthomonadales; family Xanthomonadaceae; genus Aquimonas. Next base: position 227 of record JBIJCA010000209.1, on the reverse strand, counting down.
CCTTCGCCTTCGAAGGCGGCCTGTCGGCACTCCCAGCTGTCGGGGGCGGTGTCGTGCAGCAGCACGGTGTGGTCCTTTATAGAGCCGGCAGCAATTATCAGTGAACTTTCAGCGGCGCCGATAGTCAGACTTCCGGTCTTGGATTGGAGGTCAGTCAGATGGAGTCAGTAGATGGTCGCAGCTTGAGTCGAGAGGCTCTGCACGAGCGGCATCGTCTGATTGTTCAG
>JBIJCA010000164.1:0-10106 GCA_044344935.1 Aquimonas sp. | reverse complement strand
CAGCCCTGCGAAACGCTGATCCTCAATGGCGCCGAATGCGAGCCCTACATCGCCTGCGATGAGCGCCTGCTGGTCGAGCGCGCCGAAGACGTGCTGCGCGGCGGGCTGCTGCTGCAGCACCTGCTCGGGGCCGAGCGCGTGCTGGTCGCCATCGAGGACAGCATGGCGCCGGCGCGCGAGGCGCTGCAGATCGCGATGGCAGCGATCGCCGCAGCCGCGTTCGAACTGGTGGAAGTCCCCACGCGCTATCCGCAGGGCGGCGAGCGCCAGCTGATCGAAGTGCTGAGCGGCCGCGAAGTGCCGCGAGACGGCCTGCCTCAGGACATCGGCATCGTCGTGCACAACGTCGCTACAGCAGCTGCGGCCTGGCGCGCGGTGGTGCACGGCGAAGCCCTGGTCGAACGCATCGTCAGCCTGACCGGGTCGGGCGTCGTCGAAGCCGCCAACTGGCGCGTGGCTCTGGGCACGCCGGTCGCCGATCTCGTCGCCGCCAGTGGCGGCTACACCGCGCGTGCGCAGCGGCTGGTGATGGGCGGCGGCATGATGGGCGTGAGCCTGCCTGACGACGGCTTTCCGATCGTCAAGGCCAGCACCTGCGTACTGGTGCTGGAAGACGACCCGGCGCGCCGCGTTGAAGCCCCCATGCCCTGTATCCGCTGCGGCGACTGCGCCAGCGTCTGCCCGCCGCGGCTGCTGCCGCAGCTGCTGCACGAGGCCCTGCGCTCGGACGACATCGAAGACGCGGCCGCGCTCTCGCTGCAGGCCTGCATCGAATGCGGGCTCTGCGATCTCGCCTGTCCGTCGCACATCCCGCTGGTGCAGGGCTTCCGCGAGGGCAAGTCGCGGCTGCGCAGCGAGCGCCGCAAAGCGCTGGATGCCCACGAGGCGCGGGCACGCTTCGAGACACGTGCGCTACGGCTGGAGCGCGAGCAGGCCGAACTGGCCGCGCGCCGTGCCGAGGCCGGCAAACACGCGACCAGTCGGGCCACCATCGCCGCCGCGATTGCCAAGGCGAAGGCGCGATCGAGCCCTCGCAGCGGCGACGCCGCGCCTACGGACGAGCCCACGTGAGGACCTTCGAAACCGCCCCGGCGCCGCATCTGCCCGCCCGCGGCAGCGTGCGCGCGCTGATGCTGGAGGTGCTGGCCGCGCTGAGCCCGGGCATCCTGGCCCACGTCTACTTCTTCGGCCCTGGCCTGCTGCTGCAGATCGCGCTGGCGACCGGCTTCGCACTGACCGTCGAAGCCGTCTGTCTGCGTCTGCGCAGGCGCGCGCTGGCGCCTTTTCTGGGCGACGGCAGCGCTGTGCTGGCGGCCGTGCTGTTCGCGCTGTGCCTGCCGCCGCTTGCGCCCTGGTGGGTCAGCGCGCTCGGCATGCTGATCGGGATCGGGCTCGGCAAGCATGCCTACGGCGGACTGGGCTACAACCTGTTCAATCCGGCCATGGTCGGGTACGCCGCAGTGCTGATCAGCTTTCCGCTGGAGCTCAGCCAGTGGCTGGCGCCGCGCGGGCTCGGCGGCGAGGCGCCCGGACTCATCGAGAGCGTTCGGATCATTCTGCTCGGTGCGGCGCCGGCCGGCGGCTGGGATGCGATCAGCATGGCGACGCCACTCGACACGCTGCGCCAGCTCGGCGCGCAGGGCCAGACGCTGGCCGAGATCCGCAGCGACCCACGTTTCGGTGACTTCGGCGGGCGCGGCTGGGAGTGGGTCGCCAATTTCTACGCGCTCGGCGGGCTGTGGCTTCTCATCCGCCGCAAGATCCCGTGGCAAACGCCGATCGCCACGCTCGGCAGCGTGATCCTGCTGAGCCTGCCGCTGTGGGCGATGGAGCCCGAGCTGCACCCTTCGCCGCTGCAGCACGTCTTCTCCGGCGCCGTGGTGCTGGCTGCGTTCTTCATCGTCACCGACCCGGTGTCCGGCTGCAGCACCCCGCGCGGGCGGCTGATTTTCGGCGCCGGCGTCGGCGTGCTGACCCTGGCCATCCGCCGCTGGGGCAGCTATCCGGATGCGATCGCCTTCGCCGTGCTGCTGATGAACTGCGCCGCGCCCTTGATCGATCGCTACACCCGGCCGCGCGTGTACGGAGCCCCACGATGACGGCTGCCGGCCTGCGTCGGTCGGCGCTTCTTCTGGGCGGCTGCGCGCTGCTGGCGATCGGTGCCTTGAGCCTGATGGAAAGGCTGACGCGCGGGCCGATCGCGGAGGCCCGCGACGCCGCAGAGCGCGCCGCGCTGGCGGGGGTGCTGCCGCCGGCCCGCTACGACAACGACCCGCTCAGCGACTCGATTCGGGTGCTCGCGCCGCGATGGCTCGGCCGCGACACGCCGGTCCGGGTGTGGCGCGGCCGGCTGGGCGACCAGCCCAGCGTGCTCGCGATGGAGACCACGGCGCCCGAGGGCTACAGCGGCGACATCGAGCTGCTGCTGGGCGTGGACGCCAGTGCCACGGTGATCGCTGCGCGGGTCACCCGCCACGCCGAAACGCCGGGCCTGGGCGACCCGATCGAACGCAAGCGCAGCGACTGGATCGACAGCTTCGCCGACCGCAAGCTCGCCAGCACGCCGCTTCCGCGCTGGACTGTGCGTCGCGAGGGCGGCGACTTCGACCAGTTCAGCGGCGCCACCATCACGCCGCGCGCGGTGGCGCGCGGGCTGGGGCGCACGCTGGCGTTTCTGCAGCGGCATGGCGATGCCGTCTGGGCCGCCGAGCCCGACGCGCGGCTTGTGTTCGAGGATGCCCCCGATGCGCTCGACTGATTCTCCGGCTTCGCCCGGAGTACCTGCGGCCGCCGACACCGCGCCCATGACGTGCGCGGCCGAGACGCGAGAGGGCTTCGCCTGGCCCGTTCGCACCGAAGCGGACGCCACGCTCCGTGCCGGCCTGTGGAGCCAGAACGTCGGCCTGGTCCAGCTGCTCGGCCTGTGCCCGCTGCTGGCGGTCAGCAGCACTGCGGTCAATGCGCTGGGCCTCGGTCTCGCGACCCTGCTCGCTCTGACCGCCACCAACACCGCAATCGCGCTGATCCGCCGGCTGACGGCAGCGGAAATCCGCATCCCCGCCTTCGTGATGGTGATCGCCTCGGTGGTGACCTCGATCGAGCTCGCCATGCACGCGTTCCTGCCGGCACTGCACGCGGTGCTGGGAATCTTCCTGCCGCTGATCGTCACCAACTGCGCCATTCTCGGCCGCGCGGAAGCGCTGGCCAGCCGCACCGATCCCGCGCGGGCAGCGCTCGACGGCTTGGCGATGGGCCTCGGCTTTCTGGGCGTGCTGCTGCTGCTCGGCCTGCTGCGCGAAGGCATTGGCCAGGGCAGCCTGTTCGCCGACGCCGGCGCCCTGCTCGGGCTGCCGTGGCTGGAGCTCACCTTCAGCACGCACCGCCTGCTGATCGCGGCGCTGCCGCCGGGGGCCTTCGTGCTTCTGGGATTGCTGATCGCAGCCCGTCAGGCCTGGGTGCAGCGCCGGCCGCGGTAAGCCGCTGGAGCCGCTGGAGCCGCCGTGACTGCATTCGATGCCGCGCACGATGCCCCGGGCGTAGCGCGACCGGCCTCGGCCAGCGGAGCGCACTTCTCGCGCCACGGCGGCAGGCAGGCAGAGCCCCACCACGCACAGGCGACTAGCGGGCGGAAGCCCGGATCTGCTCCGGCGCGTGGGCAGCATCGGCCAGCCGGCGCGGATCGAGGATCTTCAGCTGGCGCCCGCGGATGCTGATGATCCCGTCTTCCTGCAGCTTGGTGAAGCTGCGACTGACGGTCTCGATCACGAGGCCCAGATAGCTGGCGATCTCCTCGCGGCTCATCGGCAGGCTGAACTGGTGGTGCGGCCGACCCAGCGAATGCAGGCGCTCGCTCAGGCCGTGCACGAACAGCAGCACGCGCTCGGCAGCGTGGCGACGGCCGAGCATGCCGAGGTGATCCTGGTCGAGTTCCATGCTCTTGCCGATGATGCGCAGCAGCTGGTGCTGCAGCCCGGGCACCTGCTGGGCGACGCGCTCGAGATCATTCATCGGAATTTCGCAGACCTCGGCGCCTTCCAGCGCCTCGGCGTCGCAGCGATGGGTGCCGCTGCCGAGCGCATCGAGGCCGATCAGCTCTCCGGGAAGGTGGAAGCCGATGATCTGCTCATCGCCATCCTCGTTCATGGCGACAGTCTTGAAGCTGCCGGAGCGCGCCACGAACAGCGCAGAAAGACCGCTACCGCTGCGGAACAGGCGGTCGCCGCGCTCCAGCGGGCGCCGCCTCTTGACCAGCTCATCCAGACGCTCCAGCTCATCGCCGCTGATGCCGGCAGGCAGGCAGAGCTGCTGCAGCGAGCACTGTCCGCAGCTCTTGCGAAGGCGCGCCAGATCCAGCACGGGTGACTCGGACACGGCTTACTCCTTGGTCCAGCGATCCAGCCAGTTCAGCACGGAATCGTGCCACTGGATGCTGTTGGCGGGCTTCAGGATCCAGTGGTTCTCGTCCGCAAAGTACAGGAATTGACTCGGAACGCCACGCCGCTGCAGCGCAGTGAAGGCGGCGATGCCCTGCTCGACCGGAATGCGGTAGTCGAGCTGACCGTGGATCACCAGCATCGGCGTGTTCCATTTGTCGACGTGCAGCACCGGATTGAACGACTCGTAGGCCTGGGGGTTTTCATAGACCGTGCCGCCGTTCTCCCACTCGGTGAACCACAGTTCCTCCGTGCTGTAGCCCATCATGCGCGTGTCGAAGACACCGGCGTGGCTGACCAGGCAGTCCCAGGCGCCGCCCCACTGACCGGCGATCCAGTTGACCATGTAGCCGCCGTAACTTGCGCCCAGTGCGCAGGCGCGCTCACCGTCGAGGAAGTCGTAGCGTTCCAGCGCCGCCGCCCAGCCCTTCTGCAGGTCTTCCAGCGGCTTGCCGCCCCAGTCCTGCGAGATCGAATCGGTGAAGGCCTGGCCGTAGCCGGTGGAGCCGTGGAAGTCGATGAACACCACGCCATAGCCGCGCGCCGCATAGGTCTGAGGGTTCCAGCGATAGTGGAAGCTGTTGCCCATCGAGCCCTGCGGGCCGCCGTGGATGATGAACGCGACCGGGTACTTCTGCCCGGCCTCAAAGCCGACCGGCTTGACCACATAGCCGTAAACCGTGGCGCCCGCGTGGCCAGCGAAGCTGAACTGCTCGAACGCGCCCATCTCGATACCGGCCAGCCGCTCGCGATTGAAGTCGGTGAGCGCGCGCTCCACGCCACCCTTGGGCGTCGACACATACAGCTGCGCCGGCCCGGTCAGAGTGTCGCGCTGGAACACGAGCGTCTCCCCCTGCAGGGTGAAACCGGTGACGTTGCCGCCGCCGACCACGATGCGCGCCTCGCCGCTGTCCGGCCTGACGGCGAACAGCGGATGCTCGCCGAGACGACCGGTGGTGGTGTACAGCTCGCCCTGGTGCAGGCTGAGCGCGCCGGCCGAGAAGTCCCAGTCCGGGGCCACTTCGCGACGCGCGCCGGACTCAAGATCCAGCGCCATGATTCCCATGCGATCCGCCTCGAAGCCGGGGCGCTTCATCGCTGTGTAGTACAGGGTCGTGCCGTCGTCGGCAAACAGCGGGTTGGCGTCCCAGGCGGGGTTGTCGGCGGTCAGGTTGACCGGCGCGTCCGAACCTTCGACGCTCGCACGGAACAGATCGAAGTTCGTGGAGACCGGCTCGATCCGACCGGCGATGCGCGCGCTGAACACCAGGCTCTTCGAGTCCGGCGCCCACGCAAAGTCGTCGGCACCACCGAAGGGCATCGAAGGCACATCGCCGTCGATGCCGCGGCTCACCCGCACGGGCTCGCCGCGGGCCAGGCCGTTCTTCAGATCGGCGACGTACAGCTGGTTGCGCTGGCCGTCGTTCCAGCTGTCCCAGTGGCGGACGAACAGCTGGTCGAAGCTCTGCCCGGTCGCCTTGCTGGCCGCCGCCGCCGTGCTTCGCTGCGTGCTGCAGGCGAGATCCGAGCAGTCGGGAAACACGCGGAAGCTCAGCGCCACGCGGCGTCCATCCGGCGAGATCCGGTAGGTACCGATGCCGAGCGGATAGTCGGTCACCTGACGCGCGCGACCACCGCGCGCCGGCGCCGACCACAGCTGCATCGAGCCGCTCTCCGCGCTCAGGTAGTACAGGGTGCGGCCATCGGGCGAGAAGCTCGGGCTGTTCGCGCTCTTGCCTTCCGGATTGATGCGGCGCGGCTGCGCGCTGTCATCCAGGCCGCGCAGGTAAAGACCGGTGCTGGCGCGGTTGGCCTCCAGGTCCGCCTCGCGAAGTGTGTATGCGAGGACTCTGCCATCAGGCGACAGAGTCGGTGCGCCGACGCGGTCCAGCGCATTCAAGTCACGGGCATCGAGGCCGCGCTCGGCGGCGACAGCGGGCTGCAGGCCAAGCAGTGCGAGGGCTAAGGCGGAGGCGAAGAGGCGCATGGAGAGTCTCGATGTGCGTAAACGGGGGGCGGGCGTGGGGCGCTGCACTACTGGTAGCCGATAAGCACCGCCACCACCAGCGCGATCGCGCCGGCGACGGTGAGCTTCAGCATCAGCGGCCAGACGAAACGGAACCAGCGATCGTAGGGAATTCCCGCAATGCCGAGGATACTCATCAGCACGATGTTGGTGGGCACGATCATGTTCGAAAAACCATCACCCATCTGGAAGGCCAGCACGGCGGTCTGCCGACTGATGCCGAGTAGGTCGGACAGCGGCGCCATGATCGGCATCGTGACAAAAGCCTGGCCGCTGCCGGAGGGAATGAAGAAGTTGATCACCGTCTGCAGCAACAGCATGCCGACCACGGCCAGCTCTGCCCCCATCGATGACAGCGGCCCGGCCAGCGCGTTGACGATGGTGTGCAGCACCTGGCCATCTTCCAGCAGCAGGGCGATCGAGCGCGCGAAGCCGATCAGCACGGCGGTGCCGGCCAGCTCGGAGGCGCCCTCGATGAAGCGTTTGGCGGTACCGTCGGCGCCGAGGCCACCGATGAAGCCGGAGACGATGGCGAGCCCAAGAAAGAGCGCGCCCAGTTCAACCAGGTACCAGCCGCGTTCGGCGATGCCCCAACTCATCAACAGCAGGGTGACGATCGACAGCAGCAGCACCAGCCCCAGCCGCGGGCTCAGCTTGGGAAACTCGGTCGGCGCACTGTGGATGGATTCGACGCCGATCATCAGGCTGGCGGCAGGATCCAGCCGCACGCGCCGCGCATAGGCCCAGACATGATGCACACCGATCAGCACGAAGGGCCCGAACAGCACCCAGCGATACCAAGCACCCGAAATCGGATCCAATCCAGCCACGTTTTGAGCGACCACGACGGTGAAGGGGTTCCACGGGGCGACCCCGTAGCCGATGCCGTAGCCGCCAACCATGATGCCCATGGCGGTGATCGCATCCATGCGCATGGCGAGACACAGGGCGATCAGCATCGCCGCAAACGGGATGTACTCCTCGGCCACACCGATCGCGCCCGACACCAGCGCGAACAGCAGCATGCCGATCACAATCAACGCATTCGGTTTGTCGCCGATCAGGCCCAGCACTCGCCCCAGGGCAGCATCGATCATGCCGGTGGCCCGCAGCACTGAAATGGCCCCGCCCACCAGCAGCACAAAGAAGATGATGTCGGCCGCGGCCACCAGCGCGCGCGGCACTACGGTGAACAGGTCGATCGGCGTCAGCTGAACTGGCTCGGCGACGGGCGCGTAGGTCCCGGGCACCACCAGAGTGTGTCCCTTGTCGTCCTGCACCGTCTCGAAGCGCCCCTGAGGCAATACCCAGGTCGCCACCAGCGCCAGCACCATCATTCCGAACAGCAGCACGAGCGTATGCGGGACGCGGATGGCCTTGGACATGCGGACTCCTTCAGATGAGGCCGGAGTATAGGAAGCCCGGCGCCAGCGGTCGAACGCGCGCTGGGCCCGACAGGCTCAGAACCGCCGTCGGAACCGCCACCACGAGTAGCCGCCGAGCAGCAGCGGCGGCACCAGGTTGGCCAGCCAGATCGGCTGGTGGTAGACCTCGGCCAGATTCACCGACAGCCGCTGCAGCAGGAAATAGCCCAGGCCGAAGGCAATCCCCAGGAACAGGCGCTTGCCGAAGCCGCCCGAGCGCAGGCTGCCGAAAGCAAAGGGCATCACGGCAAGGCTGAGCACCAGCGCGTTCAGGGGATAGAACACGCGCGCCCAGTACGCGCTGATGAAGGGGCCGGCATCGAGTGCATTGCGGCTGAGGTAGTCGATGCTGCTGGCCAGATCGCTGAGCGCGAGGTAGCGCGGACGGGTGATGCTGAAGTCGAGGATTTCCGGGCTCAACGCGGAGTTCCAGCGCTCCCGCGGATTTTCCTCCAGCTCGGCGTGACGCTCGAAGAAGCGGGTACGCCGCACGTCGATCAGGTCCCAGCTGGACCCGAGGTGCTCGGCGCGCGCCGCCAGCGCAATGGCCAGAAGCCGCCCCTCGGCGTCGAACTCGAACAGCCGCACGTCTTCCAGGACCACCTTGGACAGGTTGCCCTCGCCCTGTACGGAGCCGCGTCGGGCGTTCAGGAAGAGGTCCCCCTCGCGCGCCCACAGCCCGGACTGCTGCGCCATCGACAGGTCCTTGGACTTGGCCTCGACCACCATCGCCTGGGCGGCGCGGTCACCCCAGGGGCCCAGCGTCTCCCCGGAGATCACCATGGCGCCGGTCAGCATCAGCACCAGCGCTCCCGCAGCGGCAGCGATCCGCCAGCGTGGAAGACCCGCGGCGCGCAGCGCAGTCAACTCCGAGGTCGCAGCGAGGCCGCCCAGCCCCAGTACGCTGCCGATCAGTGCCGCAGTCGGGAACAGCTCATAGGCGCGACGCGGCAGGGTCAACGCGACGTAGATGAACGCGGTGTCGAGCGCGTAGTCGCCCTGCCCGATCTCATCCAGCTCGCCAACGAGCGCGGCCATCGCGTCGAAACCGAGCAGCACGCCCCAGGTCAGCAGCAAGGCACCGAGCACCTGGCTCATCACCAACCAATCGGCGCGGTTGATCCAGCCTCTCATGCGCTCCTCGCAGTGCGCAGGCGAAGCGCCGGGCGGTTGGCCCGCGATTGCCGGCGAAGCAGCCACAGCGCCACCACAGCCACGCCCGCATGCACCCACCACAGGCCGACCCACCCCGGCAGGCTGCCATCCGCGATCAGCGCTCGGCCGATCCCCAGCAGGTTCAGATAGACGACATAGCCCAGCAGCGCGATCAGCAAGCCACCGTAGCGCGCCGCGCGGGGAGGTGTCCGCGCCAGCGGCAGCGCCAGCAGCACCAGCAGCAGGGCGGCGATCGGTGAGGCCAGGCGCCAATGCAGCTCGGCCTTGCTCGCCGCATCGTCAGCCGCCAGCAGCACGGCCAGGCTGCGCTGCGACTCCGGCCGACCGACTTCGGCGCGCTCGCTGTCCGGCACGCGGATGTCGTTGCGGGCGAAGCGCATCATCCGGAAATCGAGCTGTCGGGGGTCACCCTCGACGCGGAAGCCATCGCTCAGGGACAGATAGCGCTCCTCGCCCTGGCTCTCCAGAAACAGCTCGCCGGCGCGCGCGGTGACGACATCGAGACGCCCGTCCTTTTCGGTGGCCACGAACAGGCGATGGAACTCGCTGCCGTCCTCGCTCATGTCCGACAGGTAGATCACCGAGCCGTGTCCCGGCAGCTCGACGAAACGGCCCGGCTCCAGGCCCACCACGAGCAGGCTCTTGTTGGCTTCCTCGATCATGCGCGTGGCCGCCCGCTGTGCCAGCGGCGACAGCCAGAGCGAGGTCAGCCCGACGATCAACGCGACCGGCACCGCCAGGCCAAGGATCGACCGCTTGAGCTCCGCGATACCGAGGCCCACTGAAGCCAGCACCGCCATCTCGCTGTCGCGGTACAGCCGACCCAGGCCCAACATGACGCCCAAGAACAGGGCCAGCGGCAGCAGCAGCGGCAGAATGTCGACCGAGCGCAGTCCCACCTGCGACAGCAGCAGCGAGGCGGGCACCTTGCCGCGCGCGATCTTGCTGAGCAGGTCCGCGAACAGTCCGCTGAAACTGACCATCAGCAGCACCAGGGTCGCGGCCAGGAAGGCACCGGCAAGCTCACGCCAGACGTAGCGGTCGATG
>JBIJCA010000319.1:0-4630 GCA_044344935.1 Aquimonas sp. | reverse complement strand
ATCACGCGCGCCCGTCCTCGCCAGAAGACAAGCCGATGCGGGCTATGGGAAGGTCGATGGGACGGTTCAAGAGCTTCGTTCGAGAGCCGGGGAGGATGAGGCCGGGCGAGAATTCGTGAAGGCGTGGCAACGGCACCGCCTGGACGGGCTGGTAGAATCGCGGGCTTCCCGCCTTCGCAATCCGTGCCTCGCAGGCACGGAGCGCAGCAGCATCGCAGCGAGGCGCGGCAGTATCCACCGATCACGATTTACAGGAAAGCCATGGCACTCAAGCTGAACCTCGCCCTGCTCCACCCCGCCGAGGCGGATGTCGACACCCTCGTGTTGGGTGTGTTCGAGGACTCGGGCCTCAGCGCGCCAGCCAAGGCAGTCGACGAACGCAGTGAAGGCCAGCTGTCGGCCTGGCTGGCCAGCGGCGACATCAGCGGCAAGGCCGGTCGCACGGCTCTGCTGCGTGGGCTTGGCGGCAGTCGCGCCAGCCGCGTGCTGTGCCTCGGCCTCGGCGAATCCGGAAAGTTCGATGCCGGTCGCTACCAGAAGGCGGTGGGCGACGCGATCAAGGCGCTGTCCGGCAGCCCCGCACGACAGGTGCTGCTGACCCTGTCGGCGCTGGACGTTCACGGCCGTGACACGGCCTGGGCCATCCGCCAGGGCGCGCTCGCGGTCGAACACGCCAGCTACCGCTACACCGCCACCAAGAAGAGCAATGGCGATGCCGGCGTCGAGACCGTGCTGCTTCTGGCCGACCCCGAGCATGCGCCACAGCTGCAGCGCGCGCAGGCCATCGCCGAGGGCGTGCGCCTGTGTCGCGAGCTCGGCAATCTGCCGCCGAACATCTGCACGCCGGCCTATCTGGCCGAGACTGCACGCAGCATTGCCGCCAGCCACGACAAGGTCAGCGTCGAGATTCTCGAACGCGAGCAGATGCAGGCGCTGGGCATGGGCAGCCTGCTGGGCGTCGCCGCGGGTTCCGGCAACCCGCCGAGACTGATCGTGCTGAAGTACGCGGGCGGCGCAAACGACCAGCGCCCCTATGCGCTTGTCGGCAAGGCCATCACCTTCGACACCGGCGGCATCAGCCTGAAGCCCGGTCCCGGCATGGAAGAGATGAAGTTCGACATGTGCGGCGGCGCCTCGGTGATCGGGAGCTTCCTCGCGGTCGCCAAGCTCGGCCTGAACATCAACCTGGTCGCCGTGGTGCCGGCGGTCGAGAACATGCCCGACGCACATGCCTATCGTCCGTCCGACGTGCTGACCTCGATGTCGGGCAAGACCATCGAAGTGCTGAACACCGACGCCGAAGGGCGCCTGATCCTCTGCGACGCACTGACCTACGCGCAGAAGTACGAGCCGCAGGCCATCGTTGACGTGGCCACCCTGACCGGCGCCTGCGTGATCGCGCTGGGCAAGTTCCCGCACGGTCTGATGAGCAAGCACGATGATCTGGCGAACGAACTGCTGGCCGCCGGCGAACAGGTGCATGACCGCGCCTGGCGCCTGCCGCTGTGGGACGACTACCAGCCGCTGCTCGACTCCGGCTTCGCCGACATGGCCAACATCGGCGGCAAGTGGGCCGGCGCCATCACCGCCGGCTGCTTCCTTGCCCGCTTCACGGAAGGCCAGCGCTGGGCCCACCTCGACATCGCCGGCACCGCCTGGGACGAAGGCCGCAAGGGCCTCGCCACCGGACGGCCGGTGCCGCTGCTGGTGGAGTGGCTTTGCTCCAAGTCTTAAGAGCCGGGATTGGGGATTAGGGATTGGGGATTGGTTGTTTTGTGCCGGGCGCCGAGCGCCCGGCGGTTCCCTTCAACAGCCCGCAAGACCGCCTGCTTCGACAGATTCGCACCCAGCGCTCCGCTCGAAGGAGAGCTCCCAGCCCGGCGACACGACCGCTCTACCAATCCCGAATCCCCAATCCCCGCTCCCGAATGCGCGCCGACTTCTACCTCATCGCCAAACCGCGCTTCCTTGAGGAGCCGCTGAAGCTCGTCTGCGAGCTGGTCAAGCGCGGCTATGGCGCGGGACAGCCGATGCTGATCCTCGCGCGCAGCGAGGAGCAGGCGGAGGAGATCGACCAGCTGCTGTGGGAGTTCGACGAAGACGCCTACATCCCGCACCAGGTCGCCGGCATGGACGAGGACGACGACATCACCCCGGTGCTGATCGTGCCGCCCGGCGTCGACACGGCCTCGCGCCCGCTGCTGCTGAACCTGCGCGACGAAGTCGCCCCGCCGCCGTTCGAACGCGTGCTCGAAGTGGTGCCGGCCGACCCGTCCGCCCGCGAGCCGCTGCGCGCGCGCTGGAGCCAGTACAAGGCGCTGGGCTACGCGCTCAACAAGCACGACATGTAGCCCACACCGGCCACGGTCGGCAGCGGGCGGCATGATCGACCGGCGCCCTGTGCGTGCCCGGGACATAGGGTGGGCCCTGGGCATAGGGTGGGCCCTGGCCCACCGCGAGCTTCACGCTCGCTTCGGTCGACCTGCATGCCAACCAAATACGGCGCCCGATCTCCAATCGCTCCGCTGTCTCCATCCAGGCGTGAGCTCAAGCAATGTCCAGCACGTCCACGCGCTCCTCATTGAGGGCGATCTTGCTGCGGAAAACGCTGCGCAGGTGCCGCCACACACGAGGCCTGCAGGTCGCGCCACAGAGCGAGCAGCGGTCATCTCCCGTGCGCCACCAGGTGTCTTCCCATTGCGCTCCGCAGCTGCACTGGTAGTGACTCTCGATCCGCTCCAACTGGGTGCGCAGCGCATTCTCGATACCCCACTCCTCGGCAGTCTCGGCAGCTGCCTCCCAGTTGAGCTCGCGCAGCGCTGCAGCCAACAGCCCACCGCTCACCGGCAGCGAGTCCGCCACCCGGGTTTCGCGTCCCGTCACCAGCTGGATCACACAAACTCGCACGGCTTCGCAGACATCCAGCGGTCGCTGGAAGCGCAGGGACTCGAACTCGGGAACGCAGGCCGCGCTGGCGCCGGTGTCCGTCGCCGCTATCACGCGAAGCATCATGGGCGACCACCACCGCTGGGTTGACACCGGGGATCCTTGTTCAACTGCAGTCTCATCCTGCGCTCCGCTATGGACAGTGCACCTGCCACACAGTCTTGAAGCGGGCGCGCAGCCGCGAAACTGCGCGGAGCGAGTGGCAGCACCTGTCGGAAGTCAGTGGTCCCACGCAGCGATCGACAGCGGGCGCCCTGCGATACGCAGCAAGCCTGGCGGCGCACTGAGCTCAGGCAAGGCGTCGCACGCCGACCACCGAGCGGGATCCCACCGATGGGGCAAGGAGGCTTCAGCGATCCTTGCGCGCTCGATCGAACAGCAAAGCCGCCTGCGTGCGATCGGCGACACCGAGCTTTTCAAGCACTGCGCTGACGTAACCCTTGACCGTACCTTCGGTCAGCGAAAGGCTGGCGGCGATCCGCCGGTTGTTCATCCCCTGCCCTATCAGCTCCAGCACGCTGCGCTCACGCGGCGTGAGGACCGCGAGAGGATCCTCGGGCTCCGGACGCCGCATCATTTCCAGAAGCTGCCGCTGCATGGACTCGTTGAGCCAGGGCCGCCCCTCCGCCACCGAGTAGACAGCGCTCAGGAGATCCTCGCGCGAGGCGTCCTTGAGCAGATAACCGATTGCACCCGCCTGCAACGTGGCACGCAGGGCGTCTTCCTCGCCAAAACTGGTGAACACGATGACATTGCAGTCGGGCAGCCGCGCCCTCAGCCGATGAATGGTCTCTGCAGCGCTGAGCCCCGGCATCATGAGATCCATCATGACGACATCGGGCTCCGCCGCATCGAGCAGCCGCAGGGCCTCATCGCCTGAGCCGGCCTCGGCGACGACGCGGCATCGGCTGGAGCCGAAGAACACCGCACGAAGCCCTTCCCTGACGACCGCATGGTCATCCACCAGCATCAATCGCAGCTCAGTCTTGTTCATGACTTCTCGATGTTCCGATCCTTGCGCGGCAGGCAGGCCCAGAGGTCCAGGCCGCGCGGGTTTCCAGCGCGCAATTCCAGCTCACCGCCCAGACGCGCCAAACGTTCCTTCATGCTCTTCAAGCCGATGCCCGCGCGCATGTTGATCGGCAGACCGCCGCCGTCGTCGGCGACCCTGAGCCAGACGCGCTGTTCGTCCACGCGCGCCTCGACCACCAGCGCGTCCGCGCCCGAGTGCCGGATAGCATTGGAGACCGCTTCCTGGCACACGCGGTACAGCGTCTCCTCATGGGCGAGATCCTGGGTGCGATAGAGGTCGAAGTGGTAGCGCCGCGCCATGCCAGCGGGAATCATCGCTTCGAGCAGTCGCACCAGCGCAGGGACAAGGCCGGCATGCCGCATCGTTTCGATGCCGGATCGCACGCGCTGTGAGCAGGGGTCGGCCGTGGTCTTGGCGTCCGGCTCAAGGTCGCGCAGCAAGGCGCGCATCTCGGCAAAGGCCGTCTGCGCCAGTTCCGCCAGACGCGCGGACGCGGCCGTGCCTTCGTTTGGGCTGCGCTGCCATGCCGACGGCAAGGCCTGCGCCAGCAGGCTGATGCTCGAGAGAATCTGGGTCACCGAATCGTGCAGCTCACGGCGCAGCCTAAGCCGCTCCTGCCAAACCGCCGCTTCGCGATTCTGCTGGTGCAGG
>JBIJCA010000350.1:0-4134 GCA_044344935.1 Aquimonas sp. | reverse complement strand
AAAGTTGGCAACGCGTTGAGTCATGCCAGCAACTAACGCTCAGCATCAGCGGCGGCGCGCAGCGCCGTCCGCTTCATGCTGTTGTTAGGTGGCATGCTCGGCAGCCCAGCGTCGCCAGGCGCTCTGAAAGCGGGCGACCACATCAGCGGGAACTCCTTCTTCGAGCGAGAGGGTTGCTCGCGGATCGAGGGCAACAAGTTGGCCGAGTAGCCCAAAGAGAGCTTCGAGCTCCTTCGCGCCCCAGGCGGGCCCCATGCGGTAGTCGAGAGCAAGCTGATCCGGGAAAACGAAAACACCAAGGTCGGGGATGGTGACGCTCTCCGACTGAATGCCGCCCAAGACCACGTGAAACGACTCAGCCTCGCCGGCAACCACGAGGGCAGCGGGATTGGTGACGGAGTCAAGCGGGCGCTCAGCATCATGCGTGTTCGACCAATAGCAGGCGTTCTCGCTCACAACTCGGACAGCACGTTCGCGAAGAAGAGCGAATCCAGAAACCGTCGCTGCGGAGTCCATGTAATCCACGCGGACCTCGGGCAGCGAGCCGTCGTCCGTGCCGTAGAGGTCGCGAAGTTCGTTCCAAAGCCAGGGGCTCACCTTCATGTAACCAAACTACTATTCGACGGAAGCCGTCGTGACAACACCGCCGCATAATCTGGAGCCACACGGGCGGACCTGGGAAATTTGCAAAGCTATTCAAGGCGTTAAGCGCACTGCTCCGCCTATCACGTCAGCCTAGTCTGTCAGTCTTTCGCAGAAAAATGAGGCGCCGCGGGATCGTTGCACCATGGTTGGCGGAAGGCAAGAGCGCGCGCCGGGTGTGGGGATCGCGGGCGCGCAAGTGTCGGCCAGGCGCGCCCTGACTCCGAGCGTCGCAACCCCACTCGCGGTCGCTCCACTCGATCGAACTCCACCTGAGCACTCCACAGCGACGGCAACCGCACTCGGCTCGCCCGCCCGAGCTCAATCCCCACTCCCAAATCCCGAATCCCCGCTCTCCAACCACACCTCGGCCCGACAGCCCTTCGCATCTTCGCGGTTCTGCAGGCTCAGCCGTCCGCCGTGGCCTTCGATGATCTGTCGGGCCAGCACCAGGCCGATGCCGGAGCCGCCGGGCTTGGTGGTGAAGAAGGGCACGAACAGGTTGTCGGTGCGGGCCAGGCCCAGGCCTTCGTCGAGCACTTCGATCAGCAGGCTGTCGCCTTCGACGCGGGCGCGCAGCTCGACGCCGCCCTGCTCGGCCAGCGCGGCCTCGGCGGCGTTCTTGACCAGGTTGATCAGGGCCTGCTCCAGCTGATCGGGGTCGGCGGAGAAGCGCAGCTCGGGCAGCACGCCGAGCGTGACCGGCACGCGTTGCTCCAGGGCAGCGACACGCCGCAGCAGCGGCGCCAGCTCGACCTCGCGACGCTGCGGCGGGGGCAATCGGGCCAGGGCGGTGTAGCCGATCATGAAGCGGTTCAGCGCTTCGGCGCGGTCGCCGATCACCTGCAGGCCGGCGTCGACGTCCTCGCGCCAGTCTTCAGGCAAGGGCTCTCGCGCCAGCACGCGCACCAGGGTGCCGGCCATCGATTTGATCGGCGCCAGCGAATTGTTCAGCTCATGGCCGAGCACGCGGATCAGGCGCTGCCAGGCCTGGCGCTCCTCTTCGCGCAGGGCGCGCGAGAGGTCGGTGATCACCAGCAGGTCCTGCGGGCGGCCGGCCGAGCGGAAATGGAAGCGGCGCACGTCGAAGCGGCCTTCGCTGCCGCCGAAGCTGCGCCTGATCACGGTGGCGGATTCGACCGCGAGCACGTCCTGCAGACCCAGCGCCGTCGCGCTCAGGCCCTTGGCCTCACGCCGTCCGAGCAGGCGCAGCCCGGCGCCGTTGACCAGCTGCAGCCGCGCCTCGCTGTCGAAGCTGAACAGGGCGATGTCGATGGCCTCGACCAGCTTGCCGAGCAGGGCGTTGGACTCTTCCACCCGCAGTCGCTGCTCGCGCAGGGTGGCGGACAGAGCATTGACCTCCCAGATCACTTCACCGATCGCGTCACCGCGCTGCGCGCGCGAGCCGCGCAGGCTGAAGTCGCCTTCGCGCAGGGCTTCGAGCAGGTTGGCCAAGGTGTAGAGCGGATAGACCACGCGCTGTTTCAGGCGCAGGGCCAGCAGCAGGCTGGCGATGGCGGTGCAGATCAGCAGCGGCGTGCGCAGGCGCAGCAGAGTCGCTTCCGGCAGCCACAGCAGCAGGCCGATGCACAGCGCGGACGGCAGCAGCAGCAGGGCGGCATCGAACAGCAGTCGGCGTTCGAAGTTCGGCTTCAGCATGGGGCACCCGCGCGCCGTTCGCGAGAATGACCGAGATGCTTTCCGCGTGGACCGCGCAGGCTCATTCCTCGACCGCCAGCCCGTACTTTTCCAGCCGCCGGTACAGCGCGCCGCGACTCAGGCCCAGCACTTCGGCGGCGCGCTGGATGTTGCCGCGGCACTGATCCAGCGCGTTGCGGATCATGGCCTGCTCGGCCTGCTCCAGGGTCATCCCCGACAGCGGCGCGGCCGAGGCCACGGCGGCGGTTTCGCCGGTCGCCGCGCTGCCGAGATCGAAGCTGTCGATCTCGGCGGCGCGCGCCATAAGCACCGCGCGCTCGATCACGTGCGACAGCTCGCGCACGTTGCCCGGCCAGGCATGCTGTTCCAGCGCACGCAGGGCCGAGGGCGCCAAGCGCAGGCCCTCGCGACGATAGCGCTGCGCGGCGCGGGCCAGGCAGTCGCGCGCCATCGCGGCGATGTCCTCGCGCCGTTCGCGCAGCGGCGGCAGGCGCAGTTCGACCGTGTTGAGGCGGTACAGCAGGTCCTTGCGGAAGCGGCCGGCGGCGACCTCGTCGGAGAGGTCGGCATTGGTGGCTGAGACCAGACGCACGTCCACCTTCAGCGTGCGCGAGGACCCCACGCGTTCGAGTTCGCCGTCCTCCAGCACGCGCAGCAGCTTGGGCTGCTGGCTGGGGGGGATGTTGGCGATCTCGTCGAGGAACAGGGTGCCGCCGTCGGCCAGCTCGAAGCGGCCGATGCGGTCGGCCTTGGCGTCGGTGAAGGCACCGCGCACGTGGCCGAACATTTCCGATTCGAAGACCGTCTCGGCGATGCCGCCCATGTTGACCTTGACCAGGGTGGCCTGCGCGCGCGCCGAGCGCCGGTGCAGCTCGCGCGCGAGCAGGCCCTTGCCGGTGCCGTTCTCGCCGAGGATCAGCACATTCGCATCCGACGGTGCGACGCGGTCGAGCAGGTCCAGCAGGGGGCGCATCGAGGGCGCTTCGGCGATGAAGGGCTCGGCGCCCTCGCCTTCCTTGAGCGCGCGATTCTCGCCCTCCAGCCGCGCCGCACGGCGCTGGCTGCGACCCAGCGCGACCTGGGTGGCCAGGATGGACAGCAGGCGCACATTGTCCCAGGGCTTCTCGACGAAGTCGGCGGCGCCCTCGCGCATGGCGCGCACCGCCAGATCGATGCTGCCCCAGGCGGTCATCACCACCACCGGCAGCTCGGGCGCGAGCTTCTTCAGCTCGGCGAGCAGGGCCAGACCTTCTTCGCCCGAGGTGGTGTCGCGGGTGTAGTTGAGGTCGATCAGCGCGGCGTCGAAGGCTTCACGCCGCAGCTTCTCCACGGCCTCGCGCGGGCCGTCCGCGCAGACGCAGGTGTGGCCTTCGGATTTCAGCAGCAGGCGCAGGGCCTGAAGCACGTCGGCCTGGTCGTCAGCGATGAGGATGCGGGAGGTCATGGGGGATTCTGTGGCAAACCATAGGGTGGGTCTCGACCCACCGGAGCTCGACGTTCGCCCCGGTGTTGCGTGTTCGGGCTACAGCGTAGCGAGCTCATAGGGTGGGCCCTGGCCCACCGTAAGCTCAAGCCTCGCGCCGGTGTTGGTGGGTCGACGTGGCGACCGTGCGTGGTTGTCGCGGCACGGAGCCTTCGATGACCGGGGCGAGCGTCGAGGCCATGGTGGGCCAGGGCCCACCCTATGGGTCTCGGTGTTGGTGGGTCGACGTGGCGACCGTGCGTGGTTGTCGTGGCACGGAGCCTTCGATGACCGGGGCGAGCATCGAGCCCATGGTGGGCCAGGGCCCACCCTATGGGTCGCGGTGTTGGTGGGTCGACGTGGCGTCCGTG
>JBIJCA010000094.1:0-14865 GCA_044344935.1 Aquimonas sp. | reverse complement strand
TTCAGCTCCAGCGCTTGAGCTCGAGCTTGGCGATGTGGTTTCGGTGGACCTCGTCGGGGCCATCCGCCAACCGCAGGGTACGCGCCATCGCGTAGGCGTACGCGAGCGGAAAGTCATTACTGACGCCACCACCGCCATGGATCTGAATCGCCCAGTCGATGACCTGGCAGGCCATGTTCGGCGCCGCGACCTTGATCATCGCGATCTCCTTGGCCGCGACCTTGTTGCCGACGGTGTCCATCTTCCATGCCGCGTTCAGCGTCAGCAGACGGGCCTGATCAATCAGGATGCGCGCCTCGGCGATGCGCTCGCGGGTGACGCCCTGATCGGCCACGGCTTTGCCGAAGGCGTGGCGGCTCAGCGCCCGCCTGCACATCAGCTCGAGCGCACGTTCAGCCAGCCCGATCAGCCGCATGCAGTGGTGGATACGGCCCGGCCCCAGCCGCCCTTGGGCGATCTCGAAGCCCCTGCCCTCGCCGAGCAGTATGTTCTCGGCGGGTACGCGCACGTTGTCGAAGACGATCTCACCGTGGCCATGCGGCGCGTCGTCGTAGCCGAACACAGGCAAGTGGCGCAGCAGCTGCACGCCCGGCGTGTCCATCGGCACCAGGATCATCGACTGCCGCAGATGCGGGCTCGGGTGATCGGGCTGGCTCTGCCCCATGACGATCAGGATCCGGCAGCGCGGGTCATTGGCGCCCGAGCTCCACCACTTGCGGCCGTTGATCAGGTATTGATCGCCCTCGCGCTCGATGCGCGTGCGGATTTGGGTCGCATCAGACGAGGCCACATCGGGCTCGGTCATGGCAAAGCAGCTGCGGATCTCGCCCTCCAGAAGCGGCGCGAGCCACTGCGCCTGTTGCGCGGGCGTGGCGTAGCGCTCCAGCACCTCCATGTTGCCGGTGTCGGGCGCGCTGCAGTTGAACACCTCGGGCGCGATCGGCGAGCGCCCCATCAGCTCGCACAGCGGCGCGTACTCGGCATTGGTCAGGCCCGCGCCGCGCGAGGACTCGGGCAGGAACAGATTCCACAGCCCGGCGGTCCTCGCCTTGGCCTTGAGCGTCTCGACCACGCGGGTCGGCACCCAGGCGTTGCCGGCGCGACGATTCGCATCGACCTCGTCGAAAAAGGCGGCCTCGCCGGGATACACCTCGGCCTGCATGAAAGCCTCGACGCGGGCCAGCAGCTCACGCGTGCGCTGCGAGTAGTTGAAGTCCATCAGGGCGTTTCCTTCTGTGCGATCGACCAGGCCAGCTCGGCCAGCGGTACGGCCTGCCGTCCCATTTCCGCGCCCTTGCTCGACGCTGCATTGCCGGCCAGGGCGCGGGCGAGCACGCCCTGCAGGATCGCGGCGAGCCGGAACAGGTTGAAGACGAGGTAAGTGTTCCAGTGCGCGGGCCTGCCGTCCGCGCCGACCTCGACGCCGGCGAGCCGGCAGTACTCGGCGATGTACTCGGCCTCGCCGGGAATGCCGAGGGCTTCGATGTCGACGCCGGCGAGTCCACGAAAGCCTGCGCCGGGCATGCGCCAGGTCAGGGTGCTGTAGGCGAAGTCGACCAGCGGATCGCCGAGCGTCGACAGCTCCCAGTCCAGCAGGGCGCAGATCTCGATCGCTTCGGGCGCGAAGATGAAGTTGTCCAGCCGCAGGTCGCCGTGGACCACGCGCACTTCATTGGGCGGCGGCAAATGCGCCGGCAGCCATTCGATCAGGCGCTCCATCGCCTCGATCGGCGGCGCTTCCGAGGCCTGGTATTGGCGGGTCCAACGGCTGGTCTGACGCTCCAGATAGTTGCCCGGCGCACCGTAGTCTTCCAGGCCGACCGTGGCGGGTTCGATGGCATGCAGGGCGGCGATGGTGCGCGCCATCGACAGGAAGGCCTCGCGCCGCTGCGCGGATTCGAGCTCGGGCAGCTTCGGGTCCCAGAACACGCGTCCGGGCACGTGGCGCATGACGTAGAAGGCCGTACCGATGACGGAATCGTCCTCGCACAGGGCGAGCGCTTCGGCCACCGGCACCGCAGAACTGCGCAGCGCGCGGATCACCCGGTATTCGCGATCGACGGCATGCGCCGACGGCAGCAGCTTGCCCGGCGGTTTGCGCCGCAGCACGAGGCGCTCGGCACCGACTTCGAGGTAGTAGGTCGGATTGCTCTGCCCGCCCTCGAACTGCCAGAGCTTCAGTTCGCCGCCGAGACCCAGGCTGCGCTGAAGCCAGTGGGCCAGCGCGGCCTCGTCGATGCGATGCGCCTCGCGCACCGCGGTGACACCCGCAGGCAGGGCCATCAGAGCACGCTCATGCCGCCGTCGACGGCGATGTTCTGGCCGTTGATGTGTGCCGACGCATCCGAGGCCAGCAGCACCGCCAGGCCCTTCAAGTCTTCTTCGCCGCCCATCTGCCCGCGCGGCGTCAAACGGGTCAGCAGCTCGTGCGAGCGCTCGATGATCTTGTCGGCCATCTTGCTGCTGAAGAAGCCCGGGCAGATGCCGTTGACGGTGATGCCGCGCCCGCCCCATTCGGCGGCCAAGGCGCGGGTGAGATTGACCACCGCGCCCTTGCTGGCGTGATAGGCCGCCGCACGCAGCACTTCTGGCGGCGAGGCCCCGAGACCGGCCACCGACGAGACATTGATGATGCGGCCCTTGCCCTGCGGCAGCAGGCAGCGTCGCGCAACTTCCTGGGTCAGCGCGAACAGCGCATTGAGATTGAGATCAATGACCTTGGCCCAGGCCTCGGGCGGGTGCTCTTCGGCGCGTGCGCCCCAGGTGGCACCCGCGTTGTTGACCAGGATGTCGATCCTTCCGAAGCGCGCCAGCGCGGCATCGACCAGAGCGGCGGCGGCTCCCGGCTTGGCGATGTCCAGCGGCACCGCCAGGACCTCGGCACCCAGAGCTTGCAGGTGCGCCTGCGCCTGCGCCAGCTCCTCGGTCTTGCGCGCAGTGATGACCAGCGCGGCCCCCATCTCGGCCAGACCTTCGGAGATCTGCAGGCCGAGACCGCGCGAGCCGCCGGTGACGACGGCAACCCGGCCGCCGAGTTCGAACAGTTGACGCAGGCTCATAGAGTTCCATCCCCAAGGTTGTTCCGCATTTAGGAATTGCGTTCCGCAATTCGCCCTGAAAGCATAACTGTCCAAGCGCATCCACGCTGGCCGCTGCCTGTCCGGCCTGAACCCGCGACACAGCGGCACTCGAAACCAGGAGCACGCCGGGCGTCCAGTCCGCTGCTCGTCCGCGCACTGATCTTTCGCGCATCTGGAGGCGACGCCAAGGCCCCCCGACTCCTTGGTGTGGAATCCGTTTAGCGCACACGGACCGCCATCGGCCAACCATCGGCAACCGCGTCGGGGGCGCTGATCCGCGTGAGGCCGACGGCGCGTCTCGGAGTTCATGAACGTCCTGCGATGGCCGACGCCGGTTGATCACCCGTGACACCGCGGGCCAATGCTCGGAGTACGACCGCTCGTGCAGTTCAGGCGCCGCAACTCACCTCTGGTGCGATCACTGGCACCAACGGTCGGGCAACCCGTCAAGCATGCGACCACCCGGCGATGACCGCCGGTGCGGAAGCACCCACGTCGGGGTGCCGAACGAGGACGTCAACGATGAACATCATGAGTCGAAGTGCAATCAACGCGCTGCTGCTGGCATGTGTACCCACCTTCGCGATGGCGACACCCGCGGGCTTCCACCGCGCTGAAGCGGGCCACCTGGTGGCCGAGTTCCGGGTGCCCGCATCCGACGCCACCGAGTTGCAGACTCTGGTTTACCTACCCGGCGAAGGCAGTGGGCCGTGGCCGACGCTGGTCACCCGCAGCCCGTATGACCTTCCCCTTACGCCGGTGAGCGGGTTCCCCGAAGATCACGCGAATGCCGAAATCGAGGCCGACGAGAAAGACATCGGCTGGACTGAAGCCACCGACCGCGGCTATGCCCTTGTCATCCAGTTCGTCCGCGGCCGCAACGAGTCTGACGGCACCTTCAGTCTGTTCCTCGACGAGCGCGCCGACGGTGACGCCCTGCTGCGCTGGATCGAAGAGCAGCCGTGGTCCAACGGCAGGCTGGGCGTGTTCGGTGACTCCGCCGGCGGTGTTGCGGCGCTGCAGGCGGCGGCGACCGGCAGGGCCTCGGTGCGCGCCATCTACGCCCAGGCAACCAGCCCGGACTTTCTGGGTGGAGTGATCTTTCCGGATCGATCAACCAAGTGGGAGGCCCTGCTGCCCTTCGTCCTTTCACAGTCACTCGAAAACAGCGAGGACCACGAATCGCGGCTCGGGATCGACGAGGAATCGCTCGACGACCTGAAGGGCATGGCGATCGAGGCACTCGGCGACATGTTCGGCGCGCTCGAGGATGGCGACGCTTCCGCCTCCGAGTGGTGGAGCCTGACCCCGACCGAGGACTTTCCGGTCGTCAGCGATCTGCAGCCCCGCTGGGGCGATCTGCTGGCAGCACGCACCGATCCGCGCGCTCTGCAGGCGGGGGACGTCACGCGTCGGCTGCGCGCGCCGATGCTGCAAGTGGGTCTGTGGCATGACTTCTTTCACGACAGCGCCATGGACGCATGGGCGCGGCGCGGCGCGGCTGGCCGCAATGACCGGCTCATCATGCTAGATGGCACGCATTACGACGTCGATGACCCCGAGCTGTGGCCCATCCGCCCGATGTTCACCTGGTTCGACTACTGGCTGAAGGGCACCGAGAACGAGGTTGCACAGTGGCCGAAGGTGCAGTTCACCTGGGCGGGAGAAGGCGCAGCGTCGATCATCGGCAGCCCTCGCTGGCCGCTGGTCACCCGCACGCGCGTGGCCGAGCTGCAGGCGCCCTCCGCGGCAATCCCGGTCGATCCGACGCGCCCCGTGCCGACACTGGGCGGCAATCACCTCATCGCCCCGGCCGGCATGCTGGACCAGTCTCCGCTGCTGGCGCGGCCGGACGTCGGCCTGCTGCTGGGTAGTCCGCTAAGCGCGGCGCTTCCGATCGTCGGCGAGGTCGAAGCATCGATTCGACTGCGCCGAGGCTACCGCGGCCCGCTGGTCGCGAAACTCGTCGATGTCCGCCCCGATGGCGAGATTCGCCTCCTCAGTGAATCCCTTATCGGCGAGGCCCGAGGACGCCGCATCTCGGTGCGGTTTTCGCCGATCGCCTATCGCTTCGATGCCGGCAGCACGCCAGCCCTGATGATTGCCGGCAGCAGCTTTCCGGCCTGGGTGTTCGAAAACTCCGCCTCAGGTCTGATCGACATCGGCAGCGCGCAGCTCGCCCTGCCCGACGCCTCTGCATGCGGCTGCAGCGTGTCTCCGGTGATGGCGGCGCTGCTCGGCACCCAGCCGCCGGCCTGCGAACTGGTGGCGAGCTCAGCCCCAGGCGCGGTGTGCCGCGCCCCCTGAAACGAAGGGATGACGGGCCGCGAACACGCAGCCCGTCATCCTCCATCGACCTGAACATCCCGCACAAAGTCGACGCCAAGTCGCTCCTTCACGGCCGCCAGTCGCCGTCGACTGACCGGAACCTTGGTCTGATCCGACAGCATGCAATACCAGCCACTTGCGGTGCGTCGCACGCGCCGCACGTGGTCGACCGCCACCCAGTACGAGCGGTGCACCCGCAAACCGCGATCACCCATCTCCGCCTCCAGCTCGGAGATCGTGCCGAGCAAGGTGGCAGTGCCCAGCGTGGTCCGCAGATGCAGATAGTGCAGATCGGACTGCGCCATCAGCAGATTCACGCCGATCGAGCGCGGAACACGGGCAAGCAGAGGTTTCGACAGCGCAGCCTCCACCTCGACGGAATCCGCAGCCGGCGGCGCCGTCGCCGGGCGAGCAACATCGGTCACTGGCACGCCCGCAGGCAGGCGCGCGGACGATGACAACGGCTCAGTCCGCGACATTTCCGGCCCATCCAGTTCCTGCCCGGACACGTCGTCGCCGTCAGAGCCATCGCCGCTGGAAGCCGACACGAGCGCCGCATAGCGCGGAACCCGGGCCGCAAGCACCGGCGGCGCATTGAGGATCGCCCAGCTCGCAAGGTAGGCGGGCGCGAGCTGCAACCACTCGGCCGCGAGCGCGAGCGCGCCCCCCGCCTGCTCCAGCGCATCCAGCCAGCCGTCGACGGCATCTTCGGCGGGTGCCGGAAACAGCTTTTCAAGCCCGAGCGAAAGCGGCGCGAAAGCAAGACTGCCCATCAGCCCACCGGCGAGCAGCTGCAGGGCGGGTGAGCGCGCCGCCGTCCAGCGCATGCTGCCTAGCAGACGCGTGCTCGCGATCGCCGCGCCGAGTCCCAGTGCGACATGCGCGAACCAGATGCCCAGCGCGGCGATGGCCGGCAGCCCGCGTGCAACCTCGGAATCGGTGCGCATCAGGAGCAGGGCGAAGACGAAGGACACCGACAGCCACCAAACCCAGACCTTGACGCGAGGCATGCAGAGTCTCTCTCTTCTCGTGACAGTACGACAGTCAAGTATAGGACGCGTCCAATCCCGGACTGCAGTCACGGAGCCGGAGAGCCCCGCCTGCGGCCGCCGCCCCCCCGGCGCAGGACGTGCCACGCCTGCGCATGACCGTCACAGACTGTCGATTCCAACCGCACGCCGATGCCTGCCGCCCAACTCCGTTTATGCAGCCGCCGCGCCGCTGGTGCATTTTTCACGGAGCCTGCGCCCGTCGAGGGCGGCCGAAGCCGCAGCCTCCGGTTCACCCGCGGTCGGTCCGACCGCAGCATCAAGATCGGGAGGAGGAAGGCATCATGCGATGGATCATCTTCAACGC
This sequence comes from Aquimonas sp., assembly GCA_044344935.1. Classification (GTDB taxonomy): domain Bacteria; phylum Pseudomonadota; class Gammaproteobacteria; order Xanthomonadales; family Xanthomonadaceae; genus Aquimonas. Next base: position 8,101 of record JBIJCA010000094.1, on the reverse strand, counting down.
TCTGGGATTCCAGGCGGTCTGGTGGGCCTGCGTACTTGGCGCGGGTGTCGGCTGGGGCTGGGCGGGACCGTTGGCGGCGGCCGCCTTCATCGCACTGCACCTGCGCTGGACGCCAACGCCAGTACGTGATCTGCGCCTGCTGGCCGCGTCCCTGGCGCTGGGACTGATGATCGACGGCCTGCTCGGTGCGAGCGGCTTGCTGGACTACGCTACAGCCGCCGGGCCGCGTGCACTGGCGCCGCCATGGATCCTCGCGCTGTGGGCCGGCTTCGCCCTGACCCTCGCCCACTCGATGGCCTTCTTGGCCCGCCGCCCGCTGGCCGCGGCGGCGTTCGGCCTCCTCTGCGGCCCGCTGGCCTATGCCAGCGCGGCCACGGTTGCGGGCGCAGTCGCGTTTCCGTCCGGCAGCGTTCCCGCGCTGGCTGCGGTAGCGGTGGGCTGGGCGATCGCGCTACCGACCCTGTATGCCCTCGACCAGCGGATGGGTGCCGCGCACCCGGGGTCCTTCGCATGAGCGCGCTCGCCATCCTGCTCGCGGTCTGGGGCTCGGCGGCACTGGGCATGAGCGCCGCCTTTCTCTACGCGCGCTCAAGGCGCAACATGGGCTACGTGGACGTCTTCTGGGCGCTCGGCATGGCGCTGTCCGCCGCGACCGTGGCCGCGCTCGCCGAGGGTGATCCGCTGGTGCGCGTGCTGGTCGCGGCCTTCGGCGGCCTCTGGGGACTCCGCCTATTCCGCTTCCTGTGGCACCGCGTCAATAGCGAGGTCGAGGACGGTCGCTATCGAGCCATGCGTGAGGCGATCGGCGACCACACATGGCGCTGGTTCGCCTTCTTCCAGGTACAGGCACTGGTGATCGCGTTGTTCGCGTTGCCGTTCTTGGCTGCCGCATCGGCACCCGCTGGACGGGCGAGCGCCGGGGTGTGGATTGCCATCGCCATCTGGCTGCTGGCGGTGGGCGGCGAGGCGCTGGCAGACCGCCAGCTGCTGGCGCATCGCCGCGACCCCGCGCAGCGCGCACGCACCTGCCGCACGGGTCTGTGGGCCTGGTCGCGGCACCCGAACTACTTTTTCGAGTGGCTGCACTGGTTCGCCTACGTCGCGCTGGCGGGGACCGGCCCGCTGTGGTGGCTGGCCTGGACCGGCCCGGTCCTGATGCTGGCCTTCCTGTGGCGGGTCAGCGGTATCCCCTGGACGGAGGCGCAGGCACTACGCACACGCGGCGACGACTATCGACGCTACCAGGCGGAGGTCAGCGCCTTCTTTCCGTGGCCGCCGGCGCGCCGCGCGCCCGGCCCCCTCGTCCACTGACCCGGAGCCCATCGCCATGACCATGACCATGAACAGGATTCTGATGCACCTCATCGGCACCGCCGTGCTCGCAGCCCTGACTGCGGTTCCAGCGCAGGCCATGGTGCAGCGCGAGTACGCGCTTGCCAGCGCCTTGTCGGATGGCTCGCCGCTATATCGCGAAGAACACCTCGTCCGCCGGTCGCATGGCAGGCTCGACGATCGCCTCGTGCTGTACCGCTGCCTCGACGGTTCGGCATTCGCGCGCAAGCGCGTACGCTACGGCGACGACCCCGCCGCGCCCTCATTCCAGCTCGAGGACGCACGCAGCGGCTACCGCGAGGGCGCCGAGCGCACCGACGAGGGCCTGCGGGTGGCGTGGACAGCACCCGGCAAGGCGGAAGCCGCGGCCCTGCTGCCGCCCGGTCCGCTGGTCGCGGACGCCGGCTTCGACGAATGGGTGCGCGCGGCCTGGGATCCGCTGACGCGCGGCCAGCCGCAGTCGATGCAGTTTCTGGTGCCCTCGCGCCTGCGCGCCTACCGCTTCGAGGTCTCGCCGGTGGACTCGGACGACCCGTCGCTGCGTGCGTTCCAACTGCGCCTTGGGGGCTGGCTCGGCTGGCTCGCACCATCGATCTACGTAGCCTACGACGCACAGACGCGGCGCCTGGTCCGCTTCGAAGGCCTGTCGAACCTGCGCGACGACGCCGGCGATGCGCCGCTCAAGGTACGGATCGAGTTTCCGGACTCGCCGCGCCAAGTCGAGTCGGTGACGTTCGACCGCGCGCTGGACGAACCGCTGGTGGCCTGCCGCGTGCAGTCCCCGTAAGTACAACAGCATCTCGTAGAGATTCAGGCCCTGCGCGTGATTCGCCCGAGCGTCACCCTGACCATGGTCCGCCTGCCCTTGCTCGTCACCTTCGTCCTGCTGGCTGCGTACGTCGGCCCTGCCAGCGAGCATGCGCCTGCGCTTACCGCCGCGTCCTGCGTCGACCTGCCGCGTTTCAGGGCGAACTGGAGTGCGATCATCCGGGACCCGACACCTATGCCGGCATTCGCGGCATTTGTGCAGGGCTCGACGGGCAGCAGCGCGCGCGCATTCACCTGCGATACCGCGCCTTGCACAGCCGGGCCAGCGAACGAGACGCCGCCTGCAGGCGCTCATTGATTCAATACCCGCCGGCAAGCGCGCACTCCATTAACGGAATCAAGCGTTTGAGTGCGTGCGCCGCGGGCTCATGGCTCCACCGCTGGAATCGCTGCGGGCATTCAAGCCCCGCCCACTGAGCGCCCAGACATTGCCAGACCGCCACGCTTGGTCTATAAACCGGAGCGTTCACGCGAATGCATGAACCCTCGGTACTGCACAAACCAACAACAACTGATTTCCACCAGACAGGAGCATTCGAATGGCTATTGATCTTGCCGGCCTTACCCCGCAGCAGCTGGATGAACTGATCGCGCAGGCCGCGGAGACCAAGCGCACCCTGCAGAAGCAGCGCATCAATGACGTCCGCAAGAAACTCGCCCAGATCGCCAAGGACGAGGGCTACACGATCGAAGAGTTGTTCGGTACCGGCCGCAAGGCTGGCAAGGGCAGCGTCGCTGCCAAGTACGCCAATCCGGCCAATTCCTCGCAGACCTGGAGCGGCCGCGGCAAGCGCCCGAACTGGTTCAAGGATGCGCTGGCCGCCGGCGCCTCTGAAAGCTCGCTGCGCGTCGGCTGAAACGCGCGCGCGTCTATGCAAAACGCCGGCCCCGGGGCCGGCGTTTTGCATTTCGGGATCAACGAATGCGGGCCCGCAGCCGAGGCCGTTACAGGCTACGGCGGGGCGGCACCAGAAGATTGCCGAACAGCAGGCCGGCGACCAGCGAAATCAGCACCGTGACCACGGTGAATGCGGCGTCGAGACCGAGGAAGACATCGCGCTCGAAAACGAAAGAAAGGCTACGGAAACCGACGCTGCCCGGCACCAGCAGGATCATGCCCGGTACCCGCACCACCGCGCCCGGCCGTCGCAGTGCCCGGGCGTAGATATTGCTCGCGGCGCTGACCATGAAACCGGCGACAAATACGCCGGCTTCATTGCCCAGCGCAGCTCCGCCATAGCGACTGCAGAGATAACCGAGGATGGCTGAGGCCATCACCACCGGATAATCGCGCCGATCGGCGCGGAACAGCACCGCGAACGAATAGGCCGCGAGCAGCAATGCCGCCCACTCCAGCCACTCGGGCGGCATCGGCGGCGGCGGCTCCAGGGGAACCCAACCTAGCAGGCGTGCAAACTGGGTTGCGGCCACGGTGCCGAAGGTGAGTTTGAGCAAGGTCGCCACCGCACCGGCGAAGCGGGCGGTGCCGGCCACCAGATGCTGGCTGGACAGTTCGGACACCGCATTGGCGAGAGTCAGCCCGGGCAGCAGCACGATCAGGCTGGCCACCACGACAGTCTTGAGATTGACCGGCACCAGCCAGAACGCCACTGCGGTCGCCAGCAGGGTCGCCAGCAGCGCGGCGATGGCATCAAGGCCTTCGGACAGCCGCGGTCGCCCTGCCCCCAACACGTACAGCACACCGATCACCCAGCCGATGCCGGCGGCGGTCGCGATGTCCGCCCATGCCGTGCCGAGCAGACCGGCGACGCTGGCCGACGCGAAACCGAAGCTGAGCGCGGTCAGGGTCTGCGCGCCGGCGCCCGATGGCGCCTTCAGCGCACGCAGCGCGCGCGCGCCCTCGCTCAGGCTCATCGCGCCGGCCAGCACCTGTTCGGCGATGGCGTCGGCCGCGCACAGCCGCGCCAGGTCGACGTCACCGGGCTCCAATCGGACCACCCGCGTGGTTTCAGCGGCAGGGACACCGTCCTCGACTTCGGCGTCGGCATCGACCACCGACAGGATCAGCCCGGTCGGATTCGCCCAGGCGTTGCAGCGTAGACGCAGGCGAGACGCGACCTTCGAAATCGCCGCTTCCAGACGCTGGGCGGTGGTGCCGTACGCATGCAGGCTGGCCGCGAGCTGCAGCAGGAACTCGATGCGGTTGGCGTAGGAGGGCTGGGGGCTCATGGCGGGGCGCAGCGAAGGGTCACAAAGGATACCGGCAGCGCGCGCTCCGGGTCCGTGGCTCGCCGCACCCGTTCAGGCTCGGCATACTGCGCGCCCCTCCAGGCGGCAGCGCGCATGTCCACGAGCTTTGGCCTCGGCGAAGCGTTCGCCCTGTTGAGTGCCCTGGCCTGGGCGATCGGTGTGATCCTCTACCGCAAGCTCGGCGCCTATCTGCCGCCGCTGCAGCTCAATTTCATCAAGAACGTGCTGGTGCTGCTGATGCTGGCGGCCACTTTGCCGCTGGTGCACGGACTTGCCCTGCCGGACATCAGCGGCGCCGAGATCGCGATCGCGATAGCGAGCGGGGTACTCGGGCTGGCGATCGCGGACACGCTGTACCTGAAGGCACTGAACCAGCTCGGCGCCGGCCGCATGGGCATCATCGGCAACCTCTACAGCCCCTTCGTGATCGCCCTGTCCTTCGTGTTTCTCGGCGAACGTCTGGGCCCGCTGCAGATCGTCGGCTTCGTACTGGTGAGCTCAGGCGTGCTGCTGGTCAGCGGCAAGCGCGAGCGTGAGACCGGTGGCGCCAGCGTGCTTTCGGGCGTGCTGCTGGGCGTGCTTGCGATTCTGCTGATGGCGATCGCCATCGTCATGGTCAAGCGCGTACTGGAAGCGCAGCCGCTGGTGTGGGTGAGCCTGATCCGGATGGCTGGGGCGCTGGTCGGGATCGTGCTGATCGCCGGCGTGCGCGGCGAGCTCGGCAGGCTCGACCCGCGGCGCATGCGGGTTCACTGGCCCACGCTGCTGCTGGCCGCGTTCGTCGGCCAGTTCCTGTCGACCCTGTTCTGGCTGGGCGGCTACAAGTACACCGACGCCATGATCGCGGCGATCATCAACGAAAGCTCTTCCGCCTTCATCGTCCTGCTGGCCTGGCTTTGGCTGCGCGAACCGATGGACCGTCGCCGCGCCGGCGGCATCGCACTGGCGATGGCAGGGGTCGCCTGCATGATCCTGTGACAGTGAAGATGCGGAATTCCGGGAGACACAAATCCCAAGCAGCTCACTCCGAGGCCGCTCGCGAATGGGCCTTCAGGTTGGAACTTCGCGGCAGCCGGCTGCCGACGAATCCCGAATGCCTACTTCCGAAGCGCGGCTCTCAGCGCATGCACCCCTTGATGGGCACCACGCGGCGCAGCGGAATATCGGACTGCTCACCGCTGTCGAAGCGGTAGCTCAGGGTTCCCGTGTTGCAGTCCTTGAACACGAAACTGGCCTGGCCGGTTCCGCGTGTATCCAGAGCCTGGTTGCCGGCGAAACTGCCGCCGGTGGTCTGGTAAATCGCACCTTGGGCTTCATCGCCGTTGATGTCAGTCAAGCCGGAGAACCACAGATGCTCGGCCGCGCGGATCGCACCAGGCGCTCCATCCGCCCAGGTGAACCAGGCGAAGGCGAGTTTGTTCTGCTCGGAAAGCACATCGAGATAGACGCCCTGGCCGCTGCGCTCCGGGTTGTACCAGGCGCCATCCAGGCCTTCGTCGATCTGGAAGGGCGGCGCACCGGGCAGTTCGGACTTGATGGTGTAGCCCCACAGGCAGATCTGTCCGCCGGTGTTGCGGATGAATGCCTTGGGGTTCTCCTCGATGAAGCCGGGCCAACCGTCACAGAGCTCGATCGCGAGCCCGCCGAAGCCATCAACCTGATCGATGTGCCAGCGCCACAGGCGCTGTTCGGGATCGCGGATGTCGCGGTTGAACCCGTCGCCGCCGACACCGATCCGCGCCAGCAGGATGCCGGGAAGGCTGTCGCTGGGCCGCCCGCCGTTGGCGATCAGGGCGCGGGCGTTGGCGATGTGCTCGGGATCGGTGAGCGCAACGAGGAAACTCTGATTCCGCTCGGTCTCGATTTCGGCCACTTCGAACCAGACCGTCTCGGCCTGGGCTGCAGCGGCAAGGGAAAGGCTCAGCGAAAGGCCGGCAAGGCGGGTCAGTGTCTTGGTCATGTCGTGCTCCCTGAAGGGGTGAGGACGCAGTCGATCAGCAATAGCGCAATGGCCGGGCTGTGGAGCCGCAGCAGCGTGCAGCGCGGTTTTTGTCACCCGGCAGAACGGCGCGCGGCGAGCATGCCATAGTCCTTCACACTTTTCATGCGGCGACGCGGGGCCCGACCCAACGGAAGGTCAGGTTCAGACGCGCCGGCAGCGGGCGCGCACTCTTGGGCAGGGCGTGCTGGTACAGCGCCTGGGTGCGGCCCGCCATCGTCAGCAGACTGCCGTGCGGCAGCTCCAGCCTGAGTCGCTGCCTGCGCTCAGCGCGGTCACGGAATGCAAATCCACGCGAGGCACCGAGACTGAGCGAGGCGATGACCGGTTGCGGCCCGAGCTCGGGCTCGTCGTCGGCATGCCAGCCCATGCCATCGGCGCCGTCGCGGTACAGATTGGCCAGTACGCTGTTGAAGCGAGAGCCGCAGGCGGCCTCCACCTTGGCCTTCAAGGCCCCGAGCACAGGCGTCCACGGCCGCGGCTCGAAGCGCGTGCGCGAATAGGTGTAGGCCGCGCCGGGGTCTCCAATCCAGCAGGACAAGCGCGGCGAGGCGTGCTCGCGGCCATAGAGTCGGATGCGGTGCTGCTCCCAGGGAATCTCGCTGCGGAGCGCCGCGAGCGCGGCATCGGCATCGACAGCCCCCAGAAACGTCGGCGCGATCCGCAGCTCGGCGCCCGGCAGCTCGATCTCGATCCATTCCATACGCTGGGGTATGCTCTCCGCCCGTTCGAGTCGCCGTCGACCTCCGCGGCGATGGCTGACTCGCAGTGTGGAGCCGCCGCAGTCAACACGCTGTCGCCTGCACGCCGCGCCCCCGATAATGCCCCCTTTCACGCACACAGCCAGGAGCCAGCCCATGAGCGAGCGCGATGTCATGGAATACGACGTGGTCACGGTGGGCGCAGGCCCGGCCGGCCTCGCCTTCGCCATCCGACTGAAGCAGCTCAAGCCGGATTTGTCGGTGTGCGTGATCGAGAAGGCCTCGACCATCGGCGCGCAGATTCTGTCGGGTGCGGTGATCGAGCCCGGCCCGCTGGATGAGCTGCTGCCCGGCTGGCGCAACAACCCGCCGCCGGTCTGCGTGCCCGCCACCGAGGACGAGTTCTGGTTCCTCACCAAAACTGGCGGCTACAAGTTTCCGATCGCACCGCCGCAGATGAACAACCACGGCAACTTCATCGTCAGCCTGGGCGCCACCTGCGCCTGGCTGGCGCCGCAGGCCGAAGCGCTGGGCGTGGAGATCTACCCCGGCTTCGCCGCGGCCGAAACCCTGATCGAAGACGGCCGCGTGGTCGGCGTGCGCATCGGCGACATGGGCGTGGCGAAAGACGGCTCGCACAAGCCCGGCTACACCCAGGGCATCGACATCCGCGCCCGCATCACCGTGCTGGCCGAAGGCGCGCGCGGGCATCTCGCCAAGCCGCTGATCAAGCAGTACGGCCTCGATGCCAACAGCGACCCGCAGAGCTACTCGATCGGCATCAAGGAGCTGTGGCAGGTGCCGGAGGATCGCGTCAGCCCCGGCAAGATCGTGCACAGCCTGGGCTGGCCGGCCGACTCGCGCACCTACGGCGGCAGCTTCCTGTATCACCTCACGGGCGGGCGGATCGCGCTGGGCTATGTCTCCGGCCTGGACTACCGCGACCCGAACTACCAGCCCTACGAAGCCTTCCAGCAGTGGAAGCACCACCCGACCGTGAAGCCCCTGCTGGACGGCGGCAGCATTCTCT
>JBIJCA010000419.1:0-3016 GCA_044344935.1 Aquimonas sp. | reverse complement strand
CAACCGCAACTTCCGCAACGAAGGCGTCAGCACCCGCCACAACCCCGAGTTCACGATGCTCGAGCTGTACGAGGCCTACGCCACGTACCACGAGATCATGGACTTGACCGAGCAGGTGATCCGCCATTGCTCGATCGAGGTATTCGGCACGCCGGTGCGCGAGTGGGAGGGGGCGACCATCGACCTCGGCCCTGACTTCCGCCGCTGGCGCATGGACGAAGCGGTGCGTCACTTCAACCCGGAGATCAGCGAGGCCGACTGCCGCGATCGCGAGGCCCTGGCCGCGCACTGCGCGCGCCTGAAAGTTCCGGTCAAGAAGGGCTATGGCTGGGGCAAGCTGCTGCTGGAGATCTTCGAGAAAACGGTCGAGGGCCAGCTGATCCAGCCGACCTTCATCACCCACCATCCGGTCGAGGTCAGCCCACTGGCCCGCGAGAGCGACAGCGAGCCCGGCATCACCGAGCGCTTCGAGCTGTTCATCAACGGCCGCGAAATCGCCAACGGCTTCAGCGAGCTCAACGACGCCGAAGACCAGGCCGCGCGCTTCCGCGCCCAGGTCGAGCAGAAGGAAGGCGGCGACGACGAGGCCATGCACTTCGACGCCGACTACATCCGCGCGCTGGAGTACGGCATGGCGCCGACCGGTGGTCTGGGCATCGGCATTGATCGGCTGGTGATGCTGCTCGCCAACTGTGCGTCGATTCGCGATGTGCTGCTGTTCCCGTACATGCGGCCCGAAGCCGACTAGGCAAGCAAGGGTAGGGTGGCAACTGAATCGACGGCAACGTGGGGCGCAACCGCGGTAGGCCTCATGCGGACACGCGCGTTGAGTGCAGTGTCGCCAAACGGCGACCTGGTCCTTCAACCCACGGAGTTTCGCCATGTCGAGTACTGCCACCCCGTTTGTTTCGTTCGGACGCGCCCTTGTCTGCAGTCTGATCCTGCTGTCGGCTGCCCTGCCCGCGAACGCCGGCGTCAACGCTCGCCAGGAGCGTCAGGACATCCGCATCGAGCGCGGTGAGGCTCGCGGTCAATTGAGCCGCTGCGAGGCTACACGGCTCGACGCTCGCGGCCATCGCATCGAACACCGCGAGCAGCGCTATCGCGCCAGCGGCGGCCTGCAGCCGGCCGAGCGCGTGCAACTGCACCGGAGTCTGAATCGACTGTCGGCGGACATCGCCGAGCAGCGTCGTGACGGTCGCGGCTGCTGGTAACGGAGCTCTTGATTGATTGGCTGGCGGAAGCCCGGATCGGCGAGCGTGCGCTGATCCGATCCGATCCGATCCGATCCGGGACGGCGCTGAGCGGTTGGCGCAGCTCGCGCGCAGACGCACGACGAACTCAGCGCGCTGTTCGATGGATCTTCAGCGCTCCGATGTTCCGCGGCTTCGACTCCGGCCGAACCGGAGCCGCCGCGACAGCGGTGTGCTCAGGCGACTGCAGCGTGTCTCCATGCGGCCACGCAGTCGGCAAAGCGGCGAATGTCGGCGAAGCGGTTGTACAGCGGCGCCGGGCTGATGCGGATGACGTCGGGCTCGCGCCAATCGCCGAGCACGCCGTTCGCAGCGAGATACTCGAACAGAGCGCGGCCCTGGGCGCGGCCGCCGCGCACGCGCAGTGAGAGCTGGGCACCGCGACGCGCGGGCTCGCTCGGCGTCAGCACTTCGAGCACATTCGACAGCTCGGTTTCGATCAGCGATTCCAGGTAACCGGTCAGACGCAGCGAGCGCTCGCGCAGTGCCGCCATGCCGCCTGCCTTCCGGAACATCTCCAGCGAGGCGCGCACAGGCGCCAGCGCGAGGATCGGTGGATTGCTCATCACCCAGCCCTCTGCACCGGGCGTGGGATCGAAGCTTGATGCCATCTGGAAGCGCGTCGCCAGCTTGTGCCCGTACCAGCCGGTGAGGCGGGGCAGGGCGCTGTCGTGCGCATGGCGTTCGTGCACGAAGATGCCGCTGACCGCACCGGGTCCGGCGTTGACGTACTTGTAGTGGCACCAGGTGGCGAAGTCGGCGCCGGAGTCATGCAGAGCCAGCGGCAGGTTGCCGGCGGCGTGCGCGCAGTCGAAGCCGACCGCCGCGCCTTGTGCCTTCGCAAGCCGCGCGATTTCCTTCAAGTCGAAGGCCTGGCCGGTGCGGTACTGGATGCCCGGCCACAGCACCAGGGCCAGCCTCGGTCCGTGCTGTTCGATGGCGCGAGCGACGGCCGCCATCGAAATCGTCCCGCTGGGCTCGTCGGGCTGCACCTCGATCAGGCACTCGGCCGGGTTGAAGCCGTGGAAGCGGATCTGCGACTCAACGGCCTGCCAGTCGGAAGGAAACGCGCCCGCTTCGATCAGGATCGCCGGCCGATCCGGCGTGGGCCGGTAAAAGCTGACCATCAACAGATGCAGGTTGACGGTCAGCGTGTTCATCGCCGCGACTTCGATCGGCTGCGCGCCCACCAGTTCGGCCAGCGGCGCATTCATCGATTCCAGGTAGCGCAGCCAGGGCCGCTCGCCCTTGAAGTGGCCCTCCACCGCGAGCTCGCGCCAGACGGCGAGCTCGGTGAGCACCGCGGCCTCGGCGTCCTTCGACTGCAGGCCCAGCGAATTGCCGACGAAGTACGCCAGTTCACCCTCGCCGTAGCGAGGAATGTGGAAGCGCTCGCGGAAGCGGGACAAAGGATCATCGCGGTCCGCCTCATTGGCCCATGCGGCGCTTTGAAATGTCATGGTGGTGGCTCGGTCGTGGGGCCTTGAATGGTACGGAACAGGCCGCTTGGAAGGGGAACTGCTCAATGGCCGAGTCACGCGCGACTGAAACTTCCCGCTGTCAGCAGAAGAAAGACTGCGCCGCGCGGAAAAGGGCCAGGGTGACGCGTCAGGCGCGGGTTGAGTCGGCAATACCTGCGCACTTGAACTCGATTGCCCCCTCACCCCAACCCCTCTCCCGCGAGGAGAGGGGGTTGATGGGCGCAGGCTTCGCATCGGGAGGTGCGCGTCCACGCCTGGGCTAGGAGCCTGCGCGGCAGAGGA
>JBIJCA010000349.1:0-4166 GCA_044344935.1 Aquimonas sp. | reverse complement strand
GGTATCTGTTCCTCTGGGGCGTGGATGCCATCCGCGCAGAGGAGCGCGTGCAGAAGCTGCGCGGGCTGGACAGCAAGCATCCTTTCACCTTACTCTGCGCCCGCCTGAGCGAAGTGGGTCGGATGGCTAAGCTCGACGACTGCGCCTTCCGCATCGTCAAGCCGCTGGTCCCCGGGCCCTACACCTTCATCCTCCCGGTTTCTTCGGAACTGCCTCGGCGGTTCAAGCAGGCGAAGCGCAAGGTCATCGGCTGCCGCGTTCCGGATCATCCGGTCCTGCAGGCCCTCATCGAAGCCTGGGGCTCGCCGCTGCTCTCGACCACATTGGAACTGTCCCAGGACGCGGCCGACGAGTCGCCCGACCGGCAGGATGCTTTTGAGGTTGCCGAACACGTCCTGCGCCATGTCGACCTGATGCTGGATTCCGGGGATTGCCCACCCGGGCCGACCAGCGTGATTGATTTGTCCGGTGACGCGCCCCTGCTGATTCGCAGAGGCGTGGGGCCTGTGGACTTTCTGGACTCCTGATGCCGTTCCGGCCGGGCCGCCAACCGCGGCAGGGCCAACGTCAAACGTCAGAATCCGCGCCGGCCGCCGGGGGACGGCAGCCTGGCGGAGCAGAAGATTCTTAGCACCTTGCGCAGGACAGGCCTGATCGCCCCACCCTGTGCCGCTGGCCCCGACATCGCGCCATCCACAGCCGATGCGCTGCGCCAGCACGGAAGCACAGCTCCGACGTCCACGCTGCCGGCCGCACGCCGCAGCCCGCCGGAAACCGTTTTCACCCAGAACGCCCGGGCGCCGAGCGTCCGTCAAGCCGCAGGATCCATCGAAGCGATGTCCGTCGAATCGGCGCAGCCCGCCGACACCAGCAGCACCAGCGAACGCAGCGCCACACCGCAGCAGCAGGAGATGCCGCTGGCGATGGTGCGTGGGCAGCCGGTGCTGCAGATACCGCAGGACCTGTACATCCCGCCGGATGCGCTGGAGGTGATCCTCGATGCCTTCGAAGGTCCGCTCGACCTCCTGCTGTATCTCATCCGCCGACAGAACCTCGACATCCTCGACATCCCGGTCGCCGAAATCACCCGCCAGTACATCGACTACATCGGCCTGATGCAGGACATCAAGCTCGAGCTGGCCGCCGAGTACCTGGTGATGGCGGCGATCCTGGCCGAGATCAAATCGCGCCTGCTGCTGCCACGCCCCCCCACGGCGGAAGGCGAAGAGGAAGACCCGCGCGCGGAGTTGGTGCGCCGCCTGCAGGAGTACGAGAGGTTCCGCCAGGCCGCGCAGGACATCGATGCCCTGCCCCGCATGGAACGCGACACCCAGGTCGTGCATGCGCAGACCGCCGATCGCACCAGTGTGCGTCTGCCGCCGCCCGTCGACCTGCGCGAGATGCTGCTGGCCCTGCGCGATGTGCTGAAGCGTGCCGAGCTGTTCAGCCACCACAATATCCGCCGCGAGGCGCTCAGCGTGCGCGCCCGCATGGGCGAGCATCTGCAGCACCTCTCGCACGGTCGCTTCGTCTCGTTCGTCGACCTGTTCCGCGCCGAGGAAGGGCGCCTGGGCGTGGTCGTGAGCTTTCTGGCCATGCTCGAACTGGCCAAGGAAATGCTGATCGAGATCGTGCAGGAGGGTCCATTGGCACCGATCTTCGTGCGCGCGCTCGGCGCCCGCCCGGATGCCACGGGCGAAGCTCCGGACGCCGACGACATGGCGCGTTCCAGCGACGTGGACCGTGCATTCGAGTCCGCTGACGAAGGCGTGTTCGCTGCAGATGCAGTGGACGAGCCGGTGCTCGGACTTGCCGCATCGGACGCCGCGCCCGCGCGCGCCGCAACCGACCCGAAAACCTCCGAGGAAACCCGCTGACGCATGGACTTCGACCTGCTCAAGCGCATCATCGAAGCGGCCCTGCTGGCGGCACCGCAGCCGCTGACCGTGGCCCAACTCACCGACCTGTTCGGGGAGGGCGAAGCGCCTCCGGCCGACGACATCCGGCGCGCGCTGCACGCGCTGCAGGAAGACAGCGCCGCGCGCGGTGTCGAGCTGATCGAGGTCGCTTCGGGCTTCCGCTACCAGGTGCGCGCTGAGATCTATCCGCATATCGCCCGCCTGTGGGCTGAGAAGCCGCCGCGCTATTCGCGCGCGCTGCTGGAAACCCTGGCGCTCATCGCCTACCGGCAGCCGATCACCCGCGGCGAGATCGAGGCGATTCGCGGCGTGGCGGTGAACAGCCAGATCGTGCGCACGCTCGAAGAACGCGAGTGGATACGCGTGGTCGGCCATCGCGACGTGCCCGGCAAGCCCGCCCTGTTCGGCACCACCCGCGCCTTCCTCGACTACTTCAACCTGAAAAGCCTCGACCAGTTGCCGCCGCTGTCGGCCCTGCAGGAGCTGCCGGATCTGGAGCCGGAACTCGATTTCGACGGCACCCGCGCACGCGCTGCGCTGCCGGCTGCGGGCGAAACCGGGACTGCGACGCAATCCGAGGGCAGCGACGCGCCCGTGGACTCGCAGCACGCCGAAACCGCACCAACACCGAAGGCATCTCAGGTCGAGGATTCCGAGCCGCAAGCCTACCGGCCCGATGCTTCCACTGCGACGCCTGCGCCGATCGACGCGGGATCAGCACCAGCAGCTGAGGTGACGGACCAGAACGACCTGGCGCTCGAAGCCTCCGACCAAGACTCCCAGCTTTCCAACCCCGACAGCATCGACGGCGCACAGCATGCCGATGCCTACGAAACCGATTTCGACACCGCGGCGCGTTCCGATGAGGAACACGCCGTGACAGACACCCCGGACACCACCGACCCCACGGGCGAGTCCATGACTTCGCCGGAGCAGATTCCATGAGTGAGACACCCCGCCGCGTCCTGTCCCTGAAGCGCGAAGGCGCTGCCGCCGTCCGCGTTGAAGAGCGCCTGCACAAGGTGCTCGCCACCGCAGGCCTCGGCTCGCGTCGAGCCCTCGAAGAGCGCATCGCGCGCGGCGAGATCAAGGTCAATGGCGAAGTCGCCGCGACCGGCAGCAGCGTCGGCTCAGGCGACCGCGTCGAGATCGACGGCCGTGCCTTCGTCGCCGCCAACCAGAGCGAGCCCGTGCAGGTGCTGCTCTACAACAAGCCCGAGGGCGAGCTGACCACGCGCGACGACCCGGAAGGCCGCGCGACGGTGTTCGAGAATCTGCCCAAGCTGAAGAACGCGCGCTGGATCGCGGTCGGCCGACTCGACATCAACACCACCGGCCTGCTGCTGCTGACCACCGACGGCGACCTGGCCAATGCCTTGATGCACCCCAGCACCGAAGTCGAGCGCGAGTACGTCTGCCGGATCCACGGCGAGGTCAGCGAGGAGGTCATCCGCCAGCTCCAACGCGGCGTGCAGCTCGACGACGGCGACGCCAAGTTCGACGTGGTTGAACCGATCGGCTCCAGCGACAGCCACGCCTGGTTCCGCGTGGTCCTGCGCGAGGGCCGCAACCGCGAGGTGCGTCGCATGTGGGAGGCCGTCGGCTTCACCGTCAGCCGACTGAAGCGCGTGCGCTACGGCAGCATTGAGCTGCCGCGTCTGCTCAAGCGCGGCATGAGCCAGCCCCTGCCCGCCGACCAGGTTGACGCACTGCGCGCCAGCCTGAGCCTGCCCTCTCCCGAGGCGAACCTGACCCTGCAGCCGGTGATCGGCCAGCGTCGCGCCAAGACCAGCGAGTACCGCCCCGGCGCACGTGAGCAGAAGGCCTGGACGCAGGGCGCCTACGGTGACGAGGGCCGCGAGCTGCGGGCTTTCGACAACATTCGCGAAGACGCTCCGCGCGGCCGCGGCCGCGGCCCGGGTCGGCCCGGTCCAGGCGGTGCCCCGGGCGGCCCTGGCGGCAAGCGCAAACCCGGCGGCAAGGGCGGTTTCCGCGCCGGCGGAGGCGCACCGGGCGGTGCACCCGCCGGCCCGCGCGGCGCGGGCAAGCGCCCCGACAACTATGGCAACACCCTGACTGCCCCCGGCGGCGAAATGCGCGGCCGCGGCGGTCCGCGGGTGCGGAGCGGCAACAGCACACCCGCAGGCGGCGCCAGCGCCAGCGGCGAGTTCCGCAGCTGGTATGTGCCTGACGGCGTCACTACCACCAGCCCGTCCGCGCGCCCGCAGAACCGTCCAGCCGGACGCC
>JBIJCA010000348.1:0-4169 GCA_044344935.1 Aquimonas sp. | reverse complement strand
CGTGGCCGATGTGGTCGATGTGCATTGAGAGCGGGGATTGGGGATTGGGGATTGAGCGTTTCAGGTCGGGGCAGATTCTGGACCAGGCGACGCCTGCACGTTCGGGCACTGGCGTGAAGCAGGGGCCAGCTTCATCGCGCAAAGAGTCGACGCACGCGGCCCTTCTCCCCGCGGGAGAAGGTGGCGCGCAGCGCCGGATGAGGGGCTGTGCGGAGCGAAAGACGGCAACTCCTCGCGCTGCTGCTCGTAGGAAACGGGCGATGCTTCGACCACTGAACACCCCAAGGCAAGCTCGCTCCGGCGCGCTGGGCGAAACGGCGCGCCGCGCTCCGATCTGCCCCTCACCCCAACCCCTCTCCCGTGGGGAGAGGGGCTCGAGCCCTTCTCCCCACGGGAGAAGCTGGCGCGCAACGCCCGATGAGGGGCTGTGCGGAGCGCGAGTTCTCAGCTTGCGAAAACTCTCGGTTGCTGATGCCACACACCCCTCGCAGCGCTCGCACAGTCCACCGCTCAGGCAGGCAGCAAGAATTCACGGAATCCTGCGGGCCTGAACCCCTCAAGCCTCCGGCGCAGCCTCCGCCAAACGCTCACCGCGCGCACCAGCCGATCCCGAATCCCCGGTCTGCGCTTCGCGCTTTTCCAGGCTCAACTCGGCGAGCGCCGCCAACAGGCGATCGACATCGGCCTCGCTGTGCGAGGCGGAGAGCGTGATGCGCAGGCGCGCGCTGCCCTCGGGCACGGTCGGCGGACGGATCGCGCTGACCAGCAGGCCACGCGCTTCGAGCGCGCGCGCGGCGTGCAGGGCACGCGCCTCGTCACCAAGCACCAGCGGCTGGATCGGGGTGCTGGATTCGATCATCGGCAGACTCAGTCGACGCGCGCCGCGGCTGAAGCGGGCGATCAGGGCAGCCAGGTGGTAGCGACGCCAGGGTTCGTTCTGCAGGGTGCGCAGGTTGGCGCGGGTGGCCGCGGCCAGCGCCGGCGGCAGCGCGGTCGTGTAGAGGTAGGGCCGCGCGCTTTCCGCGAGCGCATCGATCACCTCGGCCGAACCGCAGACCGCCGCCCCGTAACTGCCCAGCGCCTTGCCCAGGGTCAGCATGAGCAGCGGCACCTGTTTCGCGCCCAGGCCAGCGGCAGCCACGCTGCCGCGACCGCCGGGCCCGATCACGCCGAAGCCATGGGCGTCGTCGACGAACAGCTGGGCGTTCTCGGCGCGCGCGATCAGCGCCAGATCCTTCAGCGGCGCGAGATCCCCGTCCATGCTGAATACGCCGTCGGTCGCCAGCAGCGCGGCGGCGTCCGGGCGCGTCCGCAGCTGGCGCAGCGCCGCCGCCCCGTCGGCGTGCGGATAGCGCCGCAGGGTGCAGCCCGCGAGCTTGGCCCCATCCAGCAGACAGGCGTGGTTGAGCCGATCCTGCACACACAGATCGTTCGGCCCCAGCAGGGTCTGCAGCACGGCCAGGTTGGCCAGGTAGCCAGAGCCGAACAGCAGCGCCTTCGGGTAGCCGACAAAGGCCGCCAGTTCGGCCTCCAGCGCGGCATGTTCGACGTGGTGGCCGCAGACCAGGTGCGAGGCCGTGCTGCCCACGCCGTGCCATGCGGCGGACTCCTGCAGGGCAGCGGTGGCGTCGAGATGGCGCGCCAGGCCCAGATAGTCGTTGCTGCAGAAGTTGATCAGCTCGCGGCCGTCGATCCAGACCCGCGCGCCTTCGGAGCGCTCGACCGTGCGGCGCACTCGCGAGCGCTTCTGCGCGGCTCGCACGCCGCGGGCCTCGGCCAGCGCGGTCAGCAGCGAGGGCCGGTTCATGGCGATCAGGCCGCCGAACCGACGGCGTTCAAGTCGACGTGGACGTGCTCGCCCTGCGCGGGCGCCGGCATCGGCTTGACACCCAGGCGCGCGAACAGTGCCTGATCCTTCTGCGTATCCGGATTGCCCGTGGTCAGCAGCTTCTCGCCGTAGAAGATCGAATTGGCGCCGGCCAGGAAGCACAGTGCCTGCAACTCGTCGCTCATGTCCTCGCGACCGGCCGACAGGCGCACCATCGAAGCCGGCATCAAGACCCGGGCGACCGCAATCGTGCGCACGAATTCGAGCGGATCGATCTGTTCGGTGCCGTGCAGCGGCGTGCCGGGCACCTGCACCAGGCGATTGATCGGCACCGAGTCCGGGTGCTCGCCCATGTTGGCCAGGGTCTGCAGCAGGCCGGCGCGGTGCGCGCGCGTCTCGCCCATGCCGACGATGCCGCCGCAGCAGGTCTTCATGCCGACCCGGCGCACCTGCTCCAGCGTGTCCAGACGGTCCTGGTACTCGCGGGTGCTGATCACGCTGTCGTAGAACTCCGGCGCGGTGTCGAGGTTGTGGTTGTAGTAGGCCAGCCCAGCGCCCTTGAGGCGCTCGGCCTGCTCGGGCGTGAGCATGCCCAGCGTGGCGCAGGTTTCGAGCCCCAGCGCGTTGACGCCTTCGATCATCGCGGCGACCTTCTCGACGTCGCGATCCTTGGGCGAGCGCCAGGCGGCGCCCATGCAGAAGCGGGTGGCGCCGGCGGCCTTCGCGGCTTTCGCCTTTTCCAGCACGGCATCGAGCTCCATCAGCTTGTGCGCGTTGAGACCCGTCGCGTAGCGCGCCGCCTGCGGGCAGTAGCTGCAGTCCTCGGGACAACCGCCGGTCTTGACGCTCAGAAGGGTGGAGATCTGCACCTCATCCGGGTTGAAATGCGCGCGGTGGGCGGTTGCAGCGCGAAACAGAAGTTCGCTGAAGGGTAGGTCGAAGAGAGCGACCACCTCTTTGCGGGTCCAATCGTGACGGAGGGCGGAAGCCATGGATGAGTCTCCCCGCGTGCGGCGCGGACAAAGATGCGGGAGTCTGGAAATCCTTGCTGTGGCTGTCAACTCGGCATTCGCGGGTGACGCCCGATGAATGCCCTCGAATGGAGCTGGCGCCACCCCCTCGCCGCGCTCACCCGCCTGCTGCTTCCGCCCCGATGCCTGCACTGCGGGGCCGCGGGCGAGGCGGGGCGCGACCTCTGCGCCGACTGCCGCGGCCTGCTGCCGCACAACGCCTGTGCCTGCCCGCGCTGTGCGCTGCCGATCCCGCAGCCGGCGCCGTCCTGTGGACGCTGCATCAAGCGCCCGCCGCCCGCCAGCATGGCGCTGGCGCCCTTCGTGTATGCCGATCCAGTCGACCGCTGGCTGCCGCGCTTCAAGTTCGCGCGCGATCTCGCCGCCGGCCGCGTGCTGGCCGAGCTGCTGCTTGAAGACCCGCGGCTGCCGGCCTTGATTGATGGCATCGACGCTCTGGTGCCCTTGCCACTGCATCGTGCCCGGCTGGGCGAACGGGGCTACAATCAGGCGCTGGAGCTGGCGCGTCCGCTGTCACGGGCGCTCGATCTGCCACTGCGGTCCGATTGGCTGCAGCGGATCCGCGCCACTGCGCCGCAAACCGGCCTCGATGCCCGCGCCCGCCGCCGCAACCTGCGCGGCGCCTTCGTCGCGGATGTCGCGATGAGCGGACAGCGCGTGCTGCTGATCGACGACGTGATCACCACCGGCAGCTCGATGCTGGAAGCCAGCCGCGCCTGTCGTCGCGCCGGCGCGATCGAGGTGCGGGTGCTGGCGGCAGCGCGGGCGCCGCTGGGTGGCAGGCGCTGACGAACGCTACGGACGCGATTCGGAGTTCGGCCATCGGGTGGGCCCTGGCCCACCGTAGTCGAATGCTCGCCTCAGGATTTCGATGCCGTACCGCCACGCGTCGAGGCCGGTCGACCTCCGCATCGGCCCGCTGGCGTGCAAGGCGTCTGCGGGAACCCGCCGGGGAATTCGGATTTGCTGGAGGGCAGGACCGGGTGCGAGGGTCGAGCTCAGGGTGGGCCAGGGCCCACCCTATGCAGAGCAGGGGTCGGCCGTGGTCGACGCGACGCTGCAACACATGTGGCTCAGGTCCGCGCGAAGGGTCGAAAGGCCCGTGGCCAAGCCCTCCGCCATACAGCGCGCCGATGGCCAGCTTTGCCGGAGCGCATAGGGTGGGCCAGGGCCCACCCCATGTAGAGCAGGGGTCGGCCGTGGTCGACGCGACGCTGCAACACATGTGGCTCAGGTCCGCGCGAAGGGTCGAAAGGCGCGTGGCCAAGCCCTCCGCCAAGCAGCGCGCCGATGGCCAGCTTTGCCGGAGC
>JBIJCA010000346.1:0-4202 GCA_044344935.1 Aquimonas sp. | reverse complement strand
ACGAGACGGCTCCCAACGAACCCTGCAGCTCGCTTTCCCGCTTCCAAAGAATCCACTGCACTTCGATTTCCCAGCTCCATCGAACCCACACCACGACGAGAACCGACGGATGAATGCACCGCTGATGAGCCACTTCCTGAACACCCAGGACTGGAGTCGCGAAGGCCTGGACGCGCTGCTGCAGCAGGCGGCTGCGTTCAAGCGCAGCAAGCTGGGCGAGCAGATGCGCGGGCGCTCGATCGCGCTGGTGTTCTTCAACCCGTCGATGCGCACCCGCACCAGCTTCGAGCTGGGTGCCTTCCACCTCGGCGGCCACGCGGTCGTGCTGCAGCCCGGCAAGGACGCCTGGCCGATCGAGTTCGATTTCGGCACGGTGATGGACGGCGACACCGAGGAGCACATCGCCGAAGTGGCGCGCGTGCTGGCCCGCTATGTCGACCTGATCGGCGTGCGCGCGTTTCCGAAGTTCCAGGACTGGTCGGTTGACCGCGAGGACAAGGTGCTGCGCGCCTTCGCCAAGTACTCGACCGTGCCGGTGATCAACATGGAAACGATCACCCACCCCTGCCAGGAGCTGGCGCATGCGCTGGCCTTGCGCGAGCACTTCGGCACCGACGACCTGCGCGGCAAGAAGTACGTGCTGACCTGGACCTATCACCCCAAGCCGCTGAACACCGCCGTCGCCAACTCCGCGTTGACCATCGCCACCCGACTCGGCATGGATGTGACCCTGCTGTGCCCGACGCCGGAATACGTGCTCGACGAGCGCTACATGCGCTGGGCGGCTGACAACGTCGAAGAGGCCAAGGGCAGCTTCCGCGTCAGCCACGATCCGGACGAAGCCTATGCCGGTGCCCACGTGGTCTATGCGAAGAGCTGGGGCGCGATTCCCTACTTCGGCCGCTGGGACGAAGAGAAGCCCATCCGCGACGCGCACAAGCACTTCATCGTGGACGAACGCAAGATGGCGCTGACTGACAACGGCGTGTTCAGCCATTGCCTGCCCCTCCGCCGCAACGTCAAGGCCACCGACGCCGTGATGGACAGCCCCGCCTGCATCGCCATCAACGAAGCCGAGAACCGGCTGCATGTGCAGAAGGCGATTATGGCGGCTCTGCTGCGCTGAGCCGCCGGGATTAGGGATTCGGGATTCGGGATTCGTTAGAGCTGCTTCCCTTCGACGTCCTGACGTGCCTGTACCCGCTTGACCATATCGTTCTCAAAAATCTGCTTCGTTTGCTCGCCCTCTCCCCAAGGACCGCCGCATGCCCGCTTCAACGAATCCCGAATCCCGAGTCCCGAATCCCGGCACGAGAATCGTGCTCGCCTTCTCCGGCGGCCTCGACACCAGCTTCTGCATTCCCTGGCTGAAGGAGCGCGGCTACGAGGTGCATACCGTGTTCGCCGATACCGGCGGCGTGGATGCCGAGGAGCGCGCCTACATCGAGGCACGCGCTGTGGAACTGGGCGCGGCCAGCCACGTCACCGTCGACGGCGGGCCGGCGATCTGGGAGGGCTTCGTCAAGCCTTTCGTGTGGGCGGGCGAGGGCTATCAGGGCCAGTACCCGCTGCTGGTCTCCGACCGCTATCTGATCGTCGATGCCGCGCTGAAGCGCTGCGCTGAACTCGGCACCAAGCTCATCGCACACGGCTGCACCGGCATGGGCAACGACCAGGTGCGGTTTGATCTGGCGGTGAAGGCGCAGGGCGACTACGTGATCGTCGCGCCGATCCGTGAGATCCAGAAGGAGCACACCCAGACCCGCGCCTACGAGCAGGCCTATCTGGAGGCGCGTGGCTTCGAGGTGCGCGCCAAGCAGAAGAGCTACACCATCAACGAGAACCTGCTGGGCGTGACCATGTCCGGCGGCGAGATCGACAAGTGGGAGGCGCCTGGTGAAGGCGCGCGTGGGCTGTGTGCGAAGCGCGCCGATTGGCCGACGGCGCCGCTGCAGCTGCGTATCGGATTCGAGCGCGGCGAGGCGGTGTCGATCAACGGCGAGCGCATGGCTGGCGCGGCGCTGCTCGCGCGGCTCAACGCCGAGTTCGCGAAGTACGGCGTCGGCCGCGGCCTGTATACAGGCGATACCACGATCGGCCTGAAGGGCCGGATCATCTTCGAAGCCCCGGGCCTGATCGCCCTGCTGACCGCGCACCGCGCGCTGGAAGAAACCGTGCTGACCAAGCAGCAGAACCGCTTCAAGCCCGAGGTGGCGCGCAAGTGGGTGGAGCTGGTCTACGAGGGCTTCTACCACGACCCGCTGAAGTACGACCTGGAGGCCTTCCTCGCCAGCTCACAGGCCAAGGTCAATGGTGAAGTCACGCTCGAAACCCACGGCGCCCGCGTTGACGCGGTGGCAGTGACTTCGCCGCACATCCTCAACGCCAAGGGCGCGGTCTACGCGCAGTCGGCTGACTGGGGCGTGGAGGAGGCCGAGGGCTTCATCAAGCTGTTCGGAATGAGCAGCACGCTGTGGGCGGAAATCAACAAGTAGGCGCTGCAATGAGCTTTCAGCTGCATGTTCTGGCCCGTTCCGACCTCGATACCCCGGTGTTCGAGGCGCTGGCCGCACTGTTCGATGGCTACCGGATGTTCTACGGCCAACCGAGCGATCTCGCGCGCGCCGCGGGCTTTTTGCGCGAGCGCATCGAGCGTGGCGAGTCGAGCGTGCTGATCGCGCTTGGCGACGATGGCGCAGGGCTGGGCTTCACCCAGCTCTATCCGCTGTTCTCGTCAGTGCGCGCAGCGCGTATCGAGATCCTCAACGATCTGTTCGTCGCGCCTGGCGCGCGTGGCCAGGGCGTGGGGCGCGCGCTGCTGCGTGCCGCAGAGGGCTCGGCGCGAGCTCGCGGTGCCGTGCGGCTGGTGCTCTCAACCGCGCTCGACAATCATCCGGCCCAGGCGCTGTATGCCGCAGCCGGCTGGACCCGCGACGACGCGTTCGTGGAGTACGCGAAACCGCTGTAGCGCGCGGCCTCTCTGGCGGAAGCGCCGGCAGGCTCGACGCCCCCATGAGCGCACGAAGGCCTGCTCCGCTTGCGCCCACGCAGGCAACCATTGATCAAGGCGATTCACCATGGCACTGCTCGAATCCATTCTTCCGCACCTCGAAAAGCTGGTGTCCTTCGACACCCGCAATCCACCGCGTGAGATCGGGCGCTCGATGTTCGACTACCTTCAGGGGGCGCTGCCGGGCTTCCGTTTCCAGCTCACCGACTTCGGCGCCGGCGCGATTGCCCTGCTGGCCGTGCGCGGTGCTCCGAAGCGTGTGTTCAACGTGCACATGGACACCGTGCCCGACTCGCCGCACTGGAGCGCCGACCCGCACGCACTGCGCGTGACGGCCGACCGTGCGATCGGCTTGGGCGCCTGCGACATCAAGGGCGCGGCGGCCTGTCTGATCACGGCCGCCGAGCAGACACAGGGCGATGCAGCCTTCCTGTTCACCACCGATGAAGAAGCCAACGACGCGCGCTGCATTGCCGGCTTCCTCGCCCAGGGCCACGACTTCCGCGAGGAAGTTCAAGGGCAGGGCGGGTCACGCTTCGGGTGCGCAGGCGATGGAGCACAGCGCCCTGCATCAGGCGATCCGCTTCGGCGGGCGCGCGCTGGACTTCGTGCAGACGCAGGCCGGAGAGAGCTTTGGCGGCCTGCAGGGATTGCGCTTCAACATCGGCCGCGTCGAGGGCGGCATCAAGGCCAACATGATCGCGCCGGCGGCCGAGCTGCGCTTCGGCTTCCGCCCGCTGCCCTCGCACTCGATCGACAGCCTGCACGACACCTTCCGCGGCTTCGCGTCGGTGGACGCACTGGCCCACTACGAGGAAACCTTCCGCGGCCCTTCGCTGCCCTCGGGCGGCGACACGGCCGAGAAGTTCGCCCGCGCCGAGGCGCTGGTCGCCGAGCTCGGCCTGCCGGTCGGCCGGGCCGTGGATTTCTGGACCGAAGCCTCGCTGTTCTCCGCCGCCGGGCTCACCGCGATCGTGTACGGCCCAGGCGACATCGCCCAGGCGCATACGGCCGATGAGTGGGTGGCGTTGGAGCAGCTGGAGGCGGTGGCGGCGACCTATTCGCGGCTGTTCGCCTGACCCACTGCATTCGAAGAACACCAGCCCGCGACGGACTCAACCGAGGCGAGCAAGCCCCTCTCCCCTTGAGGGAGAGGTGTTGGGGAGAGGGGGCAATTCTCGCGGCAAGAGTC
>JBIJCA010000345.1:0-4209 GCA_044344935.1 Aquimonas sp. | reverse complement strand
GCAGCCCGACAGCCCGCCCGCGCTGTTCCTGACCGCGCGCGGTGCCTTGCAGGATCGCCTCGCCGGGTTCGAAGCGGGGGCTGTCGACTATGTGATCAAACCCTTCGAGCCGGCCGAGCTGGTTGCGCGCATTCGCGCCCTGGCCCGACACGTGCCGGCGCGTGCGGGAGGATGGATCGTCGCCGAGGGCTGGCGCCTCGATCCGCAGCGCGGGCTGCTGGAGCATGCCGGTACGCAGCTGCAGCTGTCCGCCTCTGCAGCGCGATTGCTGCGCCGCCTGCTGCAGGCCAGCCCCGGCTGCGTCAGCCGCGCCGAGCTCGGTGAGGCGCTGTGGGGCGCGCCCGGCGAGGACGACGATCTGCGGACCCATCTGTACGCCTTGCGCCGCAGCCTGCGCGAGGCCTTCGGTGAGGCCCCCATCCACAGCGAGCGCGGCCTCGGCGTGCGCTTTGGCGGTGCCGCATGAAGCCGCGGTCGCTCAAGCGCGTGCTGGGCGTGCAGTGGGCGTTGTTTGGCGGCGCCCTGCTGCTGGGCCTGTGCACGGTCGCCGCGCTGGCGCTGTACGTGCTGGAGGACAGCTTCATCGACGCCCGCCTGCTGGCGGCCGAGCGCGCGCTGGCAGGCGAGCGCGAGCCCTTGCCCCAGGTGCAGCTGTGGCGGCTTGACGCGTTTCCGGCAGCGAAGCGGGAACGCATTGCCGCGCTGAAGCCGGGTGCGCTGCGTGAGTTCCGCCTGGATCAGAACCGCTACGTCCATCTGCGTGCGCTGAGCGCCGACGCGCAGGGGCCGCGCTTCCTCGTGTTCAACGCGCAGGAGGAAATGCGCGTCAGCGAGGCCTTGTGGCGGGCAGCGCCGGTGCTCGCCGTGCTGCTCGTGCTTCTCCTGCTGCATGCGGCCTGGCTTGCGCGGCGATTCGTCGGCCGCATCGAGGGCGCGGCCTCAGGCCTGCTCGGCGCGCTGGAGCGCGAGCCCAGCGCTACGTCGCTGCGCAATGCGGCGGATACCCAGCCCATCGCCGAGTTCCAGCGTTTCGGCCATGCCTTGGCCGATGCGCTGGAGGCGCGACTTGCCGTACTGAAGCGCGAGGAGGAGACGCTGCGCTTTCTCGCGCACGAGCTGCGCACCCCGCTGCAAAGCGCGCGGCTCGCGGTCGAGGCCGTGGCGGGTCGCATCGACGGCCTCGCCGAGGCGCGTCTGCGTCGTGCCCTGCAGCGGCTGGAGCGCGCCAGCGCGTCGGTGCTCTGGCTGGGCGAGTCGACGCCGGTCACGGAGGCTCTCGAGATCGGGCCGATTCTCTCCACGCTTGTCGATGAGTTCTCGCCGCTGGCCGCGCGGCGGGGGCAGCGGATCGAGATCGTGGGCGATGCGGGCGTGCGTTGGGCCTTGCCGGCTGCGGGCGTCGAAGCGGTGCTTGGAAATCTGCTGATCAACGCGATCCAGCACGGCGCGCCGGGCGCGATCGACATCACGGTGGGCGACGCGCAGATTGCCTTCCGCAACGCCACCCGCGAAGGCGAAAGCCACTCGGGCTTCGGCCTGGGCCTTGAGCTCGCGCGTCGGCTGCTGGCGAAGATCGAGTGGACGCTGGAAGCGCGCTTCGATGGCCAGAGCGCCGAACTGATTCTGCGTCCGCTGCCTACGCCCGCGACTGAGGCCTTGGATCCTTCGAGCACGCCATGCGAATTCCGCGCCGGGGCTGTCCCTTGAGCTTCGCTTGAGGCGCGCAGCGCAGCCTTGACCTGCCGCGACTGGCGCGGCTTCCAGCAAGGATGAGCCATGGACGATGTGCGCACCGGTGTTCTGCCCGGTCCCGACAGCGGCAGCGAATGGACCCGCTTTCTCGCACGCACCTTGCGACACCCGCGCACCGTCGGCGCGGTTGCGCCTTCCAGCGCGGCCTTGGCGCACGCCATGCTGCGCGCCGCGGCGCCGCTTGAGGGCCCGGTGCTCGAGCTGGGCGCGGGCACCGGCGTGTTCTCGCGCGCGCTGCTGCAGGCGGGCGTGCCGGCGCAGGCGCTGCACATCGTCGAGCGCCTGCCGGAGTTCGCCGCCGAACTGCGCGCGCGGCTGCCGCAGGTGCGGGTGCTGGAAAGCGATGCCGCTGCACTGCTGCCGACGCAGTTCGCCGAGCCGCCTGCTCTGGTCATATCCGGTCTGCCCTTGAGGGCGATGCGCGAGACCCAGATCGAGGCGATCCTGGGCGCCGTGCTGGGCTGCTGCCAACCCGATGTGCGCTTCGTTCAGTTCAGCTACGGTCTGCGCTGCCCGGTGCCTGCGTCGATCCTCGCGCATGTGGGGCTGCGCGCGGAGCGTCTTCGCTGGGTGCCGTTCAACCTGCCGCCGGCCTGGGTGTGGCGACTTCAGCGGGTTGATCGCGCCGGCGACTGACAGACGCAGGTGTCAGCCCAGCGCGTCCTGCACCGTCAGCCATTCCTCTTCCAACGCATCGCGTTCGCCGCGCAGCTTGCCCTGGGCTTGCACCAGCTTCTGGATCTCGGCCTTGTCGCTGGCGTACAGGGTCGGGTCGGACAGGCGAGTATCGATGTCGACCAGCTCGCGGCCGATCTTCTCCAGCCGCGTTTCGATGGCCTTGATGCGATTGCGCAGCGGCTTCTCGCGCTCGCGGCTTTCCGCGGCGCTACGCCGGCGGTCGGCCTTGGATTCGCCCGACTCGGGCTCACTCGCGCTGCTCTTGGCGACGCTGGCGCTGATCGCGGAGCTGCCCTTGCGCAGCCAGGCCGCGTAGTCGTCGAGGTCGCCCTCGAAGGGTGCAACCTGGCCGTCGGACACGCGCCACCAGCTGTCGCAGACCAGGCCCAGCAGATGACGGTCGTGGCTGACCAGCAGGATCGCGCCGGGGTACTCGGCCAAGGCGTCGGCCAGGGCCTCGCGCATGTCGAGGTCGAGGTGGTTGGTGGGCTCGTCCAGCAGCAGCAGGTTGGGCTTGCTCCAGGCAATCAGGGCCAGCGCCAGACGCGCGCGCTCACCGCCGGAGAAACCGTCGACCGGCTCGAACACGCGGTCGCCGGCGAAGTTCCAGCCGCCGAGATAGGCGCGCAGCTGGGCCTCGCCCACACCGCGGGCAATGTCCACCAGATGCTGCAGCGGGCTGTGGCCTTCGGTGAGCTGCTCGACCGTGTGCTGGCTGAAGTAGCCGATGTTGAGTTCGAGATGGGCGACGCGTTCGCCCTGCAGCGGCGCGATTTCGCCTGCGAGCGTCTTGACCAGGGTCGACTTGCCGGCGCCATTGCGGCCGAGCAGGCCGATGCGGTCGCCTGGCTCCAGACTGAACTTCACCCCGCGCAGGATGGTGCTGTCGCCATAGCCTGCATCGACCTGATCCAGGCGCAGCAGAGGCGTGGGCAGCTTGGCCGGCTCGGCGAAGCTGAACTCGAAGCCGCGCTCGGCGCGCACAGCCTCGGTGCCCGCCAGCTTTTCCAGCCGCTTGACCCGCGACTGTGCCTGCTTGGCCTTGCTGGCCTTGGCCTTGAAGCGGTCGATGAAGGCCTTGAGCTTGGCGCGCTCGGCCTGCTCGCGTTCGAAGGCGATCTGCTGCTGGCGCAGCTGCTCGGCGCGCTGGCGCTCGAAGCTGGTGTAGTCGCCGCTGTACAGGCGCCCGGTGCCGCCGTGCAGATGCAGGGTGTGGGTGGCGATGCCGTCGAGAAACTCGCGGTCGTGCGAGATCACCAGCACGGTGCCGGCGAAGCGCTTCAGCCATTCCTCAAGCCACAGCACGGCGTCGAGGTCGAGATGGTTCGTGGGTTCGTCCAGCAGCAGCAGATCGGCCGGCGTCATCAGCGTGCGCGCGAGGTTCAGGCGCACCCGCCAGCCGCCGGAGAAGCTCGCCACCGCGCGTTCGTGGGTGTCGGCCGGAAAGCCGAGGCCGTGCAGCAATCGACCGGCGCGGGCGCGGGCGTCGTAGCCGCCCAACTCTTCAATGCGCTGGTGCGCGGTAGCGGCGGCTTCGTGGTCGCCGCTGGCTTCGGCCTCGCTGGCCGCGCGCAGTGCTTCGGCGACCGGCTTGTCGCCACCGAGCACGAAGTCGATCGCCGGGTCGGGCAGGGACGGAGTTTCCTGCGCCACGGCCGCCATGCGCAGGCCGCCCGGCAGGTCGATGTCGCCGAGGTCGGGCTCCAGCTCGCCCTGGATGGCGGCGAACAGGCTCGATTTGCCGCAGCCGTTGCGGCCGATCACGCCGACTCGCCAGCC
>JBIJCA010000343.1:0-4249 GCA_044344935.1 Aquimonas sp. | reverse complement strand
AGCCGACCTCGGCGCCGGAGATGGAGGCGTTCTCCTTGTACAGAATGCCGACCGCGCCGGCAGTGAGCAGGAAATCGAAAATGCCCTGTTCGTCGGCCTTGGGCGCGAAGCGCTCGTAGTAGTGCAGCACGGCGGGCACGATGCCGGCCGCGCCATTGGTCGGCGCAGTCACCACGCGGCCGCCGGCTGCGTTTTCCTCGTTCACCGCCAGCGCATACAGGTTCACCCAGTCGAGCACGCTCAATGGGTCACGCAGCGCTGCCTCGGGGCGATTGCGCAGGTCGGCGGCCATGGCCGGTGCGCGGCGATTGATCTTGAGCCCGCCGGGGAGGATCCCGCTTTCGCGGATGCCGCGCGCCACGCAGGCCTGCATCGCCTGCCAGAGTTCGCGCAGACCGGCGCGGATGTCCTCATCGCTGCGCCAGGTCCGTTCGTTCTGGAACATCAGCTGGGCGATGCTCAGGCCATGCGCATCGCACAGCTGCAGCAGCTCGTCGCCGCTGTGGAAGGCATAGGGCAGGGCGGTGGTGTCGGCGACGATACGGTCTTCTGCGGCTTCATCCTGGTTGACCACGAAGCCGCCGCCGATCGAGTAGTAGTCGCGGGTTGCAAGCACGCTGTCGTCGGATGCGAAAGCCGTGAAGCGCATGCCATTGGTGTGGTGCGGCAGCTTCTGGCGCTTATTGAAGACCAGATCGCGCTTCTCGATGAAGTCGATCTCGTGTGCGCCGCCCAAGCGCAGGCGCTGTGCACTACGGATGCGCTCCAGCGTGGCAGGGATGCTGTCGGGGTCGATGCGGTTCGGCAGTTCGCCCTCAAGGCCCAGCAGCACCGCCTTGTCGGTGCCGTGACCGCGGCCGGTAAGCGCCAGCGAGCCGTAGAGCTCGACACGCATGCGCGCCACGCGCTGCAGTTCGCCGGGCTCGCTCAGCCAGCGCTCGACGAAGCGGGCGCCGGCGCGCATCGGTCCGACCGTGTGCGAAGACGAAGGACCGATGCCGATCTTGAACAGGTCGAAAACGCTGACGGCCATGGCGGTGGGGGCTGCCTGTGCGGGGGAGCCCCCTAGTGTACGTTCGCACCCCACCCCGACGATGCCGTACGGACCGCCGATGAACGCCCTGATCCTGTTCCAGCGCGACGAGTGCCACCTCTGCGACCAGGCCGTGCTGGTGCTGGTTCAAGCGCGCGCCGGTGAATTCGAACCGCGCTGGATCGATGCGGACATCGAGCTGGAGCAGCGCTACGGGCTGCGCGTGCCGGTGCTGCATCGTGAGGACACGGGCGCCGAGCTGGACTGGCCTTTCGACGTCGAGCGGGTGCAGGCGTTTCTTGCCGGGTAGATCCGCGTCGCGCCGGCTTGGCGGCTCCGTACTTCCAGCCGAAGGCTCAGCGACCGAAACGCCAGCCCAGCCATGTCGCCGGCAGCAGCCACAGGGCGTCGCTCCAGCCGAGTTGGGTTTGCAGATAGAGCGCGACCAGGCCTGGGCTGAGCGCAGGCAGTGCGTACTGTGCCGGCATGCCCATGCTCATGCCGATCTGGCTCGCGCTGACCAGCAGGGCCGAGGCGGCGAGGGTCAGCACGCTGACCAGCAGTACGAGCCCCAGTCGCAGCCGGCCCGGCGGCATGCCTGCGAGCCGCAGCAGCAGGGCGGCGTCGAGGCTCACCACCACCAGCATCCACGTGCTCGGGCTACGAAAGTGCAAGGTCACTCCGGCCCACACCGCCGCCAGGCCGAGCACCGCAACAGTGCTGCTGGTCAGGACCAGCAACCAGGTGCCCAGGCCGATGCGGGGTGCGGCGACGCTGTCGTCCGGTTTCTTCACGTCGGATGCGTAGGGCTGGGGGGCGGGGCCGCGTAGAATACGCGGCTGCACTCGCGCCCGACCCTGACATTTGTCCCATGGCCTACAGCCGCAGCTCCGAGCCGATCCAGTTTTCCCGCGACTGCGAGGTCGTGATGGTGCCGCAGGGTGACCGGGTGAGCCTGCCTGCGGGTACGGCGGGCTATATCACCCAAGGCCTCGGCGGCAGCTTCACGGTGTTCGTCGACGGCAACCTGTTCCGCGTGGCCGGCGTCGATGCCGACGCCATCGGCAAGGAAGTCGTGCCGCCGCCGCAGCTGCCCGACAACGCGACGGACGAGGATGTCGAGAAGGCCGTGTGGAACCAGCTGCGCACCTGCTTCGACCCGGAGATCCCGGTCAACATCGTCGATCTCGGTCTGGTCTACCACTGCGAGATCGAGCGCAGCGATGAGGGCGGCCGGCGCGCCAGCATCCGCATGACCCTCACTGCGCCGGGCTGCGGCATGGGCGACGTGCTCGTCGAGGACGTCCGCGCCAAGGTCGAGCTGGTGCCGACGGTGCTCGAAGCCGACGTCGATCTGGTGTTCGACCCGCCGTGGAACCAGTCGATGATGACCGAGGCGGCGAAGCTGCAGGTGGGGATGTTTTGAAGAGCCGGGATTTGGGAGTGGGGATTCGGGATTCGTAAACAGCGGGTCACCGCGTCCCCGCGAGCATCGCGAGCTCTTGCTCTGACGAATCCCGAATCCCCACTCCCGAATCCCGGCCTCAAAGCCACCCCCGCTGCCGCGCCACGCGGTAGGCCTCGATGCGGTTCTCGGCGCCGAGTTTGCCGATGGCTTCGCTCAGGTAGTTGCGCACCGTGCCCTGGCTCAGGTTCAGGCGCACGGCGATATCGGCGCTCTTGGCGCCCTCGCCGGCCAGGCGCAGCACCTGGCGCTCGCGTTCGTTGAGCGGGTCGACTTCGTCCCAGGCCGCCATGGCCAGCTGCGGGTCGATGGCGCGGCCGCCGCGGTGGACCTGACGCAAGGCTTCAGCCAGCTTCTCGGCGGGCGCGTCCTTCAGCAGATAGCCGCGCACACCGGCGTCCAGCGCGCGGCGCAGGAAGCCGGCGCGGGCGAAGGTGGTCACGATCACCACGCGCGTCGGGATGTTCAGCGCGCGCACGTCTTCCGCGAGCTCAAGCCCGGTGCGGCCGGGCATCTCGATATCGGTCACCAGCAGGTCGGGCACGTGCTGCCGAACTTCAGCCAGTGCGCTGTCGCCGTCGGCGCAGGCCGAGACCACCTCAAGATCGTTCTCAAGACCCAGCAGTGCCGCCAGCGCGCCGCGCACCAGCGCCTGGTCTTCGGCGAGTACCAGTCGAATCATCGCGTGTGGCCTCTCAGTTCGCGTTTGTCGCAGTGGGCGGCAGTGTTGCGGGAGCGCTCAGCAGCAGGCGCGTACCGAGCCCGGGCGGGCTGTCCAGTTCGACGCGGCCGCCGAGCGCCTGCAGGCGCTCGGAGAAGCCCGGCAGACCGCGGTGGCCTTCGCGCTCGCGTGCACCACCGACGCCATCGTCGCTGATCTGCAGTTGCCACACGGCCTGCGCGCCCTCGCCCTGGCGACGAAGCTCGATCTCCACGCGGCTGGCGCGAGCGTGGCGGATCACATTGGTCACCGCCTCGCGTAGCGCCATCGCGAACGCCTGATCCAGTGGCGTCGGCAGCTCCAGCGCAGGCAGCTGCGCATCCAGTCTCACTTCGGCGCTGAGCAGGGCCAGTCGGGCGGCGGCGATCTCCGCCTGCAGGCCGCCGGCACGGATGCCGCTGACCGCCTCACGCACCTGATCGAGTGCACCGCGCGCGGCCTGTTCAAGCTCCGCCAGCTGCTGCTCTGCCGCGTGCGGATCACGCTCCAGCAGGCGCCGCGCCAGCTGCGTCTTCAGCACCACCAGCGACAGCGTATGCCCCAGCGCATCGTGCAGGTCGCGGCCGATGCGCTCGCGCTCGGCGAGGGCGGCGAGGCGTCGCACCTCGTCCTGGCTGAGCTTGAGTACTGCCTGATGGCGCTCACGTGCGCGGCTGGCGAGGATGCCGGCACTCGCCATGCCGCCGATCATCGCCATCGCGATGCCCACGCCCAGCGCATAGCGCCAGTCCGGCATCTGCAGGAAGAACTGCGCGGTCATCAGCGCCCAGAACAGCAGGGCAGCCAGTACCGCTCGGCGCGGCGCCCACACCGTCGCGGCCATCGTCATCGCGTAGATCACGAAGGTGTTGCCGCCCGGGTTCACCGTCATCAGCGCATAGCCCAGCGCGGCGCTGCCGTAGATGCAGAGATCGCGCGCGCGCGCAGTAGTTTTGCGGTCGGCAAAGCGCAGCCACAGCGGCAGGAAAATCGCGCAGGCCGTCAGCGAGGGCAGCATCAGCTGGCCAAGCTGCTGCGGGGCGAAGAACAG
>JBIJCA010000342.1:0-4255 GCA_044344935.1 Aquimonas sp. | reverse complement strand
CCGACTCCCGAATCCCGCCTGCGATTGATCGCCTTCACCGCCCAGTCGATGATCGTCAGCGTGCGCAGGCCGAGGAAGTCGAACTTGACCAGGCCCGCCGATTCGACATCGTCCTTGTCGTACTGGGTCACCACGCTGCGCAGCGCGCCGGGCTCCTTCGGCGGCGGTTCGGCGAACAGCGGGCTGAACTCGGTCAGCGGCTCCGGCGCGATCACCACGCCGCCGGCGTGCTTGCCGGCGTTGCGGGTCAGGTCTTCGAGCTTCAGCGCGAGATCCAGCAGGTCGCGGACTTCGTCCTCGTGCTGATAGCGGTCTATCAGCTCGGCCGAGCTGAGCTCCTTGTTGTCCTGCGCGGCCTTGCTGCGGCCCAGCGCGTCGTCCAGCGAGACCCCGAGCGTGTTCGGGATCAGCTTGGCGACGCCATCGACGGCCGGGAAGGGCAGACCTTGCACGCGGCCGCAGTCGCGCACCGCCGCCTTCGCGGCCATCGTGCCGAAGGTGATGATCTGGCTGACGCGGTCGCGGCCGTAGGTGCGGGCGACGTAGTCGATCACCTCATCACGGCGGTCCAT
This sequence comes from Aquimonas sp., assembly GCA_044344935.1. Lineage (GTDB taxonomy): Bacteria > Pseudomonadota > Gammaproteobacteria > Xanthomonadales > Xanthomonadaceae > Aquimonas. The sequence goes on along the minus strand of JBIJCA010000342.1, from coordinate 3,683 downwards.
GCAGAAGTCGATGTCGAAGTCCGGCATCGACACGCGCTCGGGGTTCAGGAAGCGCTCGAACAGCAGGTCGTAGGGGATCGGGTCGAGATCGGTGATGCCCAGCGCCCAGGCCACCAGCGAGCCCGCGCCGGAACCACGGCCGGGGCCGACCGGGATGTCGTTCTGCTTGGCCCAGTTGATGAAGTCGGCGACGATCAGGAAGTAGCCGGGGAAACCCATCTTGCAGATCACCCCGAGCTCGATGTCGAGCCGCTCGAAGTAACCTTCGCGCGTATGCCCCGGCGCGATCGGTGCTTTCTCAAGGCGCTTGTTCAGGCCCTCGTGCGCGGTGCTGTGGATCCAGCTGTCGAGGGTGTGCTCGGACGGCACCGGAAACGCCGGCAGGAAGTAGGTGCCCAGGCGCAGTTCGAGGTTGCAGCGGCGTGAGAGCTCCAGGGTGTTGTCGAGCGCGGCCGGCAGGTCGGCGAACAGCGTGCTCATCTCGTCCGATGACTTCAGGTACTGCTGGTCCGAATACTCGCGCGGACGCCGCGGATCGCCGAGCACGCGGCCGGTGGCGATGCAGACGCGGGCCTCGTGGGCTTCAAAGTCTTCCGCTTCGAGAAAGCGCACGTCATTGCTGGCGACCACGCCAAGGCCGCGGCGGATCGCCAGATCGCAGGCGCCGGCGATGAAGTCTTCCTCGCCCTCACGACGGGTGCGCACCAGCTCCAGGTAAAGACGATCGCCGAAACTCTGCTGCAGCTCGCCAAGACGCGCTTCGGCCAACTCCGGCTTGCCCTCGCGCAGCCACTGGCCGATGTCGCTGCCGGGGCCGGCCAGCGCGAACAGACCGCCGGCGTGTTCCTGCAGCCACTGCGGCCGTACGCAGACGTGGTCGCCCTGGTGGCCGTCGAGGAAGGCGCGTGAGAGCAGGCGCGAAAGGTTCAGGTATCCCTCGCGGTTGCGACACAGCAGGGACAGGCGCGAGAGGGTGCCGTCGTCGGCCTGCACGATCACGTCGCTGCCGGCGATCGGCTTGATGCCGGCCTTCTGCGCCTCCTTGTAGAACTTGATCAGGCCGAACAGATTGGACAGGTCGGTGACCGCGACCGCAGGCAGCTCCAGCGCCGCGCAGCGCTTGATCAGCTGCGGCAGACGGATGGTGGAGTCGACCAGCGAGAACTCGCTGTGCAGGTGCAGATGAACGAAGCGCGCGGGCATGGCTGGTGAATCCGACAGGTCGGCCAGCCTACGGCCGGGCGCCAGGCCGAACAAGCCTTGACAGCATATGGTCGGGTCCGCCGCCGCGGGTGAGGTTCGCATCCGGTAGCATCCGCGGCGTCTCCCGCACCGCAGCACGCCATGTCGCGCCAGCGCATCGTCGTCAAATTTGGCACTTCCACGGTCACCGCCGGCGGTCCCGGCCCGGATCTGTCGCGGCTGACGGACTTGAGCCGTCAGCTCGCTGCGCTGCGCGCGGCCGGGCATGACCTGGTGCTGGTCAGCTCCGGCGCGGTGGCGACCGGACGCAGCGCCTTGAATGCCGCGCCCGCGCGCGACGTGCCGGTCAAGCAGATGCATGCCGCGATCGGACAGCCTCGGCTGCATGCAATCTACCAGCGGTTGTTCGGCGAGCACGCGATCGAGGTCGCGCAGGTGCTGCTCACCCGCAGCGATGTCGAGAACCGCAGGCGATACCTCAACGCTCGCGAAGCCCTGCTGACGATGCTCGCGCACGGCGTGCTGCCGATCGTCAACGAGAACGACACGGTGGCCACGGAAGAGCTGCGACTGGGCGACAACGACATGCTGTCGGCCCTGGTCTGCAGCCTGGTCGATGCCGATCGCCTGATCCTGCTCACCGATCAGGCCGGCCTGTACGACAGCGACCCTCGCAGCAACCCGGCCGCCCAGCTGATCCGCGAGGTCGGTCCGGGTGCGCTCCCCGAGCAGCTGCGGGCTGCGGCCGGGGGCAGCGGCAAGCTGGGCACCGGCGGCATGGCAACCAAGCTGGGGGCGGCGGAACTCGCGCGTCGCGGCGGCGCCACCGCACACATCGCCGCCGGCAGCGAGCCCGATGTGCTGACGCGTCTGCTGGCGGGCGCAGCGATCGGCACGCGCTTCGCACCGCAGGGCGAGCGACTGGCGGCTCGCAAGCGCTACATCACCGGCGGCACCGTGTGCGGGCAGCTCAGCATCGACCAGGGCGCCGCGGCGGCGCTGGCGCGCGGCGGCAGCCTGCTGCCGGTCGGCGTGCTCGCCGTAGGCGGCAGCTTCGATCGCGGAGACGCGATTCAGGTGTTGGATGTGGATGGCATCGAGGTGGCGCGCGGCATCGCCGCCTACAGCGCGCAGGATCTCGCCCGCCTCTGCCGTCGCCGCTCGGAGGACATCGAGGCCCTGCTGGGCTATCGCTATGGCGACGAGGTCATCCACCGCAGCGATCTGGTATTGAGCCCCCGCACGCTGGAGAGTCACGCATGAGCGCAGCACAGTCCCGCGCGCAGCGTCTGGCCCAACAGGCCGGCGCTGCGCGTGCCGCCCAGCCTGCGCTGGCGCGCCTCGATGGCGACGCTCGCGATGCCCTGCTGCTGGACATTGCCCGCCGTCTCGAAGCCGAGCGGGCGCCGCTGATCGCGGCCAACGCCCGGGATCTTGAGGCGGGAGAAGCGGCGGGGCTGGGCGCCGCTCTCATCGACCGTCTGCGTCTGCATGCGCCGCGTCTCGACGGCCTGGCTGCCGATCTGCGCAAGGTCGCCGCGCTGCCCGATCCACTGGCCGGCGAATTCGATCCGCGTGAGTTGCCCAATGGCCTGCGCATCGCCCGCCGGCGAGTGCCCATCGGCGTGGTTGGCGTGATCTACGAGGCGCGCCCGAACGTGACCATCGACATCGCCGCGGCCGCGCTGAAATCCGGCAATGCGGTCGTGCTGCGCGGCGGCCGCGAGGCGCGGCAGACCAATCTCGCCCTGGTCGCTCTGCTGCACGCGGCCCTGCGTGCCGCCGGCTTGCCGGAGGCGGCGGTGAGCTTCATCGACGCGCCCGAACGTGAAGCGGTGTCCGAGCTGCTGCAGCTCGCCGACTGCATCGACGTGATGGTGCCGCGCGGCGGCCAGGGTCTGATCGATCTGTGTCGGCGCGAGAGCCGCATTCCGCTGATCGCCGGTGGGGTTGGCGTGGTGCACATCTATGTTGACGCCAGCGCGGATGCGGAGCGCGCCCTGGCCGTGATCGAGAATGCGAAGGTCCAGCGTCCGGCAGTCTGCAACGCGCTGGACACCCTGCTCGTGCAGCGGTCGGCGGCCGGGCAGCTGCTGCCAGCGTTGGCCCAGCGGCTTTCGACGTTTGGCCTGGTCTTCCACGCTGAAGGCGAGGCCGCCAGCCTGTTGGCGGCGGGCGGCGCGACCGTCGAGCCTTTGGTCGAAGGCGACTTCGACCGCGAATGGCTGGGCCTGCATCTGGGGCTGCGCCTGGTGGACGGTGTCGATGCCGCGATCGCCCACATCGCCGCCCACGGCAGCGGGCACTCCGAGGCCATCCTCAGCGAAGACGCGGACGCAGTGGCGCGCTTTCTGAACGAAGTGGACGCGGCCGCCGTGTATCACAACGCCAGCACCCGCTTCACCGATGGTGGCCAGTTCGGAATGGGCGTGGAGGTGGCTGTTGCAACGGGGCGTCTGCAGCCACGCGGGCCGGTCGGA
>JBIJCA010000091.1:0-15169 GCA_044344935.1 Aquimonas sp. | reverse complement strand
CGCGGCCCGAGGTCGAGCTGTCGGCGCGCGGCCGTGAGCTGGCGCTGCAAGTGGGCGCTGGCGAGTCGCCGCTGCTGGCGCCCGGGGAAGTCGCTGCAACGGATGAAGCCGGTGCGCGCAACGATCCCAACCTGAGTCTGCTGATCCGCCTGATCGAAACCCTGACCGGCCGGCCGGTGAAACTGTTCGACCCCGGCCAGCTCAGCGCTGCCGCCGGCGAGAGCACAGCAGCGCCCGGCTCGGCCCCCGCGCCGGCTGCAGCCTCTATCGCCGCAGCGACCCCGGCCGAAGCCGACCCGGGCTTCAGCGTGGACTACCAGTTCCGCGCCACCCGCAGCGAATACGAGCGCACGACGGTCAGCGCCCAGGGCGAGGTGCTGACCGCCGACGGCGCGCGCATCCGCTTCGCGCTGAACCTCTCGATGGAGCGCGCCTACAGCGAAACCGTCGAGCTGCGCCTGCAGGCCGGCGCCGCGGCCCAGCGCAAGGACCCGCTGGTCATCAACTTCGATGGCCGTGCGGCCCAGCTCAGCGACCAGCGCTTCGAGTTCGACCTCGACGCCGACGGCCAGACCGAGGCTCTGCCGATGCTGCGTTCGGGCAGTGGCTTCCTCGCCTTCGATCGCAACGCCGACGGCCGTATCAACGACGGCCGCGAGCTGTTCGGCGCGAAGACCGGGGATGGCTTCGGCGAACTGCTGGCCTTCGACTCCGATGGCAACGGCTGGATCGACTCGGGCGACACGATCTTCGGCCGGCTGCGGGTGTGGATGCCCGACCCGACGGCGCCCGAAACCGGCACCCGCTCGCGCGAGGAAGAGCAGCGTCGCCAGGGCGGCCAGCTGCTGACGCTGGAAGAAGCCGGTGTGGCGGCGATCAGCCTGCGCCCGATCAGCAGTGCCTTCGATCTGCGCGGTGCGAACAATAGCGACCTCGGCCAGGTCCGCAGCACCGGGCTCTACCTCAGCACGGCGCTGCAGGCCGGGGCTGTGCAGCAGCTCGATCTCAGCGTCTGATCGCGATCAAGTGCTGGGCCGCGCCAAGCGGCAGACTCGGAGTCGACGAAAGAACGTCGAAGTCAGGGGAAGCCGGTGATGGGTTTTGCAGATTCCCCCCGCGGGGGCGCCACCGGCGTGATCGCGCTGGGCGGCGTGTCCGACATCGAGAACTATCTGGCGGCCACCGCCCAGGGCAGCACGGACTGGTCGCTCACCGCTCTGCGGCATCCCATCGAGCATCTGCGAACCCTCAGCCGGCTTACCGAAGCGCGCCTGCTGGAGGCCGAGCGCCTGGGCCTGCCGGTGCTGCTGGCGCCAATGCTGGACGGCGAAGAGTCGACGCTGGCGCTGGTGCCACCGACCCGCGCGCGCCAGCTGCGTGCGGTGCCGCTGCTGCAGCGGAACGGCCGGATCGCGGTGGCGATGGAGAACCCGCTCGACGCTGCAGCCCTGGAACAACTTGATTTCCTGTCGCGCCAACGGGTGGTGCCGCTGCTGGCGGGCAGCGATGTGATCAGCGCCCTGCTGGCGATGAGTTACGACCGTATCGAGGACATCCACGTCGTCCGCGAACTTGGGCTTGATCCGGGCCTGCGCGCCGGCGAGGCCAGCGACCGCGACAACGAGCGGCTGGCGCGCGAGCGCAGCGTGGTGCGGATCATCCACGACCTGCTGGTCGACGCACTGGCACGCCGCGCTTCGGACGTCCATCTGCGGCCTGCCGAGGAAGGGCTCGACCTGCTGTTCCGCATCGACGGCACGCTGCAGCCCGTGCGCCGTTTTCTGCCCGCGCTGGCGCCGGCGCTGATCAGCCGCATCAAGGTCATCGGCCTGATGAACCTGGCCGAGCACCGGCGCCCGCAGGACGGCCGCTGCAGTCTCACCCTCGACGACGGCCGCAAGCCCGACATGCGCATCTCGATCATGCCGACGGTGTGGGGCGAGGGCGCGGTGATCCGCCTGCTCAACACCGCCGAGAGCCTGAAGGACATCGACGGCATCGGCTTCAGCGCGCAGGATCGCGCGGTCATCCAGCGGGTGATGGAGCGCAGCCACGGCATGTTCCTCGCCACCGGCCCGACCGGCTGCGGCAAGTCGACCACCCTGTACGCGCTGCTGCTGGAGCTGCGTCGGCGCGCGCTGAACATCCTCACCATCGAAGACCCCGTCGAGTTCCACATCGCCGGCCTGCAGCAGATGCAGGTCAACCGCGCCGCCGACTTCACCTTCGCCAGTGCGCTGCGCAACATGCTGCGCCACGACCCCGACGTGATCATGGTCGGCGAGATCCGCGATCGCGAAACCGCGGGCATCGCCGTCGATGCCGCGCTGACCGGGCATCTGCTGCTCAGCACCCTGCATACCAATACGGCGGCCACCACCATCACCCGCCTGCTGGATCTCGGCGTCGAGTCCTACCTGCTGCGCAGCTCGCTGCTGGCGGTGCTTGCGCAGCGACTGGTGCGTCGCAACTGCCCCGACTGCCGCGACAGCGATGCCGGCGAGCCCCACATGCGCGAAGCGCTGGGCGTTGCCGAACACGAGATGTTCAGCCGCGGCCGCGGCTGCCCGAACTGCAACGGCCAGGGGGTGCGCGGTCGCCGCGCGGTCTACGAGCTGCTGGAGGTGACGCCCGAGATCCGCCGGCTGATCGTGCCCGGCGCGGAGGCCGATCGTATCCATGAAGCGGCGCTCGCCGGCGGCATGCGCTCGATCACACAATCCGCGCTGGAACTCGCGCGCAGCGGGGAAATCACGTTGGCGGAGGCATATCGGGTCCGCACCGATTAGACTTCGGCCCCTGTGTCCTGCCCTTCGCCGGAGCCCCGCATGCAGTTCGACGCCCTCTTCGACCACGCCAGCGCCCTGCCAACGGTGCCCAAGGTGGTCCAGGAGTTGATCAGCAGCCTGGACGACGACAACGTCCTGATCGGCGAGCTGGCGCCCAAGATCGCAGCGGACCCCGTGCTCTCAGCGCGCCTGCTGCGCCTCGCGAATTCGGCCTACTACCACCCGTCAAGACCGATCGGCTCGATCGACGACGCGCTGCGCATGCTGGGCTTCTCGACCGTGCGGACTCTGGTGATCAGCGCGGGTCTGACCAGCAGCTTCCGGCCGATCCCCGGGCTTGAGCTCGCCCGGTTCTGGCGCTACAGCCTGAAGGCAGCGGTCATTGCGCGCTGGCTGGCGAAGCAGAGCGAGGTCGATCCGAACCAGGCCTTCACTGTTGGACTGATGCATGCGATCGGTCAGCTGGTGATGCACGCCGCGATGCCCGAAAAGATGCTGGCGGTTTCCCGCGTCGCCGGCGGCTTCGACCCGCGCCGCAGCGATGTCGAGCGGCACTCGTTCGGCTACAGCTTTCCGCAGGTGGGTGCGCGTCTGTCCGAGCTGTGGCGCTTCCCGGCCGCGTACTCCACGGCGCTGAGCTCCTGGGATGAGCCACTGGAGCTGCCCGAATTCGACCGCCTGGCGGGCGTGATCCACGTCGCCGCCTGGCGGGCACGCTGCGATGAGAACGCGCTGGAACCCGACGAGATCGCCGGCACCCTGCCCTCACAGGTGCTGGAGGCGCTGGAGCTCGATGAGGCTGTGCTGGAAGAAATGCCCGGACCGCGGGAGCTGTCGGCCGAGTTCGACGGGCTGATCGGCTGAGTTTCGCTCCCGGCGCGCGCCCAAGCGCCGGCCAAGGATCTGAACCGTCCGCAGCACGGGGCTCTGGGCAAGCTGCAGGCGGGCTCGATCCGCGCAGGGTGGGCTGCACCGTGTTCCGCGCCCTTGGGGGGTGCGCGATCAATCGAGGCGAACAGCGGTGTGGCGGGCGGAAAGTCCCCGCGCACTCGCGCATCTGTCCCACCGCCGACTCAGGCCGACCGGAACGCCACGGCGCAACTGTTCGCTCCCTCAGCCCGAAGCCTCGCCGTCCGCCGTCGCACCGCCCCCAAGCACACCCATGAAGCCGCGGTAGTAGGCCAGCTCAGCGACCGAATCGCGGATGTCCGACAGCGCGGTGTGTGCCCCCTGTTTCCTGAGGCCCTGTGCGACCTGTGGGGCCCAGCGCTTGGCCAACTCCTTGACCGTCGACACGTCGAGATTGCGGTAGTGGAACCAGCGCTCCAGTGCCGGCATCTGCCGAGCGAGGAAGCGACGGTCCTGGCAGATGCTGTTGCCGCACATCGGCGACTTGCCCGTCGGCACCCACAGCTTCAGGAACTCGACCGTGCGCGCCTCGGCCTCGGCCATCGAGCACGTCGACTCGACCACGCGCTGCCACAGGCCCGAACGCGTGTGGGTGTCGCGGTTCCAGTCGTCCATGGCCTGCAGCCGTTCGAGCGGATGGCGGATCGCGATCTCGGGGCCTTCCGCCAGCACGTTCAGTTCGCTGTCGGTAACGAGCGTGGCAATCTCGATGATGCTGTCGCGATCGGTGTCGAGCCCGGTCATTTCAAGATCGATCCAGATCAGACGGGAATCGGCCTGAAGTGCAGGCGGCAGTGCGGTGGAGTTCACTGGGGGGCATCCTTCGTTTCGGAAAGCTTGGCCTGCGCTCGGCGAGCGCGGAAGAAGTCGCGCAGCAGGGCGCTGGATTCATCGGCGAGCACGCCGCGACAGACTTCGACGCGGTGGTTGTGCCGCGAAGAGGTCAATAGTTCGAACACGCTGACCACCGCACCGGTCTTGGGGTCGTCGGCGCCATACACCACGCGGGCCACGCGCGCATGCACCAAGGCCATCGCGCACATCGCGCAGGGCTCGAGGGTGACGTAGAGCGTGCTGCCCGTGAGGCGGTAGTTCGCCAGCGAGTGACCCGCCGCACGCAGGGCGACGATCTCGGCGTGTGCGCTCGGATCGTGATCGGTGATCGTGCGGTTCAGGCCCCGGCCAATGCAGCGGCCGTCGGTGTCGACCAGCAGTGCCCCCACCGGCACCTCGCCCAGACTGTCACGCGCCTGCTCGGCCAGCGCCAGCGCCTGGCGCATCCAGTGCAGGTCCAGCGCGCTGGGCGCGTCGGCATCATGGGGGTGGGAACTCACGCGTTCGGGTCGGCTTGCGGGCGGCGGCAGGCGGCATTGTCCCCTGTTCAGACGCGTTTGGTGAATGCGGGGCTTGCGCGAAGGGGCGCTACCTGCTGATCTGCGGGGGTTTCCCATCAGGCACACGCCCATGCCCTGCCCCAGCAGCCCGCGCCTGCGCTTCGACGAGCTGAGCGCGAATGACGCCGGCTTCATCCTGGAACTGACCAACAGCGACGGCTGGCTGCGCTACATCGGTGACCGCGGCATTCGGACGCTTGACGACGCCCAGCGCTACATCGACGAGGGCCCGCGCACGCTCTACCGCACACTCGGCTATGGGCTATGGCGGATCTCGCGCCTGGACGACCCCACGCCGATCGGCCTGTGCGGACTGGTCAGACGCGACAGCCTGCCCGGGCCGGACCTGGGCTTCGCTTTCCTGCCCGCCTTCTGGGGTTCCGGCTACGCCCGCGAGGCCGCCGGCGCCTGCCTTGACTTCGCGCGCGGAGCGCTACAGCTGCGCGAGCTTCTGGCGATCTGTCAGCCGGACAATGCCGCCTCGCTGAGGCTGCTGGAAGCGCTGGGCTTCGAGCGCATCGAACGCTTCCGCCATGACGCGGGGCCGGAGCTGTGGAAGCTCAGACGCGACTTCGCTCAATTGCCAGCCGAGAGGGCCAGCCTGGGTTCTACCGGCGAGACTCCGGGTTGAAGCGCGAGGCAATCGGCGAAGTGCGGCCAACAGGGGGCGCAACGGAGTGTCAGCCGGCCCCGTCGTGCTGAAGCGCGTCGGTTGAGGCCGGCATACAGACTGTGGCCATCCATGCCGCGAGATCGGCATCGAGCCAGGCCAGCAGGGCGCGCCAGTCCTCTCGCAGTGGAGCCAGGGCCGCACCCGTGTAGTCGAACAGGCCGCGTCCCAGCGCACCCGCGAGCACGTAGGACTGGCTGTCACGCAGGCTGGTGAGCAGCGGAAACGAGGCGCTGGCGAGCGTTTCGGGCAGCTCACGCGCGGCGAGGGTGCGTGCATTGACCCGGTTGGCGAGCAAGGCCACGCGCGCTGCACCGAGACGCACCGCAGGAATCTGCCCGAGATCGAACATGAAGCCCTGGCTGGCACGCAGATCGATCGCCGACGGCTGCATCGGCACCAGCACGGTGTCGACCCGGCGCACGAACTCGGCCAGCTGATTGGGCCGCAAACCCGCCGGACTGTCGACGATCAACACCTCGGTCGTCGCTGGCACCCGCAGCGACCACCCGCTGCTCAGTGAGTGGCCGCCCTCGAAGCTGCGCAGACAGGGGACGATCGCCCCCGCTCCCGCGCGCACCTGGGCCCAGGCCAGACTGGATCCCTGCGGATCGGCGTCCAGAAGACAGACCCGACGACCAGCGCAGGCGAAGGCAACCGCGAGATTGGTGGCGACCGTGGTCTTGCCGCAGCCGCCTTTGGAGTTCGCGATCAGGATCCGTTGCATCAGCCCCGCCTCCGCTGGATGCCACACTGTACAGCGCCATTGCGAATGCCAGCGCTCGCCCTCGGACTGGGCAGTCCAGCGCAGCAGGCGGACGCTCGCAGGGCGTCCGCGGCAGCTGCTCGCGTGTCCTGCGCCGGGGGCATTCGCTTCGTCTGAACTTGATCTGCGGCAGGCTTGCGGTCGCCGCACTCTGGAGACGTCTTGCATGACCTGTTCCTTCGCGTCGCAACCGGTACCGCGACCCGACCACCGGAACCCAACGCCCGCTTGGATCCATGCGCTGATGGCGCCCCTCCTGCTTGCAGGCGCGGCCATCGCTGGCGCCCAGGACACCGTCGCAGTCCCGGTCGAGCTCGCCGCGGTCGAGCGCGGGCCGCTCGATGAGGAATTGGTACTCAGCGGCACGCTGACGGCACAGCGCGACGCCGGCCTGTCGCCGCGGATCGAAGGCCTGGTGGCAGCGCTGGCCGTGGATGCCGGCGCGCGGGTCAAGCGCGGCGACCTGCTGCTGGAGCTCGATGATCGTCTCGCACGGCTCGCGCTCACTGCCGCCGACGCCGAGCTGGCCGCGGCCGAGGCCACCGTGGGAGAGGCGCAGCGCCGCGTACGCGAGGCCGAGCCGCTGGTCGCCCAGCGCAGCCTGCCGGAAACCGAGCTGGCCGCGCGCCGCGCCCAGCTGGCCCAGGCCGGCAGCGCGCGTGATGCTGCGCGCGCCGCCGCCGAGACCCGGCGCGAGCTGCTTGCCCGTCATCGCCTGAGGGCGCCGTTTGACGGCGTGGTGGCAACGCGTCTGGTCGACATCGGCGAGTGGGTCAGCGCCAACCAGTCGGTACTGCAGCTGGTCTCGCTCGCCCCCGTGCTGCTCGACGTGCAGGCGCCGCAGGAGCGCTTCCTCGACCTGCACGAAGGCGTGGCCGTGCAGATCGAAGCCGATGTCGGCCCCGCGCAGCGCCGTGCCGGGCGGATCGTCGCGCGTGTGCCGGTGACCAGTGGCGCTGGCGCGCGCAGCTTCCTGCTGCGGATCGAAGCGATCGACGACAGCGAAGGCTTGCTGCCGGGCACATCCGCGCGCGCGCACTTCACTCTCGGTGGCGCCGTCGGCCTGCGCATCGCCCGCGCCGCCCTGCAGCGCCACCCCGACGGCGGCTTCAGCGTCTACGTGGTGCAGGCCGACGCCGACGGAATGCGCGCGCAGCGTCGCAGCGTACGCATCGGCCGCGAGGCCGGTGCTCAGGTCGAAGTGCTGGAAGGTCTGGATGAAGGCGACCGCATCGTCGTCGCCGGCAGCGAGCGCCTGAGCGACGGTCAGCCTATCCGCGACGCAAGCGATGGCAGCCAGGGGACCCCGGCCGGATGATCGAGTCCATGGTGAAGCGCGGCACCCTCGTCACGGTCGGCGTGCTGATCCTGTGTGTGCTCGGCGTGTTCGCCGCGCTGCGGATTCCGGTGCAGATGATTCCGGATCTTGAGGTCCGCACCATCAGCGTAGTCACGCGCTGGCCCGGCGCCACGCCGCAGGACGTCGAGAAGGAAATCCTGATCGAGCAGGAGCGCTTCCTGCGCACCGTTCCGAATCTGCGCCGGATGATCTCGTTCGCGCGCACCGGCGAGGCCAGCATCGAACTGGAGTTTCCGTTCGGCGTCGACATCAACGAAGCCCTGATCCGCACCAGCAACGCGCTGTCGCAGGTTTCGTCCTACCCCGAGAACGTCGACCCGCCGCAGCTGCTGAGCAGCAGCTTCAGCAGCAACGCCTTCATGTTCTTCGCGCTGTCGCCGCTTCCAGGCAATCCGCTCGGCCTCGACATGGACATGCTGCGCGACTTCGTCGAGGACGAAGTCAGGCCGCGCATGGAGCGCGTGCCGGGGGTGTCGCAGGTCAACGTCGGCGGCGGTGCCGAGCGGCAGATGCAGATCCGGGTGGATCCGGCCCGACTGGCACAGCGCGGCCTCAGCCTGGCCGATGTGCGCGACGCCGTGCGCGGGCGCAATCGCGACAGCTCCGGTGGCGACATCGACAGCGGCACGCGCCGCTATCTGATCCGCACGGTCGGCCGGATCGGCGACGCCGAGGCGCTGCTCGACGTGATCCTCAGCCGGGAAGGCGATGCCATCGTGCGGCTGCGCGATGTCGCCGAGGTCGAGCTCACCCATTTCGAGCTGCGCAACCTGTCCTACAGCGACGGTCTGCCCCGCTTCACTCTGTCCGTGCAGCGCGAAGCGGGCTCGAACGTCATCGCGATCAAGGACGCGATGATGCCCGAGGTCGAACGCATCAACCGCGAGCTGCTGGCGGCGAACGGCCTGCAGCTGCAGCTGTTCAGCGACGACGTGCGCTACGTGCAGGATTCGATCCGCAACGTGTGGTCCAACCTCCTGCTGGGCGCGCTGCTGGCGCTGGCGGTGATGCTGTATTTCCTGCGCAGCTGGCGGATGACCGCAGTGGCGATGATCGGCCTGCCGATCTGCACCCTCGCCGCCTTTCTGGGCCTGCTTGCCGCCGGGCGCACGATCAACGTGATTTCGCTGGCCGGCGTCGCCTTCGCGATCGGCATGACCGTGGACAACACCATCGTCGTGCTGGAGTCGATCGCCAGCGCGCGCCGACGCGGCCTCGACCGCGTCCGCGCCGCCATCGAAGGCACGCGTGAGGTCTGGCCAGCGGTGCTCGCTTCGACCCTGACCACGGCGATCGTGTTCGCGCCCGTACTCTTCGTGCAGGAGGAAGCCGGGCAGCTGTTCTCCGATATCGGCATCGCCATCGCCTCTGCAATCGTGGCGTCCATGCTGGTCGCCGTCGGTATCGTGCCGGCCGCCACCGCGCGCCTTGGGGCCAGTGACAACGGGCGCACGGATCTGCCGGGCAGCGCGCCCCTGCTGTCTGCCCCGAGCGCCTGGCTGCTGGCCACGCCGCGCCGGGCGGCCACGTGTGTCCTGCTGACCGTGGCGGCCAGCTTCGGGGTGATCTTCGGCCTGACCCCACCGGCCGAGTACCTGCCCGAGGGCGAAGAGCCCAAGGCCTTCAGCCGCATGATCCCGCCGCCTGGCTACAGCCTCGGCGAGATGGCGCGAATCGGCGAAGAGCTGCGCGCGAAACTCGACCCCACCGTGCAGGCCGAGCGCAGCCTGTACGAGCGCGGCGAGATCGTGCTGCCACCGCTGAAGTACTACTCCCTCGGCGTCAGTGCCGGTGGCATCAGCGTGCTCAGCGAGCCCGTCGAAGGGCGCGACCTGCAGGCGATGATGGACGATCTCAGCGCGCTGCTGCGCAGCTATCCCGGCATGCGCGCCTTCTCCGCGCGCGGCTCGATCATCTCCAGCAACGACGGCGGCACGCGGGCGGTCGCGATCGAGCTGTCGGGCCCCGACATGGTGGGCCTGTATGACACCGGCCGCGCCCTGCTGGACCGGGCGGCCCTGGTGTTCGAAGACCCGCAGCTGAGCAGTGAGCCGGCAGCGCTATCGCTCGACCAGCCGCTGCTGGAGCTGCGTCCGCGCTGGCCTCGACTGGCCGAAGTCGGCTTCAGCGCCCAGGAGTTCGGCTATGCGGTCGCGGCACTCTCCGACGGCGCTTTCGTCGATCAGATGCTGATCGCGGACGACCCGGTCGACGTGTTCCTGTTCAGCGGTGCCGGCAATGCACAGACCCTGGAGGCGCTCGCCCAGCAGCCGGTGCTGACGCCGTCCGGCGCGATCCTGCCGCTGTCGGCGCTGGCGGATCAGGTCGACACCGTCGACAGCGACTCGCTTCGCCGCGTCGATGGTCGTCGCACGGTCACCCTGTTCGTGATTCCGCCGCGCACTGTGGCGCTGGAGCGCGCGGTCGAGCGCGTGCGCGAAGAGCTGCTGCCGCAGGCACGCGCCGCGGGCGAAATCGCCGCAGGGGTCAGCATCCGGCTGGCCGGCGCGGCCGACCAGCTGGAATCGACGCGCGCCGCGCTGGCCGCCAACTTCACGATCGCGCTGGTGCTGTCGTACCTGCTGCTCGTCGCGATCTTCACTCACTGGGGCCATCCGCTGCTGATCCTGGTGACGGTGCCGACCGGCATCGCTGGCGGCATCCTCGGTCTGCTGGCCCTGAACGCCGCCGGCAGCCTGTCGGGCTGGCTCGGCCTCAGCGGCTTCAGTCAGCCGCTCGATCTGCTGACCATGCTCGGTTTCCTGATCCTGCTGGGTTCGGTGGTGAACAATCCGATCCTGGTGGTCGACCGCGCGCGCAGCAACCTTGCCGCTGGCATGACGGTGACGGACGCGGTGCTCGAAGCCGTCCGCACGCGCATGCGCCCGATCCTGATGTCGACGCTGACCACGCTGTTCGGGCTGGCGCCGCTGGTGCTGCTGCCGGGCGCCGGCACCGAGCTGTACCGTGGCGTCGGCGTCGTCGTGCTGGCGGGTCTGATGTGCTCGACCGTGGTGACGCTGACCTTTCTGCCGAGTCTGCTGCGGCTGGTGCTGGGGCGCTCGTCGCGTGGGGTGGATCCGTTGACCCGGCCGGACTGAGCCACAGAGATGCGAGTGGTTCAGCCCTCGCGCAGCCAGCGCAGCAGCTCGGCGCGCACGGGCTGCGAACGCAGTAGCTGCAGGTGCCCGGTCGCCGGCACCACATGCTCGACGTCGGCCGCGCGCCCGAGCGCTTTCCGGCCCAGCGCGCTGTCCACCGGCACCAGACCGTCGCCAAGCAGGCGCGCGCCTGGCCGCTGCGCCGAGCGCGCCAGTTGGGCCGCAACCACCAGGCAGCGCAGGTCTGCGGGCAGACGGCTGTCGTCCGACTCGCTGAAGCGGCCCTCGCGCAGGTCAAGAATGCCGCGGCTGCGGAGTGCGCCGAGGCGGGTGAAGTGGCGTGCATACGGCGTGCGGCCGAGCACGCCCTGAAACGCGTGGCCCAGACGCTCCAGCGGCGCACCTTCGTTCGGGGTGCCCAGCAGTACGAGTTCACGCAGGCGCTCGCGCCAGGCCTGCCTTTCCACGCGCGCGTACTGCTCCGCACTGCGTGCCACCAGGCCGCCCATGCTGTGACCGATCAGGCTGATCCGCGCTGGTGGACGCGACAGGTTCGACACCGCCCCCTCCAGCGCCTGCGCGAGCTGTCGGCCGTTGTATTCGATCGAGAGCCCGGTGTTGTAGCGGAAGTACAGCGCGGAGGCCCCGAGCGCTTCGGCCAGCGCTTCGCCGTGCCCGACGTCACCGCGGCTGCGCCACTGCAGATCGTTCATGCACAGACCGTGCACCAGCACGAGCAGGTGCTCGCGGGGTGCAGCGTCGGCGTTGTCCGCGGTGGTGGCCGGGTACAGCCCAGGCGGGATCGCCAGGGCATTGCCGGTGGCGTACAGATGATCGCCGCAGACCCCGTTCAAGACCGCGAGCCAGGCCAGGCGCGTGGGGTCATCCGGCGGCTCGTGCCTGGCATCGGCGTCGCGCATCAGCCCTTCCAGCCCGCGCAGCGCCGACTGGGCACCGTTGCCAACCAGCGTATGGGCGCCCCTCAGCACACCGTAGACGCGGCCAGACAGGCCGCCGCAGCGGTCCTCGCCGGCCCCCGCCGGCAGCCCGAGAGTGCCACGCACCGACTGGTGCACGCCTTCGGTGATGTCGATGACGCCCGCGCTGGCGCGCTGGGCCAGCGCAAGCGCCGCGCGCAGGTCAGCCAGACGCCATGCACTCGCGGGAGTGCGAGGGGAAGAACGCGACATCGGCCATACCTCGAGTCCGTGGGACGGGGCTGCACGCGCAGCCGAGCGCTGCAGAAGACGTGCAGCCATCCAAGCCTGCACTACAGAGGTGGAGCGAAAGCTCGCCGATGCAAGCCCGCGCGGCGCGCATCACCCGCGGTGCCTCGAAGCCGAGCTCTGCGCACTCCTCGACGGCGGACGGATGGGTGCGCCGCAACCCTTTGAGGCTGCACGCATCCCGGCGCCAAGATCGAGGCGAGGGAACGCCGCCGTGGGCACTTCCACGGAACCGGCAAGGCCGCGCTTACACTGGGGCCGCGCCGAGGCTGCGGCGTTTGCCCGAGAAGCTCCGCATGCGTCCGTTCCGCGCCCTGATCCTGCTCGCGTCCAGCCTCCTCGCCCTGCCCGCCCTTGCGCTGACGCCAATACCGGACACGCGCCCGCCGCCGCCGCGCATCTGGATCGCGCCTTCTGCCGACCTGCAGCCGGTGCGGCTGCAGTCGGTGTCGATCCATATCGACAGCCTGGGCCCGCTGGCGCGCACCCGGATCGAGCTGGTGTTCCACAACCCGAACGCGCGGGTTCTTGAAGGCGAGTTCGTGTTTCCCCTGGGCGCGGGCCAGACCGTATCCGGCTACGCGCTCGAGGTCGAAGGCCAGATGCGCGAGGGCGTGGTGGTACCCAAGCAGACCGCGCGGGTCACATTCGAGGACACCATCCGCCAGCAGATCGATCCCGGTCTCGCCGAGCTGACCCAGGGCAATGTGTTCCGCACCCGGCTGTATCCGATTCCCGCCCAGGGCAACAAGCGCGTCGCGCTGAGCTTCGAGCAGCTGATGCCCCTGCAGCAGGGTCGCTACCGCTACCTGCTGCCGCTGAGTTTCGATGCCCCGGTCGATCGCTTCGAAGTGCGCGCAGTGGCGCAGTCGGATGGCGCAGCGTCGGCACCCGCCTCACCCGATCCGGCGCTGAGCTTCGATCGCGCCGGCCCGGGCTGGAGCGCCGGCTTCGTGCGCAGCGGATTGCAGCCGCAGCGCGAGCTGGCCTTCGAGATTCCGGCCGGTGACGACGCCAGCGCGCAAGTCGAGGCGCAAGACGCCCTGCAGCCGGCCTGGCGCAGCGTGATCGCGCAGATCGATGCCGCCGCAACCCGCACAGGCAGCACCGTGAAGGCGAAACGGGTGGCCGTGTTCTTCGATGCCTCGGCCAGCGCCAGCACGCGCGATCTGGCCCGCGAGCGCCGACTGCTGCAGGCCTGGCTCACGGCCGCCAACGTGGAGACGCTGTGGCTGGTGCCGTTCCGCGACGCCGCCGAGCCTGCGCGCCGCTTCGACCTGACGAACGGCGACAGCGCCGTGCTGCTGGACGCGCTGCAGGCGCTGCCGCTGGACGGCGGCAGCCGCTACGGCAGCATCGATCTCGCAGCCGTGCCTGCGGTCGATCGCGTGCTGGTGATGGGCGACGGTCTGCACACTTTCGGCGATGCACCGCCGCGGCTGCGTCGCCCCGACGGCGGACAACCGCGGGTGTCGGTGCTGATGGCGGCGCAACGCGCCGAGCACGCGCGTCTGCAGCGCATGGCGCGCGACCAGGGCGGCGAAGTGGTCGATCTCCTGCAGCTCGACGAGGCACAGGCGCTGGCCGCACTGCTCGCACCCGAGCGCCGCCTGCTCGCCGCGCAGGTGAGTGAGGGACGCTGCGAAGACCTGTTGCCCGCGGTCGGTGAAGCGGTTGCGGCGGGCTTTCTGCTCAGCGCCCGTTGCGAAGGCAAGGCCCGCATCACGCTCGACATCGGCAACGCCGAAGCGAGCGAACGTTTGGCGATCGAGGTCGGCTCCCGCCCAGCGGCATCGGCCGATCTTGCCGAAAGCGTGCACCGGCTGCGCGCGCAGCAGCAGATCCTGCGCCTGGGCGCGCAGGACTCGGTCGACACATCTGCAGTCACCGAGCTCGCCGTGCGCCACGCCGTGGTCACGCCCTGGACATCGCTGCTGGTGCTCGACCGCATCGAGGACTACCTGCGCTATCGGATCGCGCCCAAGGAGCCCGCCCTGCGCGCGCAGTACGAGGCACTGCTGGCGGCGCAGCCGAAACCGCGCCCCGACGTGGACCGACGCAACCGGCTGGATCGACTGCTCGCGGACTGGGCCGAATTCAGTCGCTGGCATCGGCAGGCGCATCCCTGGCTGGAAACCCTGCTGCCGCAAGCGGCCGCGACCGAAGCCGAACTCTGGCGGAGTCGCGCCGCAGGCGATCGCAGCGCGCGCCGCGGTCTGCGCGAAGCCGAGCGCCTGGAGAAGCACAGCCGTGAGCTGCAGACGCGCTGGTCGACGGAGGGCGTAGACAGCGCGTCACGCGCCCTTTGGGAGCGCGAGGCCGCCGAACAGTTGGCCCAGCTGCTGGACCTGCGTGCGCGGCGAGAGGCGCTGCCGGACCTGCCGAATGGCCAATCGGGCAGTTCGGCTTCCAGCGAAACCGTAGGGGCAATCGCGCTCGCAGCGCCTCCGCCGCCTTCGCCCTCCCCCGCGCCGTCGGCCGCGCCTGTCGAACAGTCGCTTGACCGGATCCAGGTGACCGGCACGCGGGTCGGCGACTCGGCCGCGGATGCCGAATCGGATGGTGCGGAGACGGATGACCTGACCCGCTCGCGCGCAGAAATCCAGCTCAGCGCCTGGAACCCCGATACGCCCTACCTGAAAGCCTTGCGCGCCGCCGATGATGCCTATGCCGAGTATCTGCGCCAGCGCGAGGACTATCGCGATTCGCCGAGCTTCTATCTCGACGCCGCAGACCATTTTCGCGAGGCGCGCAAGAACCCGGCGCTGGCCCAGCGCGTGCTCTCCAACCTCGCCGAGATCTCAACCGAAGACACCGCGTTGCTGCGGGTGCTCGCGCACCGGCTCTCCCAGTGGGGCGCGCATGCGCTGGCCGCGCAGCAGTTCAAAACCGCGCTGCGTCAACGCCCCGAGGAGCCGCAGAGCTACCGCGATCTCGCGCTTGCTCTCGCGCGC
>JBIJCA010000090.1:0-15171 GCA_044344935.1 Aquimonas sp. | reverse complement strand
ACCGTGCCGACCTGGGTCTGCTGCAGCATCACTTCCGACAGCCACACGCGATACGGCGTCCGCGGGTGCTGCCAGGGCAGATCGTGGCGGCCGTGTCGGCGATGCCAGTCAAGCAGGCGTTCGGCGAAGTCCTGCGAGGCTTCAGCGCGCATCGACATCCGCGCTGTCTTCGCGCATCTCGATCTGCAGACCCTCGATGCGCAGACCGTCACGCTCGACCAGCGGCGTCCGTGCGCTGGCCCGCAGCGGCGGCAGTGAGCGGGTGCCTGTCTGCATCAGCCACGCCAGCAGCTCTCCGGTTTCGGCCTCCAGCTCGCCCGTCAGCTGTCCCCGACGGAAGTGTCCCTTCAGCGGGCCGCGCAGATCGGGCGTGCCGACAAACTCGATCATCAGTGCGTACTCGGCGTCCAGTTCGTCCGCGGCGGCTGGCGGCGCGGGCCAGTTGGCCGGCCAATGGCTGCCG
Source organism: Aquimonas sp. (assembly GCA_044344935.1). Lineage (GTDB taxonomy): Bacteria > Pseudomonadota > Gammaproteobacteria > Xanthomonadales > Xanthomonadaceae > Aquimonas. The sequence continues at coordinate 14,708 of JBIJCA010000090.1, read as the reverse complement.
CGTCCTTCCAGCAGAAACTGCAGCCGATGCGGCCAGGCCAGCTCAAGCTGGCCGTTCAGGCGCAACCGTTCTTCGAGGTCGCTGTCGAGCCAGCGCAGCGCCAGCGGCGCCAGTTCCAGCGGCATGCCCTCGGCGTGCAGGAAGCCGGTCGCATCCAGGCGCAGCGGCAGACGCTGCTCGCCTTCGCGATACTCGAAAGCAAGGGCGAGGCGAAAGTCCTCGCCGGGCAGCAGTCGCGACAGCCGTAGTTCGACGTCCGCCAGCTCCCAGCGCGCGCGCGCGCGGCCGACCACACGCCCCGCGGTCACCGCCAGTTCGGCCTTGAGTCTCGGCAGCCGCGGCGGGTTGGCCGGGCCGACCGCAGCCGGTCTCGACTCCAGCCATGCGGCAAGCGCGTCGCGGTCGAGCTGCGGACGATGAAGGCGCAGCGCGCTGACCTCGATCTCGCCGCCCCAGAGCGTGCTCCAGGGCAGCGCGAGTTCGACCCGTTCGGCCACCAGAATCGGTCTCGCTCCCGCTTCGCTGCGCGCTTCGAGTCCACGCATCACGATGTTCAGGTCAGGCCACAGCGAGATGTCGGCGGGCGTGGCCAGCTTCAGGCTGAGGCCCGTCGCATTGCCTGCCTCCTCCAGCAGCGTCGCGGACAGACGTTCCGGCTGCATGAAGTGGCGCAGCAGCGAGAGCAGAAGGATGAGCGCCACGATCACGGCCCCGACATAGAGCGGCCAGCGCTGCCGGCGCGGAGCCACGGCGTTCACGCGCCCAGCGACTCCGGAAGCAGGGCATCGACGAAGGCGGCCGGCTCGAACTCACGCAGGTCAGCGGCCTTCTCGCCGAGCCCGACGAAGCGGATCGGCAGTCCGAACTCGCGCGCCAGCGCGAACACAACGCCGCCCTTGGCCGAGCCATCGAGTTTGGTGACAACCAGGCCGGTGACGCCGGCGCTGGCGCGGAACTGACGGACCTGGTTGACCGCGTTCTGGCCGGTGGTGCCGTCGATCACCATGAGAACTTCATGCGGTGCTTCCGGATCCAGTTTGCCTAGCACCCGACGGATCTTGGCCAGTTCGTCCATCAGCCCGCTCTGGGTGTGCAATCGGCCCGCGGTATCGGCGATCAACAGATCGGCGCCCCGCGATCGCGCTGCGGCCAGCGCGTCGAAGATCACCGACGCAGAATCCGCACCGCTGCCCTGGGCAATCACCGGCACCTGGTTGCGTTCGCCCCAGGTCTTCAGCTGTTCGACCGCCGCTGCGCGGAAGGTGTCGCCGGCCGCCAGCAGCAGTTGCTTGCCCTGGCCGCGGTAGCGATGCGCCAGTTTGCCGATGGTGGTGGTCTTGCCAACCCCGTTGATGCCGACAACCAGAATTACGAAGGGCTTCGCGCCGGCGATCGACAGCGGCTGCGCGACCGGTTGCAGCAGCGACTGCAGCTCGCCGCGAAGGGCGTTCATCAAGGCCCGTGCGTCAGCGAATTCGCGGCGGTGCATACGCGTACGCAAGCCCGCGATCAGGCCTTCGGTGGCGGCGACGCCGACGTCGGCTGTCAGCAGGCAGGTCTCGATCTCGTCGAGCAGGTCCTCGTCGAGCTTCGGGTTGCGCGAGAACAGCGAAGCGAAGCCACGCGCCAGCGCACTGCCGGCAAGACGCTCGCGCCAGCTCAGCTTGGTCGGCACTGATGCCGCCTCGGGCGGGTCGGAGTCGGGTGCGCTGCTCGGTTCATCGGCGCTGGGCTCGTGCACGGGCGAGCCTGGCGCAGGCATGGCCGACGCGACTGCGACCGCTTCGTTCGCCGGTTCGATGCGCGCGGCGACTTCCGCTGCAGCCGCGTCAAAAACGGCCGTGCGCGTGGCGGCAGCCGTGCCCACGTCTCCGGCCAAGGTTTCTGGCGGGGGAGCGACCTCGGTGCGCGGGCTCTCCGCGCTGCTCTGGGGCGGTACTTCGGCAGGCTTCTTTTTCCAGAACTTGAACATGCAAGGACAGGCGCCTTGAAGGGGGGCACATCGTACCAGCAGCCCTGATTCGCGCCGTTTCGGCCGAACTGCCTTAGCCTTGTCGCCATGTCCCGACAGATCCCACGACCGTCAGCGTCAGCGGTCTCCAACGGCAGCGGCGAAGTGCGCATCATCGGCGGCCGCTTGCGCGGCAGCCGCCTGCGCTTTCCGAGTCTGCCCGGCCTGCGCCCGAGCTCCGACCGGATGCGCGAGACGCTCTTCAACTGGCTGATGCACGACATCGCCGGCCGCGCCTGCCTCGACCTGTTCGCTGGCAGCGGTGCGCTCGGCTTCGAGGCCGCCTCACGCGGCGCGGCGCCGGTGCTGTTGATAGAACGCGACCTCGCCGCGGCAAACGCCCTGCGCGCCAACGCCGAGCGGCTCGATGCCCGCGTGCAGGTGCAGTCGGGCGACGCCTGCGCCTGGCTGCGGCTGCCACCCGAGCAGCAGTACGCCCTGGTCTTCGTCGATCCGCCGTTCGCAGCGGGTCTGCACGCCGAGGTGATCCAGGGGCTGGCGCCGCATCTCGCGCCCGAGGCCTTCGTGTACCTCGAATGCCCACCCGGGCCGGCGCTGGAGGTGCCGCCGGGCTGGCGGCTGCACCGCGAGCTGGCGACGCGGCATGCCCACGGTCGCCTGTACGCGTGCAGACGGGCCGAGGCGGATGCCCCCCTGCTACACTCCGGCGCCTGATCTCCGAGCCCCTTGGAATGAGCGCATCCCGTCAGCGCACTGCCGTCTACCCCGGCACCTTCGATCCGATCACCAACGGTCACATCGATCTGGTGTCGCGGGCCGCACCGCTGTTCGAGCGGATCGTCGTGGGCGTGGCCGAAAGCCCGCACAAGGGGCCCGGCTTCACGATGAACGAGCGCATCGAGCTGGCACGACTGACCTTGGGCGATATTCCCAATGTGGAGGTCCGCGGTTTCGACAGCCTGCTGGCCGATTTCGTGCGCAGCGTCGGTGGTGGTGTACTGCTGCGCGGGCTGCGTGCGGTGTCCGATTTTGAATACGAGTTCCAGATGGCGAGCATGAATCGCCATCTGATTCCGGAAGTGGAAACCCTCTTCCTGACCCCGGCCGAGCAGTACAGCTTCATCTCCTCGTCGCTGGTGCGCGAGATCGCGCGCCTTGGCGGCGACGTGTCCGGGTTCGTGCACCCTGCCGTGGATGCCGCGCTGAAGAAGCGCTGGAACCGCGGCTGATCCAAGGCCGCTCACGCGGATGTTTCGACTCACTCCACCCATGCCAGGAGCCCCCGAATGAAATCCAATCTCCGCTTCGCCCCGATCGCCCTCGCAGCCCTGTTGGGCCTCGGCCTTGCCGGCTGCGGCAAGCAGGACCAGGCCGCAGCGCCCGCCGCTGCCGAGCCTGTTGCGCTGGTGGTGCCGGCCGACGCCGGCGACGAGCGCGCCTGGAAGCTCTACCTGACCAATGTGGTCAAGCAGAACCTGCCCGAGAAGCTGCGTACCAGCCCGTTCATGTACTACCTGCCGGCCGCGAGCCGCGAGGACTTCCAGGGCGAATACGAGCGTCAGCTCGACAACGTCTACGGCACCGTGGAGCGCGGCGTGCTGCCGGGCAACATGCTGGCCTTCGGTTCACCCGAGTCGGCCAAGATGGCCGATCTGATCGTCGAGGCCTTCAAGGACGCGTCGGCTGGCTCCTTCAACGAAGTCCGCGTGCTGTTCATCGGCAAGCCCGAGGACTCCGAGCGCGTCGCCCAGGCCGTTGCCGCCTCGGGCGCCGAATACGTGTTCGTCGAAGCCAAGTGATCCAACCTGCCGCCCCGGAGTTCACGCTCCGGGGCGGTGTTCAAGCGCAGGAACGGCATGGCCCTGATCATCAAAGAGCTCTGCGTCAACTGCGATGTCTGCGCTCCGGCCTGTCCGAACGGCGCGATCAGTCAGGGCGAGGTGATCTACGAGATCGCGCCCGAGCACTGCACCGAATGCGTCGGCCACTACGCCGAACCCCAGTGCATCGAGGTCTGTCCGGTCGAGTGCATCGACCTCGATCCCGCACACCCCGAATCGCGTGAGCAGCTGCTCATCAAGTTCGAACTGCTGACAGGAGTCGCCAAGTGCGCCTGAGCCTTCCCCGTGCGGCCGCGCTGGCCGGCCTGCTGATGTGCGCGCTGCCGAGCCTGGCCGCCGAGAAGCCGCGCCATCCCGCCATTGCCAGCGCCAACGCGCAGGCCACCGATGCCGGCATGGAAGTGCTGGCAGCGGGCGGCAACGCCTTCGATGCGGCCGTGGCGGTCAGCGCTGCGCTTGGCCTGGTCGAGCCGGAAAGCTCGGGTATCGGCGGCGGCGGCTTCTTCCTGCTGCACATCGCCGCCGAAGACCGCTACGTCTTCGTCGACGCCCGCGAGCGCGCGCCGCTGGCGGCGACCCGCGACATGTTCCTGGATGAAAACGGCGAACCCGTGCGCAGGCGCAGCGTCGACGGGCCGCTGGCCGCCGCTGTTCCCGGTCTGCCGGCCGGGCTGGTGCACCTGTCGCAGAAGTACGGCCGCCTGCCGCTGTCGAAGTCGCTGGCGCCGGCCATCCGCATGGCGCGCGAAGGCTGGACCTTCGGCCGCAAGAACGCGCTGATGCTGGGTTTCCGCAAGGACGTGATCGCGGCTGATCCGGGTGCCTCCGCGCTGTTCATCCGCAACGGCCAGATCCCCGCTGAAGGCACGCGGATGGTCAATCCAGACTACGCGGCCATGCTGGAGAAACTCGCCGATGAAGGGCACGACGGCTTCTACCGGGGCAAGCTCGCGCAGACCCTGGTCGACGGCGTGCGCGCCGCTGGCGGCATCTGGGCGATCGAGGACTTCGAGCAGTACCAGATCGTCGAACGCGCGCCGCTGTCGCTGCAGTTCGGCGAACACCGGATCATCACTGCACCGCCGCCGTCCTCGGGTGGCATCGCGATCGCGCAGGTGCTGAACATCCTCTCGGGCTATGACCTTGGCCCGCTGTCGCGGGTCGACCGCATCCACCTCACCGTCGAGGCCATGCGTCGCGCCTACCGTGACCGCGCCTTGCATCTGGGTGACCCCGACCAGGTCGAGGTGCCAGTCGAGCTGCTCATGAGCCCGCAGTACGCCGCCGGGCTGCGCGCCGGCATCCACCCGCAGCGGGCCACGCCCAGCGAGCTGCTGCCCGGCGTCGGCATGGACGCACGCCCCGACACCACGCATTTCTCGCTGCTCGACACCGAAGGCAACCTGGTCGCGGTCACGCAGACCGTGAACCTGCCCTATGGCAACGCCATGGTCATCCCCGGTACCGGCTTCCTGCTCAACAACGAGATGGACGATTTCTCGATGAAGGCCGGCGTGCCCAACGCCTTCGGCCTGGTCGGCGAAGACGCCAACGCGGTCGCGCCCGGCAAGCGGCCGCTGTCGTCCATGAGCCCGAGCATCCTGGTCAGCCCCGAGCGCACCGCGCTGATCGGCACACCGGGCGGCAGCCGCATCATCAGCATGGTCATCCTCGGCCTGCTCAATCTGGTCGACGGTGGCGGTGCCCAGGCCACCGCCGATCTGCCGCGCTTCCACCACCAGTACCTGCCGGACCAGCTCTCGGTGGAAGCCGAAGCGCTGTCGCCTGCGGAGACCGAAGCGCTGTCCGCGCGCGGCCATGTCATCCAGGCCGCCGAGCGGCCCTGGGGCAATATGCAGGTGGTGGTGTGGAACCGCGCCACCGGCGCGGTCGAAGCCGGCACCGACTCGCGCTGGGAAGGCGTGGGCAAGGCTGCCGACGGCAGCGGCGACGACGCCATCTTCCGCTGATCCGGAGCACTCCATGACGATCAAGCTGTGGTCCCTGATCGGCAACTCGCAGAAGCTCGACGGCGGCGCCATGTTCGGCAACGTGCCGCGGGCGATGTGGTCGAAGTGGGTCGAGGTCGACGAAGACAACCGCATCGACCTCGCCTGCCGCGCCCTGCTGGCCGAAGGCGTCAACGGCAAGCGCGTGCTGTTCGAGACCGGCATCGGCGCTTTCTTCGAGCCCAAGCTGAAAGCCCGCTTCGGCGTGGTCGAGGATCGCCACGTGCTGCTCGATTCGCTCGCCAGCGCCGGCTTCAGCGATGCCGACATCGACGTGGTGGTGCTGAGCCATCTGCATTTCGACCATGCCGGCGGCCTGCTCGCCGCGCACGAGGACGGCCAGCCGCCGCGCCTGCTGTTCCCGAATGCGCGCTATGTGGTCAGCCGCGCCTGCTTCGAGCGCGCCACGCACCCGCATGCGCGCGACCGCGCGAGCTTCATCCCCGAGCTGCCCGAGCTGCTGCGGCGCAGCGGCCGCCTGGAGCTGGTCGACGGCCCGCACTGCGAGTCGCTGGGTGAGGCCGTGCGCTTCCACTACAGCGACGGCCACACGCCGGGCCTGATGCTTTCCGAGATCGTCGGCCCGGACGGGCAGGGGGGCGTGGTGTTCTGCGCCGATCTCATTCCCGGTGCGCCCTGGGTGCATCTGCCGGTCACCATGGGCTACGACCGCTATCCGGAAATGCTGATCGACGAAAAGCGTGCCTTCCTCGACGACATGCGCGCCCGCGGCGTGCGCCTGTACTTCACCCATGACACCCGCTGCGCCATGGCCGGGGTCGCCGTCGACGACAAAGGCCGCTACGGTGTGGAACACCCGCGCGCCGAGTTGAGCGGCCTGCCCTTGGCGGCCTGAGCCCGGCTTGCGCTATCGTGCCGCCACCTTCACCTGAGCGGCCGCGCGCCGCACCGGAGCCCGCCATGCGTTTGAATGCCTTTGCCGCCGTCTGCCTGTCTGCTCTCCTGCCCGCGCTGGCCGTCGCCGGCAGCTATGGGCTTGAGCCCATGCCGGAGGGCGAAGCCACGCCCGTGCAGGCGGCCATCGCCGATTTCGACCAGCACGCCGAAGGCCGCCAGAAGTTCAGCGGTCGCATCGTCGAGGTCTGCCAGAAGAAGGGCTGCTGGGTGGTGCTGGAAGACCAGGGTGAAAGCGTCCGGGTGATGATGCACGACCACAAATTCGACGTGCCCAAGGATTCCAGCGGCGCCGCCGTGGTCTACGGCCAGCTTGAGCGCAAGGAGCTGTCCGACGATCACCGCCAGCATCTGCAGGAGGAATCGACCCGTGGCATGGAAGTCGCCAAGGTCGAATACCGGATCGACGCGTTTGCCGTCGAGATCGCTGACGGCACCGCCGAGTAAGCCCGCATGATCCCCGGCCTGCGCATGCCGCGCGCGAACGGCGGCAAGGGCGTCATCGGTGGCGCCCTGTTCGGTCTGGCCTGCATCGCCGTCGCCCTGGGCCTGCAGTTCTGGAACGAGGGGCGCGCCATGCGCCGCACCCAGGTGCTGGATGCGGCGACTGAGCAGCAGCAGCCGCTGGCCCGCGCGGCCGAGGGGGCACTTGCCCATGTCAGCGACGTGGCCCGCGCCAGCGGCCCGGTCACCGACCCCGACTTCGGGGTCGCGACCCAGGCGCTTGCGCTGCGCCGCACGGTCGAGATGTTCCAGTGGGTGGAAAAGCGCGAGACCCGCACCGAACGCCGGTCCGACGGCAGCACGCGGCAAGTGGAGGAGTTCCGCTACGAGCGCCGCTGGTCGGACGACTACGAGGACAGCGGCCGATTCGCCGAGCCTTCAGGCCACGAGAACCCGCCGCCGCCGGCCTTCCGCAGCCAGCGCTTTCGCGCCAACGAAGTGCGGCTGGCCGAGCGCGTGCTCGAACCCGCCATCGCCAGCGAGATCGACGGCTGGGAAGCGCTGACCGTGGCTGTCGACGTTCTGCCGCCCAACCTGGCCGCCAGCTTCCGTCAGGCCGAAGGCTGGCTGTACAGCGGCGAGAACTTCGCAGCCCCGCAGCTCGGGGACCTGCGCATCAGATTCGCCCGAATTCCCGAAGGTACGGTCAGCCTGATCGCCGCTGCGAGCCCGGGCCGGCTGGCGCCGGCGAAGCTGCGCAGCGACGAGGCCTTCTTCCTGATCGAGCGCGGCGAACATCCGCCCGAGGCGCTGATCGAATCCGCCCGCAGCAGCAACAGTGCCCTGGCCTGGGGCCTGCGTGCCGGCGGCTTCGGCCTGCTCTGGATGGGCTTCGGCCTGCTGCTGCGGCCGCTGGTGGCGCTGGCCGAATGGGTGCCCCTGCTGGGCCGTCTGGTCGGCGGCGCGGCTGCCGCGGTGTCCTTCGTGTTCGCGGCCACCTTCAGCCTGGTCGCGATCGGCAGCGGCTGGCTCTGGTACCGGCCGTGGTGGTTGTTCGGCGGCTTGGCGATTCTGGTGGCCGCGGGTGTCCTGCTGTTCCGCCGCAGCGATCGCACGACGCCGTCGCCCGCACCCATGAGCTCACCGCCACCACCTCCGCCGCCGCCGGCGTGAGCGCCGCGCTTTGGTCTGGCGCCCGTGATGCGCGACACGCGCACCCTACAACCACGAGCGACGCCGCGCCGGCATCGAAGCCGCCACACGCGGAGCGCAGCAGGGTGCACGTGCCGCGCATCACCCGAACGCGAGCGACGCCGCGCCGGCATCGAAGCCGCCACCCGCGGAGCGCAATAGGGTGCGCGTGTCGCGCACCACCCAAACGCGAGCGACGCTGCGCCGGCACCAAAGCCGTCACCCGCGGAGCGCTGTAGGGTGCGCGTGTCGCGCACCACCCAAACACGAGCGACGCCGCGCCTGTATCGAAGCCGGCCACGCGCCGAGCGCAGTAGGGTGCGCGTGCCGCGCACCAACCGAGCACGAGCGACGCCGCGCCTGCATCGAAGCCTTCACGTGCGGAGCGCACGCAGGCTGCTTGTGTCGCGCACCCATCGATAAGGCATTTCCTGCACCAGTCGCACCTCGCCAGCGTCGTGTTGTAGCGCGCCAAACCATCCGCCCGCGTTACCCTGCGCAAGCCGGCCCCGTCAACCAACCGAAACCCGAACCCGGCAGAATCGGGCCATCGCTGCCAGCCACAGCGCTGCCCCGAAATCCGAGAACCGAGCCATGCGCACAGCCAAGCCCACCGATCCTCTTCGCCGCCGTCTGCTGGGCGGCAGCGCGGCCTCGCTGATCGCGTTCAGCCCGCTGGGCCAGGCCTTCGCCCGCGCCGGACTTGGCAGCGAAACCGGCGCCCGCGTCGCCGGTTATGGCCCGCTGCGCCCCGTCCTCGACGAAGCCACCGGCCTGCCCCTGCTGGAACTGCCCGAGGGCTTCAGCTACCGCAGCTGCGGCTGGGCTGGCGAAGCGCTCGCTGAGGGCCTCGGCACGATCCCGGGCGAGGCTGACGGCATGGGCCTGGTGCGCAGCGAAGGCGAGGTCTTCACCCTCGTGCGCAACCACGAATGCGTGAACGTGGACGGCAGCTTCGGCCCCACCAGCAGCCACTACGACGCCCCCTGCGGCGGCGGCACCGTGACCCTTCGCTATGACCGCGCCGCCGGAAAGCTCATCGAAGTCCGCGGTTCGCTGTCAGGCACCTTGCAGAACTGCGCGGGCGGCATCACGCCCTGGGGCAGCTGGCTCTCCTGCGAAGAAATCGTCACCCCGCCGAACCACAGCGGCGAGTACAAGGGCCAGCACTTCCAGCTCGAAAAGGCCCACGGCTTCGTTTTCGAGGTGCCCGCCGACGGCGCATCCGAGGCGCGTGCCCTCACCGCGCTCGGCCAGTTCCGCCACGAAGCCGCCGCGGTCGATCCGCGCGATGGCGTCGTCTACCTCACCGAAGATCACCGCCCCGCCGGCTTCTACCGCATGTTGCCGGCGACGCCCGGCAAGCTCATCGACGGCGGCCGCCTGCAGATCCTTCGCGTCAAGTCGCAGCCCGACCTGCGCCGCGGCCTGAAGCCCCGCCAGCGTTTCGACGTCGACTGGGTCGACATCGAGAACCCCGAAGCCGGCTGGGTCGAAGGCGGCGGCATGGACGGCCTGCTGCGTCAGGGCAAGGCGCAGGGCGCCAGCCTGTTCACCCGGCTCGAAGGCCTGGTCATCGGCGAGGACGAAGTCTTCTTCACCGCCACCGACGGCGGCGATGCAAGCGCGGGACAGGTGTTCCGCTTCATCCCGAGCAGCCAGACGCTGGAGCTGTTCTACGAATCGCCCAGCAGCGCCGTGCTCGACTACCCCGACAACATCTGCCTCGGCCCCAAAGGCCTGCTGGTGCTGTGCGAAGACAGCGATCAGCCCGTGCAGCGCCTGTACGGCCTCGACCGCGCCGGTGGCCTGTTCGAACTGGCCCGCAACAACACGCAGCTGGACGGCGTGTTCGGCCACAGTGGCGACTTCCGCGGCGCCGAATGGGCCGGCGCCTGCTTCAGCCCCGATGGCCGCACGCTGTTCGCCAATGTCTACCGGCCCGGGTTCACCGTGGCGATTACGGGGCCGTTCGACGCGGTCTGATCGCTATTGCCAAACACTTCGCCAGCGGGTTCTCGACCACCGCGTGGAATGCCGAGTGCGCCACCGCGTTCTCACCAAAGCCGCCCTGGCCCGCGTGGAACGCCTTGATCAGGTCCAGCCGAATTTGTTCATCCAGTGACAGCCAGGCCGCAGTTTCTGGTGCCACATCCGGGCCATATCGCCTCATGTGCGTGCTCGGTCAGGGGCTTCGCACGGCGTCGTAGTAGTGATTGCCGCCTTCATCCACGTGCTCCGCACCAACGCGCAGGCCGGCGGCATGCAGCGCCGCGCGATAGGCGGCGTCGCCGAGCGAGACCGATTTCCGTCCAGTCAGCAGATCCATCCACTCGGCCTGCTGCACCGGCGCGCTGAACAGAAAGCGCCCGCCGGGCTTCAGCACGGCCGCGACGCGCGCAATCAGCTCGCACTGCGCGACGGGCGGGAGCAGGAACAGCAGGCCGACCGCGACCGCCGCTTCGAAGCGCCGCCCGAAGAATGGCGAGGTCTCTACCGTCTCGCAGACCACACGGTGCTGAGGAAAGCCGAGGGCGAACGCCTCAACCAGGCGCGGCGAGGCATCGATGCCGTAGACGCGGCAACCCGCAGCGTCCAACGCTGCCGCGATCGGCTGGCCCGAGCCGCAGCCCAGGTCAAGCACGTCGCTGCCCGCGGGCAGCGTCCTCGCCCAAGCGCTCACGACGGCAGCGCCCGCGGTCGAGCGGACCGCGAGGAAGCGCTCGGCCACGGCATTCCAGCCGTTCGACATGTCCGTGCTCAGACCGCCCACCGTGGCTTGCTCATGCAGAGTTCTCCGCCCTGTCCTCGATCAGACACGCGGCGGGCGTGTGCCCACGCACGCGTCAGTCCAGAGTCTTCGACTCATAGCGTGCGCCGTCCTGCGTCACCGTCACCGTGTACTCCAGCGACTTCCATGCGGCCCGCTCTTCATCTGCGATATGCGCGTCCGGAAGCGTCGTCCGCAGAACAAGCGTGTCTTCGTCCAGCCAGCCCACAAAAGTCCAGCCCTTGGCCATGGGCAGCGTGTAGGCCAAAGGCGGGTCGTAGAGGTCGCCGCTCGTGTGGCTGAGCACCAACTCGACATCCGGGCAGGACGCCAAGCTTCCCCAGCACTCGCCCACGGCCACCGGGATGGCAAACACCCGAAGCCCGCCGCGACGGGCCAGCTCTTCGAGCAGTCCGAGCGATCGGGTGAGCTCTCCGGCCGGGACGGCGGGTGCAGACAGGGCTGACGACAGCAGCTCGGCGGTGCGCGCGCATCTCGACGACGGCGCAGCGGGGGCTTCGGCGGCAGCTGCATACCCGCCGTCTGCCTTCTCTGGCCAGCATGGAACCGCCTTTTCCTGCCCGGGCTCGATGGGCCCGACATGGCGCACGATCTCATCGTATTCCGGGAGGCCGGGCGCGTACTCGAAAGCCGCATCGCCGATCACCCCATTGGGTCCTTCAGCACGCAGCATCAGGAAAACAGAGCGGTCCTCGCGCATCCCTGCGCTGCCGATGATGCAATTCTCCGCGCTTGGCTGATGCGCCTGGCTAGCGGTGCAGCCAGCGCAGACAAACAGCACAGAGTCGGCAAGGAGTTTAGCTAGCGTCATACGTGACTACCTCAGCCTTACGTCCGTTGGACCCAACTGCGACGCTGATGAGCTTGCCATCTGCGAGGTTGAGGCGTACGAGGCAAGCACTTGGCCACCGGCCAGTGTAGAACTGGAACAGCGCAGTTGCGCCCGAGATGTAGCCCACATCTATGCGCTCCTTGCCCAATACGTCTACGAACTTTCTCCCGAGCGCGTTCAGCGACAGGTCGAGGGGCCCAGGCCACACACCGGGCACGTCCGATTTCTCTGGCTGAAGCAAGTCGACGGTGGCATGAAGCCGCTGATGTTTGCGGCAATGTGTACCCAAGTGGGGATGGACATAGCAAAGCCCGCTAGTCGCGTGATGCGCCAAGCTATGGGCAACGCTGCGGGCTCGCTTTGCGCTTCTCATGACGCCCAACGCCGTGTCCCGCGACCCCGAGCCGCGGTGATGCGTTGAAACGCGTGATGGCTCGCGCGTGCGCTGAAACACACAGTTGAATCTCCTTGTCGCTGACCTTGATGATCGAACCAGGGCCCCGGTCTGCGCGAAGAAGTTGAGCACGTCATCAGGAAACGGCGCGCTACCAAGAACCCGAAAGTTTCGACAGTACGCACAGGAACATCTGTAGGCCGAGGCGGCGAACGACTCGTACGTTTCTCGTGTGCGGACTGGGTCCACCGAGACCTCAATTCCTTGGATCTCGACGATCTTCATATGCGCCCTAACGTTCGAGCTAAGCTGCCCGCGGAGGCAGGCACTGTAAGCCCGGGCTGAGACGATAGTGCGAGTGGCTCAGGCCGGGCTTACAGTGCCTGCCGTAGCGGGTCAGCTTGAGTGATCGAATGGACTCCCCCCGTGTCGCCACTCGGCTTCGTTGAGCCAGACTGAGGGCCGTGGCCTTCAGACATCGGGATCACAGGAGGAGTCCGCCATGCATGCTATCGCCATTGCCCAGAACAATGCGACCGGTTCTGCTGTCCGCGTCGCCGTCGACCTCGCCAAGGATGTGTTCGAACTGGCCTTTGCCGATGCCAGCGGTCGAATCGTCGAGCGCAAGCGTCTGAGTCGTGCAGCATTTGCGCGTGCGTTCGACAACCGACCCGCCTTGCGCGTCGTGATGGAGGCCTGCAGCTCTGCGCATCACTGGGCGCGGCGTTTCCAGCGCTTGGGCCATCAAGTCGTGCTGCTGCCCGCCCACGATGTCCGGCCCTACGTCCGCCGCAACAAGACCGACCGCACCGATGCTGCCGGCCTGCTGGAAGCCGACCGCTGCGGCGATATCCGGCCCGTGCCGATCAAGTCGCCTGATGCCCAGGGCGTGCAGGCGCTGCACCGCATCCGCGAGCAGCTCAAAGCCCAGCGTACGGCGCTGATCAACCTGATCCGTGGCCTGCTGCGCGAGTTCGGGCTGGTGATTGCCGCCGGTGCCGAGCGCGTGCGGCCGGCGACACTCGCTGCGCTGGAAGACGGCGACAACGACCTGCCCATGGCCCTTCGCCACAGCCTCCACCACCTGCTCGAACAGATCGCGCTGTGCGAGCGCGGCATGCAGGGCATCGAGCAGGAACTTGATGCTTTTGCCCGTCGCGATCGGCGCAGCCAGCTGTACCTGCAGGCCGGCGGCGTAGGTCTACTGACTGCGACCGCCTTAAGCGCGTCCGTCGGCGAGCTTGCGCGCTTCGATTCGGGACGCCACCTCGCCAGCGCACTCGGTCTACCGCCACGCGAACACTCCAGCGGAAACACGCGAAGACTGGGGCGCATAACGAAACGAGGCGACAGCTACCTGCGCACCCTGCTGATCCACGGCGCACGATCCGCACTGCTGGCCGCGAAGCTCGCCCAGAAACAGGGAAAACCGCTCGACCGAACCCAGGAATGGGCCTTGGGGCTCGCCGGACGGACGTGTCACAACAAGGCAGCCGTCGCGCTCGCCAACAAGACCGTCCGTCGCCTCTGGGCTGCGGACCGCCACGGCCAGGCCTTCGATCCCAACCACCTCAGCACGCATCGCGCGCACTGAACCCAGCCCACACCCCGTCTCAATCCTCACCACTTCACGCGCTGCACCGCTTCAACCTGATGCCTGTGCGACGGTCCCCGAAGCAAACACGCCGATAGTGCTGGCACAGCGAATGCGGCTTGAACGAATGGCCCTGCTTCGCGGATTCCATCATGGCTAGAGCCACCGCGCTCAACAAAGCCGAATACACGAATGCAGCCGCTTGCTCAGGCGCAAGAAGAGCGGGTCAGCAGGAACTAGAGAACAGCGAACTCGTCAGCGGTTGACGGGGGAGTCCATACACGCATAGTTAGACCACGGCCTCGGGAGGCCCGGGCTGCATGCCAGGAAAACTACCACCTTCAACGATTGCAGACCTCAGACGATGCAGCCAGTGATGGAGCTTGAGCTGGCCACAAGTGTACTCGCCTAACTGCCCCCACTCGGGAAACTCAGAAACGTTGAACCCCTCTTCGATGTCGTTGTACCAGATGGCGTAACGACCCAGAACGCCAACGACCCAGAAGCCACCACCTTCGTCTCCCCAAGGCGGCAATGCCCACTTCTCAGGTACCGTGCGCACGAGGCCAAAGATCCGCCGCTCGTCTATGGAGGATCGCGACAGCCCGTCGGTAACCAGGTGCTGCAGCTCTTCGCGCTCTATCAGCCTGTCGAAGAACCCCGGCAGTTCTGCTGCATAATTGAGGCAGCCTATCGCACGCTCCGACCCCGATGCGCAGTTCAGA
>JBIJCA010000341.1:0-4274 GCA_044344935.1 Aquimonas sp. | reverse complement strand
TCGACGAAAGCGCCGGCACCTGGGACACCCGTTCGACGCTGACGGCGACGCCGTCGGTGCTCGAAGCCGGCTTCGGCCGTCAAGTCGCGATCGCTGCCGGCACCGCCCTGGTCGGCGCGGAAACCGAGCCGGTCAATGGGCTCGATGACGCCGGCGCGGCCTATGTGTTCGCACTCACCCAATCCACCTGGAGTCAGGTGAGCCGATTCACCGCACCCACGCCGAGTGCGGGCGGTCGTTTCGGGATGGAAGTCGCGATCAGCGGCCTGAACGAAGGCACGCCCGACCGCATGCTGGTCGCCAGCGACGAGAGCGCCGGCGCCGGCCGGGTGTATGCGTACCGCCGCAGCGCCGAAACCTGGGTGTCGTCGTTCACGATCACCCCGCCGGTGACGCAGGCGGCGCAGGAGTTCGGCTCCACGATCAGTCTGGACGGCGATGTCGCGGTGATCGGCGCGAGGCGCTTCGATCTGGGTGCGGTCAATTCCGGCGTGGTCTACGGCGTGGATTTCAATTCCAGCTTCACCGCGGCGACCTTCGTGCAGCGCGGCGATGCGGCGGCGCAGGCCGAGGCGCTGGCCGGCTTTGCGGTCGCGATCGACCGCGAGGGCCCCACCGTTCTGGTCGGCGCGCCGCTGACCGATGTCGACAGCAACACGGACCAGGGCGCCGTGCTGATGTCGATCGGCAGCGCGGGGACGCCGTTTCCTGCGCTGCAGCGCGTGTTCCCGCTTGGGCAGGGGCTCAGCATCGCCCTGTTCGGCCGCTCGCTGTCGACGCAGTCCGACACCCTGGTCGTAGGCGCCCCTGGCGAGGCATCCGGCGCGCTGCCCGCGGTGGGCGCGGTCTATGTCTATGGTCGACAGCCGGATGACACCTACGCGCCGCCGACGCGTATCGGCAATCCGCAGGGTTTCGCGGCCGATTTCTTCGGCGAGGGCGTGGCGGTCCACGGCGATCTGCTGCTGGTCGGCGCGCCGAACGTGGACACCAATGGCGTGGACGCCGGTGCGGTCTATGTCTACCGCCGCAGCGCTGGCGTCTGGAACGTCGAGCGCGTGCTGCTGTCGCCCTGCAACAGCACCCAGCGCCGCGCCTTCGGTCGGCGGATCGAATTCGACGGCACGCGGGCGATGATCGGCGGCATCTGCCCACCGACCGCGGGCGGCTCGAGCGCCGACGTCGGCGTCGACATCGCGACCCGCCAGCCCGACGGCAGCTGGACCTTCGGGCTGGCCGCCGCGGCCTCGCGCATGAGTGACGGCGGCTGGGACGACGGGCTGGCGGTGATCGGCTCACACAACGCCAACGGCAACCTCGGTGGTGTGGAGGCCGGGCTTGTCCGCACGTTCGCCTTCCAGGGCGGCCAGTGGCAGTTCGTCGGCAGCTCCGACAACGGCAGCAATACGCCGACCCCTCAGGGCTACGGCTACGACCTCGGGATCGACCGGGGCTTGCTCGCCGTCGCGAGCTACCGGCCAAACACGCCGGTGGTTGTGCGCCGACGCAGCGGGACGCAGTTCCTCCCGGAGGCGAGCCTGCTGCCGTCCGGCCTCGGCGCGAACGAAGCGGTGCAGCACGTCGCGGTGCGCGGCGAGCGCATCGGGGTCGCGGCGATCGTCCACACGGTCACGGTCAAGCAGCAGGGCGCGGTGTTCCTGTTCGAGCGGCAGCTCGGCAGCTGGCAGCAGGCGCAGCGCCTTGTCGCCTCGAACCCGGTGACGCAGTCGTACTTCGGCAGCGTCATGGCCTTCGCCGCAGACGGTTCGCTGGTGGTCGCAGCTCCGGAGGAATCGTCCACGTTCGAGTTCCAGGGCGCGGTCTACGTCTTCTCGGAACCGCCGGTCGCAGTGTTCAGCGATGGGTTCGAATGAGGCTCGAATCCACATGAGGCACCGATCGGCGTACGCCTGCGTGCCTCATCCACTCCGCTCCGGTTGTCGCGAACGCCAACAGGCCGCCAGCACGTGTTGGCCGAGGCAGTCGCCCACAAACGGCGCCGTGGTTGCACAGGGTCTCGCGGAAAGCGCTGTCGCGTAGCACACGCCGTGGATTCGGCCCGTGGCAGTGAGCCCCTCGCGACGCTTTTGCCGTGCTGCAGAGGGACCACCCTGCGGAAGCCGAGCCATGCGCAGCACACCCTGTCTCTTCTGGATCGCGACCCTGCTGCTGTCGCTGGTCGCTCTCCCCGTGCAGGCAGCCAGCTACACCCTGCGCCAGACACTGGAAGCCCAGGCGTCAGGCGAAGGCGCCCCGGGCCGCGGCTTCGGCAGCCAGGTGGCGGTCGACGGCGACCTCGCCGTGGTCTCCGACCTCACGGCCGTCCTCAGCCTGCGTCGCGCGATGGTGCGGACCTACGTGCGCAGCGCGGGTGTCTGGACCGAGCAGGCGCAGGTGCTGAGCTTCGATACCGGCTCGCCGCAAAACCTGGTCAAGCTCGCGCTGGGCGGCGGCACCCTGGCCCTTCTGTATCGCACCAGCGGCGGCGGCACCCAGCGACGCATCTACCGCTGGCAGTCCGCGCAGTGGCAGTCCGAATACTCAGGCGGCAGCAGCGACCCGTTCGAGAGCGTGGCCACCGACGGCTTCATCGCCGTGTTCGGCCACCCAGCCGCCAGCGTCAGCAACCCCAACTTCACCTCGGGATTCCTGAGTGTCCTGCGTCGCGACCAGGCCGGCGCATGGAACTCGACCCAGGTGACGCCCGTCGGCGTTCAGGCGCTGCAGCGCTTCGGCCACTCGGTCGCGATTGCTGCCGGCGCGATCGCGGTCGGCTCGCCTGGGTTCGATGTGACCCACAGCGGCAACGGCCAGCTGTTCACCGATGCCGGCGCCGCCTACGTGTTCGAGCTGACCGGCGACACCTGGAGCCAGGCCGCGCGGCTGCTGGAACCCGACGCCGAGCTCGCCAACAGCATCGGCTTTGGCCAGGCCGTAGCCATCAGCGGTGCGAATCCTGCGACGCCCGACCGTCTGCTGGTGTCCTCGCAGCGCAACCGCAATAGCGCCGGCGCGCATGTGCGCAGCTACACCCGCAGTAGCGGCGTCTGGACGCCGCGCCAATTGTTCAGCTCGAACACCGATGACTGCTTCGGCTGCAGCATCTCGCTCGACGGCAACTGGGCGGTGCTGGGCGCGCCGGACAGCGATGTCACCGAGAACTTTGCCGGCAAGGCGGTGGTGATGCAGTTCGCGAACAATTTCCAGAGCGTGCTCTCGACCACCGAGCGCTTCGACGCCGCCGGCGCTCGCAACGACGCCATGGGCAGCAGCGTGTCGATTGACCGCAGCGGCCCCACCCTGTTCGTTGGCGCGCCCGGCGCCGAGGTCTATGGCAACCCCAGCGAGGGTGTGGTCATGGTCGGCCGCGGCGGCGAGTTCGGTGATCCGGTGCCGCGCACGGTGCGCAGGCTGGACCTTGGCCAGGGTCTGACCAATGCCATCTACGGCTACGCCCTCGATAGCGATGGCGACACCCTGGTGATCGGCGCGCCCGAAGAGGATGTGGGCCTGCAGCAGGGCCGCGGCGCGGCCTACGTCCTGCGCCGCGACAGCGCCGGCAACTATGCGCAGCCGCAGCGCCTGCTGGCGCCGGATGGCACCGTCGGCGACCAGTACGGCTCAGCCATCGCCCTGCGAGGGGACGTGCTGCTGGTGGGCGCGCCCAACCGCACGGTGGCGGGCGTCAACGAGGCCGGCACGGTCTATGCGTTTCGTCGGAGCGCAGGCGTCTGGACGCTGGAAGCGCAGCTGATCGCCACCTTTCCTGCGGCCAGCGGCGGCTTCGGCGCGGGGCTGGCATTCGACGGCACGACCGCGATCGTCTGCGGACGCTTCACCACCGAATCCTGGGTGCTGCAGCGCGCTGCCGACGGCAGCTGGACGCAGACGCAGGTGCTGCCTGGCCGCTGCAACACGCCACAGCTCGCTGGCGACCTGCTGGTGTTGAACGACCACTCCGCAGACGCGCCGGCGACGGACTCCGGCGAGGTCAGCACCTATGTGCGCAGCGGCGGGGTCTGGACCTGGCAGAGTGCGCTGGTCGGCAATGTGGCCGAGCAACGGTTTGGCTGGAAGATCGCGCTCGCCGGCGATCTGCTTGCGGTGTCATCTGTGGGCGGCGCTGCGCGTCCGCTGCAGGTCTATCGTCGCAGCGGCAGCAGCTGGTTGCCGGAGGCCTCGCTGCTGCCCGCCGACATCAATTCCCAAACCGGGTGCCTTTCGCCCGCGCTGAGCAGCGATCGTATCGTTCTGGGCTGTGAGGACCTGCCGGG
>JBIJCA010000088.1:0-15373 GCA_044344935.1 Aquimonas sp. | reverse complement strand
GATGTGGAACTTGGTGCCGCGGTGCAGGAGTTTTTCCGGCAGCACGGGCTTGATGATGTGCTCGCGCACCGCCTCGACCAGATCCTTCTGCTTGATGCCGGGGTCGTGCTGGGTGGACAGCACCACCGCGTCGATGGCCACCGCCTTGCCGCCTTCATAGCGCAGGGTGACCTGGCTCTTGGCGTCAGGACGCAGCCACGCGAGCTTGCCCTTCTTGCGCACTTTGGCCTGCTGCTCGACCAGACGGTGCGAGTAGTGGATCGCCGCCGGCATGTAGTCGCGGGTCTCGTTGGTGGCGTAGCCGAACATCAGGCCCTGGTCGCCCGCGCCCTGCTCTTCCGGCTTCTTGCGGTCGACGCCCTGATTGATGTCGGGCGACTGCTTGCCAATCAGGTTGAGCACGCCGCAGGTGGCGCCGTCGAAGCCGACGTCGCTGCTGTTGTAGCCGATGTCGACGATGACCTTGCGGGTCAGCGCTTCCAGATCGATCCAGGCTTCGGTGGTGATTTCGCCGGCGACGATGGCGACGCCCGTCTTGACCATGGTCTCGCAGGCGACGCGGGCGCGTTTGTCCTTGGCCAGGATCGCGTCCAGCACGGCGTCGGAGATCTGGTCGGCGACCTTGTCCGGATGGCCTTCGGACACCGACTCGGAGGTGAAGAGGTAGCTGCTCATCGGCGCTCTATCCTTGTATTCGGATGGATGGATGGGTGAAGCGGGCGCGCATGATACACGCCGCACCCCGTGATTGCATGACAGGCGTTGTCAAGCCTTCAGGCGCCGCATGGCTCACAGCCAGCGCACCTTCTTGAGCTTGCGGTAGAGCGCAAGACAGATCGTCAAGGTCAGGGCCATCACGCCCAGATAGCCGAAGCGGCTGGACAGCTCGGGCATGGCCGTGAAGTTCATGCCGTACCAGCCGGTGACGAGCGTCGGCACCGCCAGCAGCGCAGCCCAGCCGGCGAGGCGCTTGACCACTTCGCCCTGCGCCACGGTCACCAGGGCGAGGTTGACGCTCATGGCCGCGGTCAGCAGTTCGCGCAGGGTGTCGGTGGCGTCATCGATACGCCGGGCGTGGTCGAGCACGTCGCGGAAGTACACCCGCGACTCGGCGTGGATGAGGTTGGGATACAGACGCACCAGCGGCGCCAGGACGTCCTGCAGCGGCGCCACCGCGAGCCGCAGCCGCGTCAGCTCGCGCTTGAGCTGGTACAGGCGCTTGACCGTGTCGCGCTTGAAGTCCTCTTCGAAAATGTCGTGTTCGAGTGTGTCCAGCGCAGCGCGCAAATCGTCGACGATCGGGAAGTAGTGGTCGACGATCTGGTCGAGTACGGCATAGAGGCCAAAGCTCGGCCCGGCGGCAAGGTACTCGGGATCGAGTTCGCAGCGCGCACGGGCCGGCGCGTACGACAGCGAGGGTCCATGCCGTACCGTGATCAGGAAACGTTCGCCGAGAAACAGGTGGGTCTCGCCGAACTCGACCGCCTCGCCCGGCATCTGCGCCGTGTGCACCGCGATGAACAGGGTGGTCTGGTACAGCTCGATCTTCGGGCGCTGGTGCGCCTTGTGCGCATCCTCCACCGCCAGCTCGTGCAGATCGAACTCCTCCTGCAGCTTGGCCAGCAACCCGGCATCGGGCTCGACCAGCCCCATCCAGATGAAGCCGTCATGGGTGGCCAGCACGTCGGAGACACGCTCGAAGTCGATCGCTTCGCGCCGACCATCCGGCAGGTAGTGGGTGCAGTGCACGATCATGCTTCGCTCCGCCCGGTCGCACGCAGGGTGGCGAGGGCCTCGCCAACGGTGTGGAAAGAGCCGAACACCAGCACGCGCGCATCTCCACCCGCATCGGCGAGCGCGGCGCGCAGGGCGGCATCGACATCGGCATGCAGCTGCAGCGAAGCCTCGGCTACGGTTCGTCTGATGCGATCGGCCAGGGTCTCGGCACTCTGACTGCGGCCGGGAACGTCCAGTCCGGCCAGATGCCAATGCAGGATCGCATGCCGCAGGGGCGACACCACGCCTTCGATGTCCTTGTCGGACAGCGCGGCGAACACCGCGATCGTGGTTCTGGGGTGCGCGGCCAGCCACTCAGCCAGCTGCCGCGCGGCCTGCGGGTTGTGACCGACATCCAGCACCACCTCCGGCAGGCCGGGAATGCGCTGCAGACGCGCACGCGGCGCCGCCGCGGCGATGCCACTACGGATGGCCGCATCCGCCACGCCGAACAAGCGCAGCGCACGCGTCGCCAGCGCTGCGTTGTCGCGCTGCGCGGCGGCGGCGAGCCGAAGCGGCGGCAGCCACAGCTCGCCCTCCGCATCGCGATACAGCAGGCCCTCGCCCGCGACCGCCAGATCGAAGTGATGGCCGCGCCGCTGCAGCTTCGCGCCGATGTCCTGAGCGTGGTCAAGGACGCTGCGCGGCGGATCCGCCTCGCCGATCACGGCCGGACACCCGGCGCGGAACACGCCCGCTTTCTCGCGACCAATGTGCTCACGGGTGGGGCCCAGCCAATCCATGTGGTCGAGATCGACCGTGGTCAGCAGGGCGATGTCGGCATCAACCAGGTTCACTGCATCCAGCCGCCCGCCGAGACCGACCTCCAGCACCGCGACATCCAGACCTTCGCGGGCGAACAGCCAGAGCGCCGCGAGCGTGCCGAACTCGAAAAAGGTCAGCGGGATGTCGGCGCGGGCGGCGTCCACCGCCTCGAAGGTGGCGATCAGATCGGCGTCTTCGACTTCAGCACCGGCGATGCGGATGCGCTCGTGGTAGCGCTCGATGTGCGGCGAGGTGTACGCCCCGGTGCGCAGCCCGGCCGCCAGACAGGCGGCCTCCAGCATCGCCACGGTCGAACCCTTGCCATTGGTGCCGGCGACGGTGAGCACGCGCGCTGCCGGCCGCAGCACGCCCAGCCGTTCGGCGACCGGGCGCACGCGCTCCAGACCCATCTCGATGTTCTTCGGGTGCAAGCGCAGCTGGTGATCCAGCCAGGCGGCGACGTCCATGCGGTGGGGTGTGGAAGCGGGAGACTGAATGTGCAGCATAGCTGCCCACAGCAAGGCCACGCAGGCCTTCTATAATCCGCGGCCTGCGCAGCGCGCCGCTGCCCCACCCGAGGACGCCCCGATGTCGATGATGATGAAGGCCCTGGTCAAGCGCGAAGCCAGCAAGGGCATCTGGATGGAAGAGGTGCCGGTGCCGCAGATCGGCCCCAACGAGGTGCTGGTGAAGCTGGAGAAGACCGCGATCTGCGGCACCGACCTGCACATCTACAAGTGGGACGAGTGGAGCCAGCGCACGATCAAGCCCGGTCTCGTGATCGGCCATGAGTTCGTCGGCCGCATCGCCGAACTCGGCAGCGCGGTCACCGGCTATACGGTGGGTCAACGGGTGTCGGCCGAAGGCCACATCGTCTGCGGCGTCTGCCGCAACTGCCGCGCCGGCCGCCAGCATCTGTGTCCGCATACCGTCGGTATCGGCGTGAACCGCCACGGCGCCTTCGCCGAGTACATCGCAGTGCCGGCCTCCAACCTCTGGCCGATCCCGGACCAGATCTCCAGCGAGCTCGCCGCGTTCTTCGACCCCTATGGCAACGCCGCCCACTGCGCGCTCGAGTTCGACGTGATCGGCGAAGACGTGCTGATCACCGGCGCGGGCCCGATCGGCATCATCGCCGCCGGCATCTGCAAGCACATCGGTGCGCGCAATGTCGTGGTGACCGACGTCAACGACTACCGTCTGAAACTGGCGGCCGACATGGGCGCGACGCGAGTGGTGAACGTCACCAACACCTCGCTCAAGGACGTGATGTCCGACCTGCACATGGAGGGCTTCGACATCGGCCTGGAAATGAGCGGCAACGCGCGCGCCTTCAACGACATGCTCGACTGCATGTACCACGGCGGCAAGGTCGCCCTGCTCGGCATCCTGCCCAAGGGCGCGGGCATCGACTGGGACCGCATCATCTTCAAGGGCCTGACCGTGCAGGGGATCTACGGCCGCAAGATGTACGAGACCTGGTACAAGATGACGCAGATGGTGCTGAGCGGCTTTCCTCTGCAGAAAGTGCTCACCCACCAGATCCATATCGACGACTTCCAGCGTGGTTTCGATCTGATGGAGGCCGGCACCTGCGGCAAGGTTGTCTGCAGTTGGAGTTGATGCGCGCAGCGCTGACACTGCTGCATGCAGCGCACGCGGACGATTTCGTCGATCCCTTCCTGGCGCCGGACATCGAACTCTCTGCGCCGCGGCAGGAAGCCCTGCCCGCGGAGGAGACCGAGACCGAGGCCGAGCCGGAAACTGCGGCCGCCGAGCTCGTCCAGCCCGCACTGCTGTCAGGGCCGGACTACCGGGTCGAACCCCGCGCGCAGCTGCACGGCTTCCAGGCGCATTTCGTACTCCAGACCGACTACGGCCCGATCGAAGTCGAGAGCGTCGAGATCCTGCTGCTGCGGGTGCAGGAGATGGAGGCGCTGAAGGTGCTGCACGCCGAGTCGGTCACCCAGGCACTTGCGAAGTCAGGCATGGAAAGCGTGATGGCTCCGCTGCGCGCCGTCGCCAACGTGGTGCAGCGCCCGGGGGAAGCGGTGACCGGCCTGCCGCGCGGGGTTTGGCGCTACTTCAGCGAGCGCGTAACCCGAGTGGGTGCCCGCGCCAAACGACTCGGCGCCCGCGCCGATCAGCGGATCAGCCACGACGGCTCGCCCTTCGATGCGGCCGATGCGCCCATGGCCGCCAGCCGACGGCCGCGGGCGAAGAGCGAGGAAAGCTGGTTCGGCGATATCGGCGATGAATTCGTGCGCCTCGCCAAGAGCGAGGCAGGCTACGGACGCGCACGCCGCGAACTGGCCGCGCGCCTCGGCATCGACCCGCACACCGGCAATCCGCTGATCCGCGCGCGGCTGGACACGTTGGCCTGGGCCGCCACGGCGGGCAAGCTCGGAGTGGGTCAAGCGCTGGGCCTGCTCGATCCGGTCAGCAGCCAGGTGCTCGGCACGTCCAGCGAAGTCAACCGGCTGGTGCTGGAGCTGCCGCCGGAGGACTTGCGACAGCGCAACGACGAGCGCCTGCAGGCGCTCGGTGCGGAGGCGGATCTGCGCTATACCTTTCTGCACTTCGGCCGCTATTCGCCGACCCTGCAGACCGCGCTGGTCGAACGGCTTGAGCGACTGCAGCCACGCGAAGGCGTCGATGCGCTGCTGGAAATCGCGCTGATGGCGCAGAACGAGGTCGAGGCGCGCTTCATGGTCAATGCGCTGGCGCTGCTCCATTCCTACCTGGGCGATCGCGCGATCGGCGGCCGCATCGTTGGCGTGGGCGCGCTGCTGGCCTATGACAGTGCGGACGGCGAGCGGATCTTTCCGCTCCCGGTCGATCTGCTGTCGTGGACAGCGGACACCGCGCGCTGGTTCGCCCAGGCCGGCCTCTGGGATCACGCGAACCGCAGCCTGGTGATCAGCGGGGCCGCCAGCATGCCCGCACAGCGCGGGCTCAGCCGCCAAGGCTGGAACCTGTTCCTGCACCAGCCTTTCGAAGGCTCGCCAGCGTACGCATCGACGTGGGGGCGCCTGCCCGTCGAGCCTTGAGGGCCAGAGCGTTCGGACCCACCGGGACCGCGCAGCGCTGTGCAAGCGTGGCGCACGGTCGCTGCCGATGCCTCAACGCTGCGCCAGGGCGGAAGGGTCCCCGCTGAACGCCGGCTCGGGCTCGAACCTGAGCAGCAGACGCAGAGGCCCACCGGCTTCTGCGGCGTCAAATGGCCAACAGGTCACCAGCAGCAGTTGGTCATGGTCGACCGATGGCGCCAGCGACTGCGTGCGCACGTCGATGACTTCGCGTCCGCGCAGGCGGTAGCGTCGCGACCCCAGCAGCGTTTCGAGCTGCAGGCGTTCGTCGGCATCGATATCGCGCAGCCATGCGAAGTGGGTATCGCGGTGCGCGCTGATGACCACGGTACCGGCCTCGCCGGGCTGCGCGGAAGCCTGATTCCAGCCGGGGCCAAAGGCCAGGGCGCGGCCATTGTCGCCCGCCAGAACGATCTGGCTGCGGCCGTCCGACAGCCGCACCAGCCGCGCCACCGCATGCGCATCGGCCCAGCCCCAGGGCGGCTTCGCATCGCCGCTGGCGAGCGCCTGCGTCCAGCTGCGCTGCAACAGCCATTGCGCAAGCCCGGCCTTGGTCGGGATCCACAGCGCGTCGATGAGCACCGCAAGAGCACTCAGCAACAGCAGCTGCGCGCAGCGAAAACGCAATCGCCGGGACCGCCCTGATGGGCCTCGATCAAGACGCTGCCCACCGAAGCTCGGAGTGCGCATCGGCCTTCACCCCTGTTGCAGCAGGCGACGCTGTCCGGGCGCGCCCTCGCGCTGCCAGATCAGCAGCATCAAACCGATCGCAGCCAGGAAGAGCGCCCATCGAAGGCCACGCTCGAAGCCGGTGGCGCCCGCCGCGAAGTCAAGGGCATCCGCGGGCGCCGTATTGGCGAACTGCAGGGAGGCGAGCTCAGTGTCCTGCGGGCGCCGTGGAGTGCGATCGACCGCGACGAAGCTGGTGTAGCGGCTGGCCAGGCCATGCTCCAGCGCGAGTGCCAGCACGCCCGTACGCACCGCGTCTTCCTGCACGCCCTGGCGAAGGCTGTCCTCCAGCTCGGCGATGCGTGCGGCGGCCCAGAGGCGCGCGACACCCGGCGTCGATGCCTGGCGGGGGTCGCCCAGCTTGACCGGCGAGCGCCAGGACAGATCCGGCGCAACGCCTTCAATCAGTGCCTCGCTGCCACCCAGCGGCAGCCGGAGCAGCATCTGCAGGGGCTCACCCAGATACAGGTCGGGCAGTTGTGCGGGATACACCTCGCTACCCTGCGGCCAGGCGGCCTTGAGATCCCGCAGCGCGGGCTGGCCCAGTTTGGCCAGCAGATTGTCGGTGACTTCGGCGACGTCTTCGATTCTGCGGATGGTGACGTGAGCGCCACGGCCGACCTCAGCCATGCGACGCAGGATGTGGGCATTCGGCGCGCTGCCGATGCCGACCGCGAACAGCCGCGCCGCGCCGCGCCCATGCTCGATGTGATTCAGCAGTTCCGCCTCGTTGCTGATCGCGCCGTCGGTGATCAGCACGACCTGGCGCAAATGGCTGGCGACCGCCGGCATCGCGAAGGATTCGATCAATGGCGCCAGCATTTCGGTACCGCCGTCGGCGCTCAGAGCTTCGACAAAGCGGCGCGCACGCGCGAGGTGTTCGGCAGAAGCCTCGACCGGCCCCGGAAACACCGCATCGAAACCGTGGTCGAAGCGGATCACATTGAATCGATCGGAGGCGCGCAGCCCACCCAGCGCGCGCACGACCGCAGCCTTGGCCTGCTGCATCGAGAGTCCGTGCATGGATCCCGAGTTGTCCACCACCAGAATCAGCTCGCGCGGCACCGGCGCGACCGGCCGGGTCGGCGGAATCAGGGTCAGGAAGGCATAGCGCGCGTCGGCGCGGTCCTCGACGAACAGTGCCTGCCGCGGCTGCGCGCTGGGCTGAGGTGTCCACGTCAGCTCGAAGTCACGGTCGCTGTCGACGCTGAGGTTGGAGAGTTCAATCCGATGTCGGGGGCCCTCGCGGCGCACGTCGATCGCATGGGTCGCACTGTCGATGTTCACCAGCGGCATGCCGGCATCGAGGTCGACGCCGAGGCTGAAAGCGGGCGCTGCCGCGCTGCCGAGGTCGACGCCCGGCGTGGGCGTCGTAGCCGCTGCAGCAGTTTGGACGTCTGCGGACGTTTCACTGAGTCCGCCGCCATAAGGCGGCACGAAAGTCAGCGGCAGACTCAGGCTGAAGCGGCCGTCCTGCCAGCGCACCTTCTGCCAGTAGCCAATCTCGATCTCGACGGTCTCGCCGGGACCGATATTGGCCACCCGGGTCTGGAACAGATTGGCGCGCTCGCGCTCGACCAGACTGGCCGTTCGGCCCTCGCTGGCCGCCGCCGCATAGGTCGCGGCAGCCTGCTGCTTCTCCTGAACCTCGCCTTCGATCAGACGCTCCCCCACCTGCATGCGCAGGCGGCCGACCGCAGCGTCGTCGGGCAGCGGCAAGCGATAGCGGCCCTCCATCCACTCCGCACTGCCGTTGCTGAAGCGCTGGCGCACCCGGACCTCGGCCATCAGACCGTGGATCTGCAGATCCACACGGGTGTCCAGGGCGAAGGCCGCGTGCCAGGCATCGGCATCGCGAGAGCGCAGCGATAGGCCTTCGGCCTGGGCGACCCCGACCAGTGTCAGCACCAGCAGGGCCGCGCTGACGCAGCGAGGGATTGAGAGAATCAGGGAAGAACGTAGGTTCTGCATGGCGGCCTCCGGTGGATGGGCCGCTCCATTGCAGACTGCCAAGCCGTCAGCGCGCGGCCAGCAAAAGCGCGGGCGCTGACCAGTTCGGGCGATCCGCGGGCGCGCTCAGAGCGTGTGAAAAAACTCAGACGCCGTAGCGAGGGCGTCGCTGGACGTTCGTGGCAAAGCGCGGTACGTGAATTCAAGGGCGTTTGGCGAGCCAAATGACCGCGGAATTCGCGGCGCGCGCTGCCGGCACGGGCGGTCAGAGACGGCCGCAGTAGGCGGATGGTTTTTTCACATGCCCTTATCGCAGCAGGAAGGCCGCCGCCACCGCCGCCGCAATGACGACCGTGACCGCCACGAAGACCAGACCGGTTCGGCTGCCGCTGGCGGCAGGAGCCGGGGCGGCAGTGGCCCGCGGAATCTCCTGACCCGGCACGACCAGCATGAAGCGGATCGCGTCCAGACGCAGTTCGTCGCCGTTCTTCAGCAGCCCGGTCTGAACGCGATGACCGTTGATGAAGGTACCGTTCGAGGAGCCCAGATCCTCGACCATGATGCCGTCGGTAGTGGGTTTCACCTGCGCATGGCGGCGCGAGATCTCTTCGCTGGGAATCGAGATGTCGCACTCGTGGTGTCGACCGATGACCTGGGTGCTGGCGACCGCGTAGGTCTTGCCGAAGGCTGCGCCGGAAACCCCGCGCAGCAGGTACTTGGGAAGGGCGGCGCGGACGCGGGTAGCGCCGGCATCGTCGACCTGGGCGGGTCGCGAGGCGGGAGCGGCAGAGATCCGCTCCACCGCCACCAGTCGCGCCTGTATCGGGCCCAGGGTCAGCGAATCGCCCGGACGCAGTGCTTGACCGGGGTCCAGCGATTGGCCGTTGACCGTGAGTCCACTCACCCCGGGTGCCGCAGCCAGGGTTGCGCGATCACCGTCAATATCCAGCGAGCACAGCTCGGCCGGCATGCCCTCGACCGCCAGACGGACAAATGCATCCGGCGCGGAACCAATGCGGTTGCTGCCTGGACTGAGCAGGACAGCGCCGTGTTCACCGTTGGGAAAGATGAGCTTCATCGTGGATCTCGCTGGAGGGTAGGCGCAGGGGCGCGTACCAGGATGCATCGGGCCCGCTGCCTGCCAATCGTACGACGGGTTCAATCGGGCGCGGGGATTGCGCGCACGACTCGAACGCCGATGGTAGTGAAGCCGGGCTCCACTGCAAAGCCACGGTACGCCGGGTCGCCAACGCCGCTGAACCAGCTGCCGCCCGCGGCCAGGCGCTGGCGACAATTGTTCGCCTCACAATCCTCCAGCCATTCGGCGACATTGCCCCAGAGCCCCAGCAGCCCGCGGATTTCGCCCGTGGCCGCCGCCAGCGCCGTATAGGCATGTCCATCCGAGCACGCGGCGGCGTCGCGTGCGCTCCATGCCTGGACGGCTGCGGCATCCCGGAAGTTCGCGCGGCAGCCGGACGGCGCCGAGCCTGCCGCGGCGCGCCATTCGACCAGACGCGGCAGGCGGTAGGCGTGGCCGCTCACCTCGGAGAGCCATTCGACATAGTGCTGAGCCATGGCAAAGCTGACGCAGATCACGGGATGCGCATCGGTCTGACTGAAGCCCGGTGCGTTCCAGTCGCGACGGCGCGAACTGCGCAGCAGCGACTCACGGTCACGGCAGGCGGGCATATCGGCGCCGAAGCGGGCGCGTCCCGCTACCGCCCAGTAGGCGCGGAATTCCTCGCGGGTGATTTCGGTGCGAGTCCAGGCGAGACCATCGAGGACGATCATCTCCGGGCCGCGACTGCCGCCGGTCAGCGCGTCACGGAATCGATAGCCGGTCTTGCCCTGGCGATCGCTCTCGTCGAGTCCGGCCGAGGCCTCTGCCGAAGCCGGCCACAGCCGCAGCCCATCAGCGAAATGCGATCTGGCGTCGCGGCTGCGCCACTCGGCCAGCGCTTCCGCGCCTGCGAGCACATGGCGGTCATGTTCAGCCCGTCTGAAGTCCTGCGCCGCCTTTGCCGCCAGAGCACCGGCATCATTGGCGCCGGCAACGCGTTCAACGCAGGCGAGCGCCTGCAGTTGAGCATCGATTTCCAAGGCAGCGCGCGCACGCTCCAGGCACAGCCCGGCAAGTTCTCCAATACCACTGCGCGCTGCGTTGTTGCCGGGCTCGATGCGCAACGCCTGCAGATAGCGGTCCAAGGCGTTGCGTCGAGGCGGTGTGATCCATCGGCCGGCCTGCAGATTGGTTCGCGCCTGAGCGAGGAGTCGCTCCAGCGGGTCCTCTACGGTTGGCAACAGTCGCAGATCGATCTCGACTCTGAGCTCGGGCGACCATTCTTCGACCGAATCCGCAGGGGTCTCCCCAGACGGCGAGCCCGGCGCCGTCGCCAGCACCGCTTCGGCTTTCGAGGGCGTCACCGCAACGGTCGCCGCAGAGCGCTCCGTCGGAAGGGACTGCGAAAGAGCGGGGGCGCTGTCGCCACGCCCGGAAAGCACCCACCACGCAGCGGTCACCGACAGTGGTATCGCCAGCACCGCGGCCAGCACGAGCGGGATCCGCGATGGCGGTGCCGGCACGGCCGCTTCGTCCATCGCCCGGCGATCAGCCCCCTTGCGACCGGCACCCGGCCGCAGGCGACGCGCCGGCGCCGTGACGCGTTCATGCGGAGCGAGCGTCTCTGATGCGGGCAGCCGCGGCGAAGCCGATCCGCTGGGTGCGGGCGCTGACGGCGGGCTGCTCGCGGCAGAGTGGCCTCGCCCGTTCCGCCCGACGGACTTCGCCGGCTCAAGTCCCTGCCCCTGCAACACGGCCGAGGGCGCGGGGCTCTCAGCCAGTGCGCCGCCGCGCGAGGGGCCGGACGCCGTATCGGTCACCGTGGCGTCGCTGATCGCTGGCACCCGAACCTGTCCCGGACCGCCGGGCCGCGGCGTGCGCGCAGGCGCTGAATCCACCGGCGCCGTCGTGATCGGAACCCCGACAGCGTCGTCCACAGGCGTCCGGCCCTGCAGCGAATCCACCGAACGCAGCAGGCGCTGCGGCGACAGAGTCTCGGGATCGCCAAGCAGATCCAGTAGCGGCTGCCATCGACGCAGGTAGTCGGGCAAGTGAGGAACCGCCTCGGCGGGGACATGACCTGTCAGCGCCTCGTGGAAGAGGTGCAGCAGGCTGACCGAAGGCGCGCCATCTCCTGTGCTCGCAGGCCCGGCCGTCAGACGGGTCAGTACCGGGCGTCCGAGCGCATCCGAATAAACGGACGTCGGCGCGAGGCAGGGATTCAACTGCACGCGCGCCTCGAGGAACTGCAGAACCAATGCCATCCGCCGCAGCAGGGCGAGGCTCTGGTCGAGATCGAGCCCCTTGCTGAGCTGTTCGGCCAGGCTGTCTCCGGGCAGCGCCACCAGCGCGGCGTAGACCTGTCCCTGACTCGTCTCACCCACATCCAGTACCGTTGCGAGGCCCGGATGACGCAGTCCGGCGAGCGCCCGGATCGCCGACCGCGCAGCGCTGGCCGGTCCTTCCCACAGCTGCAGGAACACGGGCGTATCCGCCACGATCTGGCGCGCCTTGAACAGTCGGACTCCGCCCTCGGAGGGGCATTCCGACTCCACGCGATAGCCATCGACTTCGACCGCCAACACTGCTTTCCCCGATGACCCCAAGCGAGCCAGCGGATCTTACATTTTGTTTCAAATGGCCGGACGTGCACGCCATCGCAGTCGCCCTCTGCCGCGGGTGCTTTCCGGAGGTGCGCAGCCCAACGCGATGCGGTCACGCGGTCGGATCGCTCCTGGTGCGGCGCGCGTCATGGCACCCGACCGATCGGAAGAACGCCTCGCCGCCACACTGCCTGGGCAACCCGTCGGCACACGGCCGGGAGGCCGTCATCCCGCTGCGGCAGAGTGCTTGCGAGCCTCGTCCACCGCCCACACACTGGGAACATGGACACGACTCTGCTGATTCTCGTGGTGCTGGGTTTCGCACTGTATTTCTGGTCGCGCGCGCGCGACGCCAGCGAAGTGGCACGCAAGCACGGATTCGACGCGTGTGAACGCGCGGGAGTGCAGTTGCTCGACCATTCGGTCGCGCTGGTCAAGCTCGGATTGAAGCGTGGCAGCGACGGACGCCTCGGCATGGTGCGCCAGTACCGCTTCGACTACTCGCGCGAAGGCAGCGACCGTGCAAGCGGCGCCTTGGCCCTGCACGGGTTGACCCTGCTCTGGATCACCGCGCCCGAACCCTTGCCGCCTCCGAGCGTTCCCGAACCTCAGGTCCGGATCGCCGGGCGCAGCTTCGGCCACTGGGGCTGAGGCCAAGGAACGCGAGGAGCGGGCTTTCCCTGCCCAATCACTGGGCGACCGACAATCCTTCAGTACTCGGGAGCACGCGAGAGGTCTTGCGGCAGCCGCTGCGGGCACGGGATGAAGACTTCAAAGATCACGTCGAGCATGGGTTCGGTCTTGCGGCCCTCGCACGCGGCAGCAACTGCACCGGCCGCGACTACTTGATCACCCGCAGATGCGAGCGCCGGGGCGGCGGATCGTCAGTGTCCGGGGTCGAGGGCGCCGAGTCATCGTCCTGGGCGGGAGTGACCGTGGCTTCGGGATCGTCCGGTGGCAGCATCATGCCTTGGCCGTTCTCCTGGGCGTAGATCGCTTCAACCGCCGCAAGAGGAATCGACAGCGTGTGACTGGCGCCGGAGAAGCGTGCCTGGAAGCGGATGTACTGGTTGCCGAGGTCTAGCGAATCCACCGCGCGCATCGCGATGTTCAGCACGACCTTGCCGTCCTTGATTGCGAAGGCAGGCACCTGAACACCGGGCTGCAGCGCATCCACCAGCAGATAGGGCGTACACCCGTTGTCGGTGATCCAGTCGTACATCGCCCTGAGAAGGTAGGGGCGATTGGAGCTCATTCGGTGGGTCGGCGTTGCGGTCATGCAGGCAAATCGCGGTAGTGACGCTCCTCCGGCATCAGGCTTCGACCGAAGATCGGGCTGCGGAAAATCCGCTGGGCGTAGTCCTCGATGGGCTTGGCATCGCGAGCAAGATCGATGCCGGCAGCCGGAAGGCGCCACAGGATCGGCGCCAGTGCGCAGTCGGCCAGCGATAGCTCGGTGTTCAAGAAGAAGCGCGAAGCCTTGAACAGGGGCAGCGACGCCAGGACCAGCTCACGCATGCGCTTGCGCGCCGCCTCGGCCTCGGATTTCCCCGAGCTGCCAATGGCTTCCAGTTCGGGCACCCATTCCTGTTCGAGCCTGAGCATGGCTAGCCGCAAGCGCGCACGCGATAGCGGATCGATCGGCATCAGCGGCGGATGCGGATAGCGCTCGTCGATGTATTCGCTGAGCACAGTGGCCGAGTACAGCACGAGGTCGCGGTCCGCCAAAGTAGGCAGGCTGAGCGTCGGATTCAGATCCAGAAGATCATCCGGAGGATTCTGAGGATCCACCGCAACCAGCTCGTAGCTGACGCCTTTGGCGGCGAACACCAAACGGACGCGATGACAGGTCGCGCAATCCTTCGCCGAAAACAGGGTCAGCGCATTGCGCAGACGCGAACTCGAAGCCATCCCGTATCCCCCTCGCCGTGCATCAGGGTACGACCGGCACCCCTAGGGTGCCGGTCGGCGTACGGTCAGCCAGCGTCAGTGGACGTCCCGCCAGTACTCGGTCTTGAGCAGCCAGGCGAGCAAAGTGAAGACCGTGAGGAAGAGGATAACCCACACGCCATAGGCTTCGCGCTTGAGCGCTGCCGGCTCGCCGACATAGGCAAGGAAGGTCGTGATGTCGCGGATGGTGCGGTCGAACTCTTCCGGGCTCTGACTGCCTGCCGGCGCCAGCTCGAAACCGGTCACTTCGCCGTGTTCTCCATAGGTGGCGCGCTGGGTGCCCTGCAGGTTCCAGAGAACGTTGGGCATGGAAGCGCCGACGAGAACGGTGTTGTTCCAGCCGGCAGGGCGGGTCTCGTCAACATAGAACGACTTCAGGAAGGTGTAGGTCCAGTTCGGACCGCCGGGCTTCGCGCGAGCCACGAGCGAAAGGTCGGGCGGAGCCTTTCCGAACCAAGCCTCACCGTCCGCCGGATCCATCGAGGCCTTCATGTGCTCGCCAAACTTGGCGCCGGTGAAGTTCAGGTAAGACATCACCTGCTCTTCGCTGAGGCCCAGATCCTTGGCTGTGCGCGAGTAGCGCTGATAGCCCAGCGAGTGGCAGCCCGCGCAGTAGTTCATGAACAGGGCCGCGCCGCGCTGCAAAGACGCCCGATCCCCGATGTTGATCTGGCCATCGAGCAGAGGGGCTCCGCCGGCAGCAAGGGAAGGGCCGGCCATGGCCAGCATCAGGACGCCGAGCGCCCAGGCGAAGAAACGCTTAGTCATGGGTGGTCACCCGTTCAGGCACCGGCCGCACCGAATCCCATCGGGTCCAGAACGGCATCAAGAGGAAGAACGCGAAGTAGTACGCGGTGAAAATGCGCGCCATCAGGGTCTGCATCTCGCTGCCCGACTGCAGGCCCAGCCAGGCAAGGCTGATGAAGCCAACCACGAAAATCGCGACCAGCAGTTTCGACAGGGGACCGCGGTAGCGGATCGAGCGCACCGGGCTGCGGTCCAGCCACGGCAGCAGGAAGAGGATCAGGACAGCGCCGCCCATGATCATGACTCCGAGCAGCTTGTCGGGCACAGCCCGCAACATCGCGTAGTAAGGCGTGAAGTACCACACCGGCTTGATATGGGTCGGCGTCACCATCGGATCCGCCGGCACAAAGTTGTCGTACTCGAGGAACAGGTCGCCGAACGTCGGGGCGTAGAACACGATGAAGGCGGCGATGGTCAGAAAGAAGCCGGCGCCAAACAGGTCCTTGACCGTGTAGTAGGGGTGGAAGGGAATGCCGTCCAGCGGCTTGCCGTCCGTGCCCTTCTTCTTCTTGATGTCGACGCCATCCGGGTTGTTCGAGCCCACTTCGTGCAGCGCGCCGAGGTGCAGGACCACCAGCAGCAGCAGGACCAGCGGCAGGGCGATCACGTGCAGCGCGAAGAAGCGGTTGAGCGTGGCGTCCGAG
>JBIJCA010000378.1:0-3570 GCA_044344935.1 Aquimonas sp. | reverse complement strand
CAGGGGCCGACCCGGCCTTCAGGCAGCAGCAAGGGCGGCGCTCGCGATTCAGGGCGCGATGGCGGCCATGAGGGCAGCAGACGGGACGGTCGTGGCGGAGGCGGCGGAGGTGCAGCGGGCGCCGGCGTAGTCGCGGCAGCCGTCAGCCAGCGCACGGAAGACTGAGAACGGTGAGCCTGATGAGCCGATGACTCAGGCGGGTGGCGGGGTGCTCGCGAAGGCCCCAGCGATGGATTCGCAACAACCCGCTCTCCAGTCAACAGGAGCCGCGGTCTTCGGTCGCCTTTGAATCTGCCTTGGGCAGCAGGGGCGGAGGCGCCGGTGGAGAAATCTCAATCCACCTTGACGGCCACTCGCCGAAGCAGGCATCGAGTCGCCCGGTCCGCGCGACAACGCGTTGCAGTCGGTCGAGCTGCGCTTCCAGAAGAAACTCGCCGAGCGGCAACAGATTGCCCGCGTGTGCGAAAAAGCTGTCAGACACCTCTCCGGGCAGAAACGCCGCGTAGTAGTGGCCGACGTCAAGTTTTGATCCGCAGCACCAGAAGGTGGAATAGCGCATCCGAGTCGGCGCGTTCGAGCCGAGCAGCGTGTCGACCACCCGAATTTTCGCGGCTACGTGCTCTCCCGGCCGCGAGTCCGATGCGACGTGCTCGGCGGCAACCAGCTGGAAAACGAACACCTGTTCGGCAGCATCCACTTCATGCTGCGACAGCGGCCCAAAACTGCACTCGCAGGCCGCGACAGGCAGGTAGAAGCTTATGCCGAGCAGCGCCGAAAGCACGCGACTCAGCGGCATCGATGCAAGCCTTGGAGCCTGCGCACGCGCCTTCATCAACGCTTCCGCAACCACTCCTCGATCGCCCCCGGCACTTCGCGCTGGGCGCGGCCGGAGACGTAGATGCCGATGTGGCCGCCCTTGAAGCTGAGCTCGGTGTAGTCGCGGGTGCCGGCGGCGGCCTTGAGCGCGCGCGAGGCATCGGGCGGTACGAGATGATCCTGCTCGGCGTAGATGTTCAGCACCGGACAGCGCACATTGCGCAGGTCGACGCGCTGCTCGCCGATGAAGACGTCACCGCGCATCAGCTTGTTGCCCTGGTAGAAGTCCTTGATGAACTGGCGGAAGGCCTCGCCGACCTGATCGGGCGAATCGAAGATCCAGCGCTCCATGCGCACGAAGTTCTCGACTTCCACCGGATCGTCCATCTGGTCGACGAAACCGACGTACTTCTGCAGGAACAGGCGGTAGGGCTTGAGTGTGAGGTAGCACAGGTTCATCAGATCGGCGGGCACGTTGCCCAGCGTGTCGACGAACAGGTCGATATCCAGCGTGCGGGTCCAACTGCTCAGCATGTTGTCCGGGGTGTGGAAATCGACCGGCGTGACCATGGTGATCAGGTTGCGCACGCGCTCGGGGTGCAGGCTGGTGTAGCAAAGGGAGAACGCACCGCCCTGGCAGACGCCGAGCAGGTTGATCGATGACAGCTGGTGGCGACGGCAGACCTCGAGCACGCAGGCGTGCAGGTAACCGTTGATGTAGTCGTCCAGGGTCTCGTAGCGGTGGCTGCGATCGGGATAGCCCCAGTCGATGATGTAGACATCCTCGCCGCGCGCCAGCAGCTGCCGCACCAGCGAGCGATCGTGCTGCAGGTCGACCATGTAGGGCCGATTGACCAGCGCGTAGCAGATGAGGATCGGCACGGCGGCGGTGGGCTCGCGCTCGCCGCGGTAGCGGTATAGACAGACGCGACCGTCCTGCCAGACCAGCTCCTTGCGGGTCGCGCCGTAGTCGACGTCGCCGGCCCGCTGCAGGCTGTCCATGCCTTCGCGCAGCTTGCGCTGGGCGGTCATCAGGTCCTGCATCAGCTTGACCGGGGTGATGGCCAGCGGGCCGGTCATCGAGGGAAAGTTCATGGTCTGCATGGATCAGCGCCCCTTGCGTGCGCGGGCCGGCGCTTTCGGCATGACCGCCGCCAGCGGCGGCAGCGATTTCTTGCGGCTGGCGCTGGCCTTGACCACGCGCTTGGCCGCCGCCTTGGCGGCCGGCTTGGCGGGTTTGGCGCGCGGCTTGGCGCGGGCCGGGGCTGCGGCGACAGGCTTGGCAGGACGCGCGGCGGCCGGTGCTGCCGCGGAGGATTTCAGCGGACGCGCTGCCAGCGGCTCAGCGGCGGGCGCGGACTTCGGCGCCTGCTCCAGCTCGGCGACGCGCAGCTTGAGGGCGCGCAGCTCACGCTGCAGCTCATAGGTGCGCTTGTGGTTGGAGTCGAGTTCGGTGCGCGAGGGCAGGCCCAGCGACTTCAGCTGCTCCTCCACGATCGCCATGCCGCACTGGCGTGCACGCATCTGACCGTTGACCAGCTCGCCGTAGATGTGCCGGTACTCGGGGCTGAGCGCAGCCTCGGCGAAGGCCTCCTCGCAGGCGTCGATCCAAAGGTCGAACACCGCGCGCACCGACTCCAGCTGCTTGCCAGGCTCGCTGCGCTCGCGCAGACGGGTCTCGAAGCGGGCCATGCCCTCGCGCTGCACTTTCTGCATCAGCGTGCCGTAGCGCTCGAAGGCCGACTGCAGGTCGATCTGCGCCTGCGCGAAAGCCTGCAGACGCTCCTGGTGTTCGCGCATCAGGCCCAGCGGAGCGGAACCCAAAGCGCCGCGCATTTCCGCGGCGAAGCCGGGCGAACCACCGGCCGCCATCGGCGCCATGAAGCTCGGCACCATCAGCGCGGGCGGCAGCATCGAGCCGTCCCCAAAGGTCTTGCGCCACATCTGCATCAGGCTGTCGACATCGAAGTTGGGTGTCTCCAGCGCAGGCAGCAGCGACTGCTGCAGGCGCCCGAACATCTGCTGGGCGTGGGCGAACAGATCCGCTCCGGGCATCGACTGCGGCTGCGGGGCGCCGAACATCTGCTGGAAGGCGGCGAACGGCGAGGCCGGCGCGGCGGGCTGCGGCGGGCGGGCCAGGGAGCTCCAGAACCCCATGACCTGTTCAGCCATGCGGGCCGGGTCGAAGGACGAGAAATCGGGCGTGGCGGCGCTCATCGGAACCTCGTGGCGCAAGGGAAATCAGGGGTCACAGAGCCCTCGCGTGAAGCGCGGCGGAGCCTCCGTCAATGCCGCCGGATGCTAGCACAGGGGTATGACGCGGCCGATGGCATCGGCGGGCGTCTGGCGCCGACTTGACGGCTCGCATCCCGACGCAGGGGCGGTGGGCACGCCATGGTGGGCCGGGGCCCACCCTATGCGGTAGGGAACGCTTCGCGATGCGATCGGAAACGCTTCGCGATGCGATCGGAAACGCTTCGCGATCTCCAGGCGAGCGTCTGCGCGGGGGGGATAGACGAACGTTGCGATCGCATCGCCACTCCGTCACGAGGGCGAATGCGCGCATTCGTTTCCCGACGTCGCCTCAAGACTCATCGCCTGTGTTCGAGTCCTGAGGTCGCCGCAAGACTCGACGCTTCTGTTCGACTCCCAACGCGACCTCATGACCGAACGCCGCATAGGGTGGCCCCTGGCCCACCATGAGCTCGACACCGCGGCGGCCCACACTTGCGACCTGGACCCCGCTCAACTGCG
>JBIJCA010000156.1:0-10500 GCA_044344935.1 Aquimonas sp. | reverse complement strand
ATCGCACAGGTGATCTTGATCACCTGTGCGATCGGCGAGCGCAGGCACGGGCAGGCCCACGCGGCAAGTCCGAACCGCCGCTGCAAATCACTCCGACGGCAGCGCGAGATGCTCCGCACGCAGTGGCGCCACGCGGGTGCCTTCAAGGCCGCGAGGCATGGCGGCCACGCGCAGACGCTCGCTGCGCGGGCCGCGGCCGGCTTCAAGATCGGCCCAAATCTGATCAAGCGCGCGATACGCGTAGGGCATCAGCGGCAGGTAGCGCGCGGCCAGCGGCGGCGCGCCGAGAAAGCCGTCGAAGTGCTGCACATGTGGCAGCTGCCAGTAGCGCACCGGCCGAGCGGCCTGCTCCGCCTGCGCCACATAGGCCGCACTGCTGAAGGCCTCCACGATCAGACCATCGTCCAGGCCGTGCATCACTGTCAGCGGCAACCCGGAACGTGGCGGCTCCGCCCGGGTTTGCGCCACTGCGGCGCGCAAGGTTCGCGCGTCCACGCTGTCGCCCTGCCGAAGCTTGGCGAGGCAGCCCAGCCCAGAGAGCGCAGGTGGGACATCGTCGTCCTCGGGTCCGAGCAGCTGCACGCCTGCAGTCGGTGGAATGCCCGAACCGTCGCTCCACATCAGCGCGCGCTCGGCGGCGGTGCTGGCTCGCGGCTGGCCCTGCGCGTCGAGCACCGCCACGCGAAAGCCGCAGGGCATGTCCGCCGGCCCCCGGCGCAGATAGGCGGACGCGTATACCGCGACGACCGAGCGCCAAAGCTCGAAACTGGCGCTCAGCGCGCCTGCCGCTAATGCTTCATCCGTCCAGCCACCTTCGCGGAGGCGCTGCAGGGCTTCGATGATCTGCCCATCGACCTGCGGGGCATCCAGAAGGCCGTGGGCCTTCGCCGCGGCACAGGCCTGTGCCCAGTGCGACGGCGGCCCCTGTGGTGTGCGAGCGAAAGGCGTGCCGTCGAAGCGCGCGTCCAGCAGCGCGCAGGGCATCAGCAGGCCGGCTTCGGTGCCGTAGTCGAAGGCCGAACGACCGATGTCGGCAACGTGCACGTTCGGTGCGATCGCGACGGCGGCATCCAGCCAGGGCTCGGCCTGTTCGGCGGCGCGCAGCACCGCGGCGCCGCCGTTGGACACGCCGACAGCGATCACCCGGGTGTTTTCGAAGCTGAAGGGCGCTTGCGCGGGCAGCGCGAGGCTCAGCTGCTGCAGGCCGAACTCGGCGGCCTGACGCAGATGGCGTCCCCAGTCGGCCTCGGGGTGGTCGCCGCTGTGCGCGTGCTTGAGCGCGATCAGCGGCTGAGCCGAAGCATCGAGCGCGAACTCCGCTTGGCCCGTGCCCAGCCCCGAAAGCCCGGCGCCCTGACCGGTCGCCATGTCGACGAAACCAGTGCCTGCGCCCTTGTCGGTGTAGGCGACCGCGCACCCGCGCGGCAGGCCCCAGCCGCCCGCCAGCGAGATCGCACCGTAGATGCCGCGCGAGCCGGACGACGCCGTCACCACCAGGCAGCGCGCGCGCGCATCGAACGCATCGGGAAGCTGCAGCATCACCCGATGTGGATGGCGGGCCTCGGGCAGCCAGGCCAGCGCGTGGAACTCGCGGCCCGGCACGTTCGGCAATGCACCGTAGACCTCACCGAAACCGCCGCCCGGCGAGAGATCGGCGATGCCGCGCCAGTTGGCCCAGAGCGCGCGACGACGCAGCTCTTCGGCGGTCGGCGCGTTCGCATCGCGCACAGCGGGCGGCGTGGCCTGCTGCAGACCCGCGAGCCCAAGACCCGCGCTGAGCAGATCATCGGGCGCACGATGCACGCGTTCTCGGACCTCGGACAGACGCATGGGCACAGCCTCGTTCGGCGCTGGAACGGTGGCGCAGGCGGCGAGCAGCAGGCAGGCGAGGACGGCGGAAAAACGAATCGTAGGCATGCCTGGATGCTCGGAGCGGAGCGTGTTCCAAGCCATCGTACTTTGGTACAGCAAGAAGTGTCCGGCGGATCCGCCTTACCGAGGCCCCGCTGCGCGGGAGTGTTCGCGCGCAGCTCCTGCAGCACGTTGGCTCGCGACAGAGTCAAGCCCTTCTGACCTAGCGGGAAGCGAAGGAGAGCACTCGTCGCAAGTGTTCCACCCCTCTCCCCCAGCCCCTCTCCCTCAAGGGGAGAGGGGAGCGTCCGATCTCCCCGTACGACTCCCGATTCCCGAATCCCCAATCCCGGCTTCAAAAAGTGAGGGCGAAGCCGGTCTCCCGGCTTCGCCCTCTGGCCAGACTGTCGCAGCCCCCGCGAACGACAGTCGTGCTCGGTGGGGACGCCGCGCACCGCGTGCGCGTCGTCCGTGGTGCTGGGCCTCCCTGCCCGTTTCGCTTCCTCCCCCGCAATGCGCTCGCCGATCAATCCCCCGATCCAGCGGCGAGCGCTCAACGCACTCAGTTGTAGGCGGACTCGCCGTGCGAGGTGAGGTCCAGACCCTCGCGCTGCTCGTCGTCGCTGACGCGCAGGCCGATCACCAGTCGAATCAGGAACAGCGCAACAAAGGTGACCACGGCCGACCAGACGATGGTGATGATCACGGCTTCGGCCTGGATCAGGACCTGCGATGCGATCGAGAAGTCCTCGGCTCCACCACCGCCGAAGCTGGGCGCTGCGAACACGCCGGTCAGCAGGGCGCCGATGATGCCGCCGATGCCGTGGACGCCGAACACATCCGCGGTGTCGTCGACGTTCAGCATCTTCTTCAGACCGGTCACGCCCCAGAAGCAGACCACGCCGGAGATCAGACCGATGGCGATCGCCCCCATCGGACCCACCATGCCGCAGGCCGGAGTGATCGCCACCAGGCCAGCCACGGCGCCTGACGCGCCGCCGAGCATCGAGGCCTTGCCGCGCAGGATGCCTTCCGCAGCCGACCACGCCACCACCGCCGCAGCGGTCGCCACCAGCGTGTTGATGAAGGCCAGCGCGGTGCCGCCATTGGCTTCCAGATTGGAGCCGGCGTTGAAGCCGAACCAGCCGACCCACAGCAGCGAGGCGCCCACCATGGTCAGAGTGAGGTTGTGCGGGGTCAGATGCTCACGCCCGTAGCCCAGACGCTTGCCCACCATGTAGGCGGCCACCAGGCCCGCGACACCGGCATTGATGTGAACCACGGTGCCGCCGGCGAAGTCCAGCGCGCCCTTCTCGAACAGATAGCCACCGCTGGCCCAGACCATGTGTGCGATCGGCAGGTAGCAGAAGGTGAACCACAGCACCGCGAACACCAGCACCGCGAGGAATTTCATCCGCTCGGCGAAGGCACCGACGATCAACGCCGCGGTGAGGCCGGCGAAGGTCGACTGGAAAGCGACAAAGATCAGCTCGGGAATCATGACCCCGTCGGTGAACGTAGCGGCCAGCGAGTCGGTGGTGATGCCCTTGAGGAATAGAGCGTCGAAGCTGCCGATCCAGGCGTTGCCGCCGACAAAGGCCAAGCTGTAGCCGTAGACCACCCACAGCACGATGATCAGCGAGAACACCGTCATCACCTGCATGAGCACCGACAGCATGTTCTTCGAGCGGACCAGACCGCCATAGAACAGAGCAAGACCCGGCACAGCCATCATCACCACCAGCAGGGTGGACACCATCATCCAAGCGGTGTCGCCCTTGTCGACGGTCGGCGCCGGTGCGGCCTCCTCGGCCGCTTCGGCGGGCGCGGGCTCCGCCGCTGGCGCTTCCGCGACAGCGACCGGTGCGGGCTCGGCAACGGCGGGTTCTTCAGTGGCCACCGCGGGCTGTTCTGCGGGCGCTGCATCCTGCGCGAACACCATCGGCGACAACGCGAGCAGAGAGACAAGCAGCAGCGGCGAAAGCGCGCTGCGCAGACGTGCGGACAGGTTCATCGTGTTCATTCGGATTCTCCTGGGCGCGCCGTCAGACCGCGTCCGAACCGGTTTCGCCGGTACGGATACGGACCACCTGTTCGATGGGAGTGACAAAGATCTTGCCGTCGCCGGTCTTGCCGGTCCGGGCAGCCTGGCTGATCGCCTCGATCACCACTTCGACGCGGTCTTCCGCCACCGCGGTTTCGATCTTCACCTTGGGCAGGAAGTCGACGACGTACTCGGCGCCGCGGTACAGCTCGGTATGGCCCTTCTGACGCCCGAAGCCCTTGACCTCGGTGATGGTGATGCCGGACACGCCGGCCTGGGACAGCGCTTCCCTCACTTCGTCGAGCTTGAACGGCCGGACGATCGCGGTGATCAACTTCATGTGCGTACCCCCTGATGCTGCTGCGTGCGCATGGCGCTCCCCTTGAGCTGTGTTACCCCGAGGTGAGCTTCAGCACGGGCCGTGCCAACTGCGGCACTGCAGCACGAGTCCACACAAACCATTGATTCGTTGACTTATGGCTCAAGGTGCATAGCAGCAACTCGCACCGCCTTGGTGCAACCGCGCTGGTGCTCTCCCTGTGCTGGGGCGTGCAGGCACTGGACGATCGCCCCAGATACGCCGGCAGTGCAGGCGGCTACCATCGGCGGATGACGACGCTGCTGATCGCCGACGACCATCCGCTGTTCCGCACCGCGCTGGCGCAAGCCGTGCGCGGCCTCGACGGCAACATCGCGGTGCTCGAGGCCGACAGCCTCGACAGCGCGCGGGCGCAACTCGCAGCACATCCAGACATCGACCTGCTGCTGCTCGACCTCAACATGCCCGGCAGCCAGGGCCTGATGGGCCTCGCCGCACTGCGCGGCGAGTTCCCCGCGGTCGCGGTGCTGATGGTCTCGGCGCAGGACGACCCGGCAATCGTGCGCCGGGCGCTGGCGTATGGCGCGGCGGGCTACGTGCCCAAGAGCCTTGACCTCGACGGCATCCGCACTGCGCTTGATGCCGTGCTTTCAGGCGAAGTCTGGCTGCCGTCGGCGCTGCGGATCGCGGTGGATGCGCAACCGGCGCGCCATGAAGACCGCGACATCGCCGGCCGCCTCGCGCGGCTCACCCCACAGCAGATCCGCGTGCTGCAGCTGCTGGCCCAGGGCCGCCTCAACAAGCAGATCGCCGACACGCTCGGCATCCAGGAGCGCACCGTCAAAGCCCACGTCAGCGCGATCTTCGAGCGGCTGGGGGTGCGCAACCGGACCCAGGCGGGGGTGCTGCTGGGGTCTCTGGAGTTGGGGAGGTAGGTTGACAGCCGGGATTGGGGATTGGGGATTGGGGATTGGGGATTGGGGATTCGAAACAGCTGAAAGCCTCCGCGCCCGCCCTGCCCAGCTGACCGCAGGCTTCGGCGCGACGCGACGAGGCGGCCGAGGCGCACGCTTCCTCGCGCCAAACGCGCAACTCTGTGCGGATCGGACTAAGCGAAGCAGGCCGCCGCTGCACCGAGCGCCGTCACTGGCGAACACCCGCTTCTACGAATCCCAAATCCCAAATCCCAAATCCCAAATCCCGCTTCGCCCGAGCCAAAGGCTCAGGCGAAGTAAGGCGTCTCGCCCTTGGCGTGATCGGTCGCATCGCGCACCGCGCGCACTTCCGGCACGCGCTGCATCAGGGTCTTCTCGACGCCGTTCTTCAAGGTGTAGTCGACCTGTTTGCAGCCCTGGCAGCCGCCGCCGAAGCGCAGCACGACGATGCCGTCCGCTGTGATCTCTTCGAGCGCGACACGGCCGCCGTGACTGGCGACGCCGGGGTTGATCTCGGTATCCAGCACATGCTGCACGCGCTCGACCAGGCTGGCCTCGGCGCCGGGCGGCACGCCCTTGATGCGCGGGGCGCGTACGGTGAGCTGGCCGCCGGTGCTGTCGGTGACGAAGTCGATCTCGGCGTCGGTGAAGTATTCCGCGCTGGCGGCCTGCAGATAGAGGATGAAACCCTCGCACTGCACTTCCCATTCGTCGCCGTCCAGATCGACCGCTTCGACGAACTCCAGCTTGGCGTCGGCGCTGGGTGTGCCGGCGCGTACAGCCGACAGGCGGATACCGGCGAGGTCGCCTCCCTGTTGCTGGATAAGGCGGACGAAGTACTGCTGGGCGGCGGAAGTGATCTGGATCATGGCGCGACGGCACCCCGGGGAAATGGGACCGAAATGGTACCGCATGACCCGCAGCGCTTCGTGAGCCGGATCAAGTACGCATCCAAGACTCCGATGCCCACGGCGCCGCCGCCGGTTGCGATCGGGAGTGGACACCTCCGCTGGCTATACTCCGGCCCCGCCTTGTGTCGAGTGCGCCGCCATGACCACGCTTGCCGAA
This sequence comes from Aquimonas sp., assembly GCA_044344935.1. Classification (GTDB taxonomy): domain Bacteria; phylum Pseudomonadota; class Gammaproteobacteria; order Xanthomonadales; family Xanthomonadaceae; genus Aquimonas. Next base: position 4,283 of record JBIJCA010000156.1, on the reverse strand, counting down.
TTTGCCGCCCTGCGCTGCCGCCCGCTCCGCGGTGCCGAACACAGAGCCGATGCGGGGCGCGTGGCCGATGCCCTGGCTGCCCTGCCCGGCTGGTCACTGGTCGAGGACGGCGCGGCCATCAGCAAGACCTACGGTTTCGCCGACTACTACCGCACCCTGGCCTTCGTGAATGCCCTGGCCTACATCGCCCACGCCGAAGACCACCACCCCGATCTATCGGTGCACTACAACCGCTGCGTGGTGCGCTTTTCCACCCACGATGTCGGCGGACTGTCGGACAACGACTTCGTCTGCGCAGCCAAGGCTGAAGCCCTGCTGGGCGGGAGTTGATTGCAGGTGCAGCCGGTGCGGGAAAGCCGGGACGAGCTCGCGCCGCTGCTGCTGCTCGTGATTGCCGTGGCGCTGGTCTGGCTGGCGCCTGCGGGCGTGGGCGCCCAGCTTGAGGCGCGCGCACGGGCCGACGCTGCGCTCTACCTCGGCGGCGGCTCGCCGCTCGACTGGCGCTTCGTCGACCCGCGCGCGCGGGTCGGCCCACTGCTGGGCCTTTTGGAGTCCAGCGCCGGAGCCGACGCGCTCGAACTCAGCCTGATCGAACAGCGCGGCGATCTGGGCCTGCGCCTGTCGGGTCAACGCATCGACCCCGAAGCCCTGCCCATCCTGCAGCTCGACTACAGCAGCGAGGTCCCGCTGCGCCTTCGACTGCGAGCGGCTGCGGATCTCGATCCCCGCACCCTGCCGGGCGCCTGGATCGACCTGCCCGCGCGCCTCGCGTCGGGTCCGCAGGACGCAGCCGCTGCCGCGCCGCTGCGGATCGCCTTCGGGCCGACGCTGCCACTGTTGGATGGGCCGATCGAACAGCTGCGACTCGAGTTCGAAGGCCGTGCCGACCAGCGTTTCGCCCTGCGTTCGGCGCAGTTGCTGCCCGCCGATTGTGGCAGCGCGCCCTGCGTTCCCGAACACATTGAACTGAGCGCGGATCACTCGACGCGTTGGCTGCTGGCGGTGCGCGATGAGCATCGCGCCGCGTCGCCGCACACCCGAGTGGGCGCCGCCGCCAGCGAGCCGATGATCAGCGCCGCCGCCACCGTTGCCGCGCTTGATCTCCGCTCAGCCGGCGTCGTCGGTCTTCTACTCGTGATGCTGGCCTGGGCGTCCAGCCGACTTCGGGAAGGCGCGGCGCGCAGCGCGTGCGCGCTGATGCTCGGCGCAATCGCGCCCGCGCTGCTGCTCAGCCTGGGGCTGCCGCGCTTCCCGCCGCAGGCCGGCGATGCGCTGCTGCTTGCGGCTTGGGCAATAGCGCTCTGGCTGCTCTGGCCCCGTGCCGCGTTCGTGGCAGGCGCCGCGTCCGAGCCTGAAGCGAACGCCGCGAACGACGCTGCGCGCGGCGATCAGGCGCCCATGTCTTCGAGTGAGCGTCCCGATGCCGCCGAAACGGAGCGCGACAAGAGCGTCGACGCCGATGCGCCGGACGACCCGCGGCCTGCCGTCGCTGCCAGCGCGGTTCAGGCTTGGGGGTTCGCTGTCGGCTTCACCCTGTTGGGGACGATCGTGCTAGCGGCCGGGACCTGGGTCGAATCCTCGCAGCCCAGCCTGAATCCGCGCGCATTCGAAATCGAGCGCGCACTGCGCTACCTCGCCTGGGCCGCCCTGCAGCAGTTCTGGCTGGCGCGCTTTGCGCTGCCGCACCTCAATGCCTTCGGCCTTGGGATCTGGACGCTGCCACTGGCCGGCCTGCTGTTTGCGGCCCTGCATCTGCCCAACCTGGAGCTGATGGGCCTCGTCTTCGTCGGCGGCTGCGGCTGGGCCTGGATGGCCCAGCGCTATGGCCGCCTGCTGCCGCAGATCGTTTCGCACGCGGCGCTGGGGCTTGCCACCGCCGCCATGCTGCCATCGGGACTTCTGCGCTCGCTGGAAGTGGGCGGGCGCTATGTCTTCGCGCCTCTGTAGATCGCCTCAGCGCTCGAGCGCGTCCAGCACGGCCTTGAGTTCAGAAGGCAGGGGCGCGCTCAGCGCATAGGGCTCGGTGCCGTCCTTCAGTGCGAACTTGAGGCTGGCCGCGTGCAGGAACAGGCGCTTCAAGCCCGCTGCCTTGAGCAGCCGATTGTCCTCGCGTTCCCCGTACTTCTCGTCCATCGCCACCGGGTGGCCGCTGTGCTGGGCATGCACTCGGATCTGGTGGGTACGGCCGGTGTCGATACGGACTTCGGTGTAGCTGTGGCCGCCGTGCAGACCGAGACGCCGAAAGTGGCTGAGCGAGGCCTTACCCTCGACCGGGTCGACCCGGACCATGCGCTCGCCGCCCTGCAGCTCGAACTTGCGCAGCGGCGCATTGACACTGAAGGGCTTCTGTCCGATGTCGCCGACCAGCAGGGTCAGGTAGCGCTTCTCCAGCTTGCCCTCGCGGATCAGCCGCTGCAGCTCGGTCAGCGCCGAGCGCTTCTTGGCAACCACCAGCAGGCCCGAGGTGTCGCGGTCCAGCCGGTGCACAAGCTCCAGCGGCTCGCCGGGGCGCAGCTGGCGCAGCAGTTCGATGGCGCCGAAGCTGATCCCGCTGCCGCCGTGGGTGGCGATGCCGCTGGGTTTGTCCAGGGCCAGCAGGGCACGGTCTTCGAAGACGATGCTGTCGGCGATGCGCTGGATCTGGCTGCGCGGAGCTTCCTGTGGAGCTTCGGGTTCGGCAAGGCGCACCGGCGGGATACGCACCGTCTCGCCGCCCGCAAGACGCGTGTCGGGCTTGGCGCGCCCACCGTTCACGCGCACTTCACCGGTGCGCAGGATGCGATAAATCAAGGAGCGCGGCGCACCCTTCAGCTGTCCCAGCAGAAAGTTGTCGAGCCGCTGACCTTCGCGATCGGCCGGCACCTGCACGAGGCGCACGCCGCCCGCTGTGGACGGCTTGGCGGTTTCGTTTGCTGCGGCCGCACCCGGCTTGCTAGACTTCACGCGCGATAAGGTCCTGATTTTCCAGCGCCCTTGTCGTTTCCGGGGCTGTTTGCATGCATCACTCGGCGCGCTGCGTCCCTCGATTCGGGTGGTGCGCAAGCCGGGGGTCTTTCCGCCAAGGCGGGCTGTGCATGGTAGCGGCTGCGGCAGTTTCCAGCTTGATCGACATGAACGCGGCAGGGGGCGAGGCCCCTGCGCCGCGCGGAGCCACGGACTGGCTCCGATCCGGAATCGGCGCGCGTCGCCCACCCTCTACGGGGTCGGCGGGTCGCCCGTTTCGAGTGGCCCGGTGTTGCGCGTGCGCCGCTTATTGCGCGCGCCGCGCGTCTCGGGTCGCCGGTGGCGGGAGGGAGCCCGCGCCGGTTGCGGCATCAGTTGGCTCCGACGCAGTCACTGCTTCCCTCGCGCAGCGAGGTTCTGGCCAAGGCTGAATCGGATCGGTGGCCGGTGTTGCGTGCGGGGCTCCCGCCGCGCGCACCGGTCGAAAGAACAACGTGTGGCGCTCCCGCGGGCCTGATGGATGGGTCCGGAACGGTCGCAGCGCTGGTGACTCCGCTTCGGGCGCGCGGCCTTCGCGTGCCTCGGCCGGGATTTCCGGCGTTCCCCGCGTGAGCGCGCGAGGAATGACGTCCAATGAAAAGAATGCTGATCAACGCAACTCAGCAAGAAGAGTTGCGGGTGGCTATCGTCGACGGCCAGAGCCTGTACGACATCGATATCGAACAGCCGGCCAAGGAACAGAAGAAATCCAACATCTACAAGGGCCGGATCACCCGGCTTGAACCTTCGCTGGAAGCCGCCTTCGTCGAATACGGCGGTGAGCGCCACGGCTTCCTGCCGCTGAAGGAGATCTCCCGCGACTACTTCCTGCCCGGCACTGATCCGAACAAGCACGGGATCAAGGAGCTGCTCAAGGAAGGCCAGGAGATCGTCGTCCAGGTCGACAAGGAAGAGCGCGGCAACAAGGGCGCGGCCCTGACCACGTTCATCTCGCTGGCCGGCCGCTACATGGTGCTGATGCCGAACAGCCCCCGCGCCGGCGGCGTCTCTCGTCGCATCGAAGGCGAAGACCGCCAGGCCCTCAAAGAGGCCATGGACAAGCTGAACATCCCCGACGACATGGGGATCATCATCCGCACCGCCGGCGTCGGCCGCGATGCCGAAGAGCTGCAGTGGGACCTCGACTACCTCCTGCAGGTGTGGCGCTCGATCACCGACGCCGCCCTGGCCAAGCCCTCGGCCTTCCTGATCTACCAGGAGTCGCGCCTGATCGTTCGCGCCCTGCGCGACTACCTGCGCGCCGACATCGGCGAGATCCTCATCGACTCGGAACCGATGTT
>JBIJCA010000008.1:0-35630 GCA_044344935.1 Aquimonas sp. | reverse complement strand
CACGATCAGTCGGAGCTCTGAAATGTTCTGAAACTTGTTCGTAAGCGTGGGGCCCGCACACGTCGCCCCGCGCACCAAGTCTGAAAATCCCTGAATCGGTATCTAGATCAGACAGTTGGTCCACACCCCTCGGAGTGGGAGCTGCGCCACTGCGATGCATGTGGTTCGCCTGCGGGCCGACCCGGACGGCCTCGCCAAAGCCTCGCTCAACCTACCCCGCGCCACCCCGCCAGCAATTCGCCCATCAGCAGGTCGGCCTTGAGCGGGGTGTCGAGCAGGGCGCGCACGCGGTTGGCCTGGTCGTACCAGGCGGCGAGTTCGGGAAACGCCCCCGCTTCGCCACCGAGCAGACGCTCACGGCCGCGGACCCGTGCAAGGGCGGCCGCGTGGGCCAAGCGTTCCTGCGGGCGATCGTCCAGCCAGGCCTTGACGGTATCGCTCAACGGAACGCGGCGTGCGGCCAGGGCATCGAGGTCGTGCTGCACGGCCTCGCGCAGTTCGAGGCCGCCCTCGCTCAGCAGGGCCTGAGCTTCACCGGGGTGGCCATCGCTGAGTGCCAGCGCCTGATCGACGCGCGCGGCGGGCAGGCCATGGGCGATAAGCCAGGCGCGGGCTTCGTCCTGCGGCGGCGGGCGCAGCTCGATGCGCTGGCAGCGGCTACGGATGGTCGCCGACAGACGATACGGCGCATCGCTCACGAGGATCAGATAGCGCCCGACCTGCGGCTCTTCGAGCGTCTTCAGCAGGGCATTCGCGGCGTTGTGGTTCATCGCATCGGCCGGGTCGATCAGACAGACGATGGCGCCGCCCAGCTGACCGGTCAGGCTGATGGTGTCGCTGAGCACGCGCATCTGCTCGACCACGATCACGCTGCGTGGCTCGCCCTTGTCGTTGAGTGCGAAGCTGATCCGATGCAGGTCCGGATGCGTGCCCGCCGCCAGCAAGCGGCAGCCGCGGCAGCCGCCACAGGCGGGCGCGCCGGGTGCGGCGCCTGTGCACAGAAGCCGCGCGGCGATCGCCTCGACCAGGGCACGCTTGCCCAGACGTGCCGGACCACAGACCAGCAGGCCGTGGCCGAGGCGCTCGCTGGTGTGGCTGGCCAACACGCGCTCGAAGGCGCGCTGCTGCCAGGGCGCGAAGACAGGCGCGCTCATCGCGCAGCCGCGCGCTGGACGTTCAGGCGCTGAACCACGGCCGCCGCGACGACCTCCGCCGGTTGGCTCGCATCCAGCACGCACCAGCGCTGCGGCTCCGCGGCGGCACGCGCGCGGTAGCTGGCGCGTACGCGCTCGAAGAAAGCGATCGATTCCGACTCGATGCGATCCGGCGCCGCGCGGCTGCCGGCGCGGGCGAGCCCGGTTTCGACCGGCAGATCGAGCAGGAAGCTCAGCCCCGGCTTGATGCCCGCGACCCAGCGTTCGAGCTCGGCGATGCGTCCGCTGTCGATGCCGCGGCCGCCCCCCTGGTAGGCGAAGCTGGCGTCGGTGAAGCGGTCGCACAGCACCCAGTCGCCGCGCTCCAGCGCAGGCAGGATGCGCTCGCGCACCAGCTGCGCGCGCGAGGCCATCATCAGCAGCAGCTCGCTTTCGGCGCAGAGGCCGCTAAGCTCGGGGTTCAGCAGCACCGCGCGCACGGCTTCCCCGACCGCGGTGCCGCCGGGTTCGCGCAGCAAAAGAACAGTTTCTCCGCCCGCACGCAGCGACTCGGCGGCGGCGGTGATAACCGTGCTCTTGCCGGCGCCTTCGCCGCCTTCGAAGCTGACGAAATGCGGATGGGTGATCCAGTGGCTCACTGCCCTGCCCTCCGGCTGCGTTCGATCTGACGCCAGCGCGCGACCGCGCGGTTGTGTTCCTGCAGGGTGCGCGAGAACACGTGGCCGCCGTCGCCGCTGGCCACAAAGTACAGGGTGTCGCCCGGCGCAGGATCGACCGCGGCCTCGATCGCGGCGCGACCCGGCATCGCGATCGGGGTCGGCGGCAGGCCGTCGCGGGTGTAGGTGTTCCAGGGCGTATCGGTGTCGAGATGGGTCCGCGTGATCACGCCGCGGTAGCTCTCGCCGGCGCCGTAGATCACGGTCGGATCGGTCTGCAGGCGCATGCCAATGCGCAGGCGGCGGATGAATACGCCCGAGACCTCGCGACGCTCGCCACCGATGCCGGTTTCCTTCTCGATGATCGAGGCGAGGATCAGCGCCTCATCGGCCGACTTCAGCGGCAGGTCGGGCTGGCGACTGGCCCAGGCGCGTTCAAGCACGCGATCCATGGCGCGCTTGGCGCGGCGCAGGACGTCGAGATCACTCATGCCGCGCGTGTAGTAGTAGGTCTCGGGCAGGAAGCGGCCTTCGGCCGGCACGCCCTCGGCGTCGAGCCGGCGCATGATTTCGGTCTCGTCGAGCCCGGGCAGGGTCTGCTGCAGCGCTTCGGCCTGCGCAAGCGCCAGTCGCAGCTCGCGGAACGTGCTGCCTTCGACCAGGGTGAAGGCGCGCTGCAGCACGCGCCCTGCCGCGAACTGCTGCAGCAGCTGGCGCGGCGTGGCGTTGGCGGGCAGCCGGTACTCGCCGGCCTGGATGCGGCCGCCGACCTGCATCTCGCGGGCCAAGAGGCGCCAGAACTCCTCACGCCCGGTCTCGATGCCGACGCTCTCAAGACGCTGCAGCACGCGACGCAGACCGTCGCCGCGCTGCAGGATCACGTCGGTCTCGGCCGCGAGACCTGCGACAGGCGTATCCACGAACCCCTGGTACTGCTGCCACAACCAGAAGGCGGCGCCGCCAACGCCGAGCAGGACGAGCAGGACGAGGCCGAGCAGTGCACGCAGCCAGCGCCGCGGCCGCGGTTTGGAATCGCTCAAGACGAAAGCTCCTTCAGGCCTGCGGTGCCAGCGCCGGAACCTCGCTCCAGAGCTGGGCCTGCAGGCCGGCAATCAGGGGCTGGGGTCGGTAACTCCGCTCGCCCAGCCGGGCAGCCGGCAGGATACCGCGCAGGCTGCTGCAGACGAACACGCCGTCGGCGCGTTCGATGTCCTGCGGCAGCAGTTCGCCGATCTCGACATCCGCACGCGCCAGCACCCAGTCGCGACAGGTACCGGCGATGCCGGCCGCGCGCAGCGAGGGGGTGCGCAGTCGGCCAGCGCGCAGCGTGAACACGTTGGCCGCAGTCGCGCACGTCACCCCGCCCGCGGTGTCGAGCATCAGGCCCTCGGCGGCCCCGGTGTTCGCCAGTTCGGCACGCGCCAGCACGCTCTCCAGCCGGTTCAGATGCTTGATGCCGGCAAGGCGTGGCTGCAGGGCCAGCCGCGTCTCGCACCAGCGCAGGCTGACGCCCTGCAGGTAATCACTGGCGCGCAGGAGTGGGGCTACATGCAGGCTCAGGATGCGTTGGCTGCGCGCGCCGGGCTCGGGCGCGTAGCCGCGGCCGGCGCCGGCGCGAACCAGCACCAGCTTCAGCACCGCGCGCTGCTGTCCAGAGCAGAAACGCTCGGCTTCGAAGGCCAGCAGATCAGGATCGGGACAACGCAGGTCAAGCGCCTCGCAACCACGCTTCAGTCGCGCCATGTGCTCGCCCCACCAGACCGGGCGGCCGTCCTGCACCAGCAGGGTTTCAAACAGGCCGTCGCCGTAGTTGAGTCCGCGACTGTCGACGCCGACCGACTCGGCGGGTTCGCCGTCGATCAGCACCCCGAGGCGCATCAGGCCTGCGCTCCGACGGCAGGGACATCGGTGCGCGGTGCGGGCGCCCCGGAAGCGGGTGGCGGGACGTCCGCCCGCACGGCATCACCTCCGGCCTCATCGGCGGCGGCCGGCGCTGCGCTGCGCGGGACGGGGGCCTCGAACGCGCGCAGCAGCCCACGCGCCTTGGCGCGGGTCTCGGCGAGTTCGAGGGCAGGATCGGAGTCCACCACGATGCCAGCGCCCGCGCGGAAGCCAGCCCGGTCGCCGCGCAGCCACAGGCTGCGGATCAGGATATTGAGATCAAGATCACCGCTGCGGTCCAGATAACCGAGCGCGCCCGTGTAGGGCCCGCGACCCTCGCCTTCGAGCTCGGCGATGATCTGCATGCAGCGCACCTTGGGACAGCCGGTGATCGTGCCGCCCGGAAACACCGCCGCGATCGCCTGGCCCGGTGTGACGTCCGATCGCAGCCGACCGCGCACGTTGCTGACGATGTGGTGGACGTGGGCATAGCTTTCGAGGCCCATCAGCTCGTCGACCTCGACCGTGCCCGGCACGCAGACGCGACCCAGATCGTTGCGCTCGAGATCGATCAGCATGATGTGCTCGGCGCGCTCTTTGGGGTGCCCGATCAGCTCGGCGCGACGACGTGCGTCATCCAGTGCATCTCCGGGCTGACGAGGTCGCGTGCCGGCGATGGGCCGCGTCTCGGCCAGACCTTCGCGCACCGACAGGAGGCGCTCGGGCGAGGAGCTGAGCAGCGCCCAATCGTCCCAGGCCAGCAGACCGGCGAACGGCGCCGGGTTGGCGACGCGCAGGTTGGCGTAAAGGTCCGAAGGGGCGACCGGGGATGCAAATTCCACCCGCCAGCTGCGCGAGAGGTTGACCTGGAAGACGTCTCCAGCACGCAGGTAGTCGATGATGCGGCCCGCGCCCTGCTCGAACTGCGCGCCGTCGGCCTCGTCGATGCGGTGTGCGGGCAGCGGCGCGGCCGTGCCGGCATCGATCGAATCAGCCTTCGCTGCGCGCAACGCAGCGACCTCGGCAGCAGCCTGCCACGCGCGCTGCAGGCGCTCGATCAGAGCCGGCGCCTGCGGATGGTCGGCTTCGACCACCGCACTGGCTTCACCACTCTCGCGATCGCGCAGGATGGCGGCGCGACAGCGCAGCGCGAGGGCGGTCGGCAGGCCTCCGGGCGCGGACAGCCGCGGGACGCTGGGCTCGATCTCGGCGGCCAGCTCATAGCCGAGCAGCAGCGCCCAGCCGCCGCTGAAGGGGACGCCATCGATGCGCTCGGCGCCACCGACTGTCGCAAACGCGCGGTCCAGCTGATCAAGGAAGGTGCCCGCGAGGCGATGGCCATCGAGGTCGCCAAGCGCGCCGTCTGCAGACAGCCGGAAGCCGCCCTCAGGCGCCGCCAGCAGCAGGTCGAAACGCGCGCGCCCCCCCTGCGCGGCGCTCTCCAGCAGACAGGGGAAGAAGCACGGCTCGGCGCGATGCAGATCCAGCAGATCAACCGCAACCGGCGGCAGGACACTGTGCATGCGGGGCGCGCCGATCGGTCGGACTCCGGCGCCTAGACGCGCCGGAACACGAGGGTGCCGTTGGTGCCGCCGAAGCCGAAGCCGTTCGACATCGCGACCTCGATCTTCGCCTCGCGCGCCACATTCGGCACGTAGTCCAGATCGCAGCCTTCGCCAGGCTCATCCAGATTGATGGTGGGCGGAACAATGCCGTGGTGCAGAGCAAGGATGCTGAACACGGCTTCGACGCCACCCGCAGCGCCAAGAAGGTGGCCGGTCATCGACTTGGTCGAGCTGACCAGGGTGCGGTAGGCGTGGTCGCCAAAGGCGCGCTTCATCGCCAGCGTTTCAGCGAGGTCGCCCAACGGCGTCGAAGTGCCGTGTGCATTGAGATAGCCCACCTGGTCGGCATTGATGCCGGCATCGCGCAGGGCTGCGGTCATGCAGCGCGCCGCGCCCTCGCCGTCCTCGGCCGGCGCGGTCATGTGGTAGGCGTCGGAACTCGCGCCGAAGCCAGCCAGCTCGCAGTAGATGCGCGCGCCGCGGGCCTTGGCGTGTTCGTATTCCTCCAGCACCAGCACGCCGGCGCCGTCGCCCATGACGAAGCCGTCGCGGTCCTTGTCCCATGGACGTGAGGCGCGCGTTGGATCGTCGTTGCGGGTCGACATCGCCTTCATCGAGCAGAAACCCGCCACCGAGGTTGGGCTGCTGCCGCGCTCGGCGCCACCGGCGACCATGACGTCGGCATCGCCGTACTGGATCAGACGCATCGCCATGCCGACCGAATGGTTGGCGGTGGCGCAGGCGGACACGGCCGAAAAGTTGGGGCCCTTGATGCCGGTGAGGATCGACAGATGGCCCGAGACCATGTTGATGATCGTGCTCGGGACATAGAAGGGCGAAACCTTGCGCGGGCCGCCTTCGAGCAGGCGCGCGGTGGTGTCCTCGATGCCGAGGATGCCGCCGATGCCCGAGCCGATGATGGTGCCGATGCGCTCGGCGTTGGCTTCGCTGATTTCGAGGCCGGAATCCTTCAGCGCCATCAACCCGGCGGCGACGCCGTAGTGGATGAAGGGGTCCATCCGCTTGGCCTCTTTGGCCGGGATGTAGGCGGCGGGATCGAAACCGCGCACCTCGCCAGCGATGCGCGTGGCATACGCACCGGCATCGAAATGGGTAATCGGGCCGATGCCCGAGCGGCCGTGGGAGATGTTGTCCCAGGCAGTTGCGAGATCATTGCCGACCGGCGAGACGATGCCCATACCGGTGATGACGACGCGACGCTTGCTCATGCTGGCTCCGTGCCGGCGGCGCTGTCCGGCGTCTGTTCAGTGTCCGACGCAACAGGCGACGGACGGAAAACGCGGGAGTGCCCTCGGGCACGCCCCAAAAGAAAGCCGCCCCGTCACGGGACGGGGGCGGCCTCTTCAATCGCTTGCGGTGCAGACTCTGAAGCCCGCATCGCTACGGCTGCGGCTTACGACTTGACGTGAGCCTTCACGTAGTCGATGGCCTGCTGCACGCTGGTGATCTTCTCGGCGTCTTCGTCCGGGATCTCGCACTCGAACTCTTCCTCGAGCGCCATCACCAGCTCAACGGTGTCGAGCGAGTCCGCGCCCAGATCGTCCACGAAGGAGGCGTTGGGGGTGACTTCATCTTCCTTGACGCCCAGCTGTTCCACGACGATCTTCTTGACGCGTTCTTCGATGCTGCTCATGGGGTTCAATTCCTCTGACGGAAAACTCGGCGCATTGTAGTGGGAACCGCCAGACCGCACCATTCCGCGGTTCCAGCCACCCGTCTGCGCCGGACGGGCTTTGGGTTCGAATGTCTTGATCGACTACCAGGCTGCGCACGGCAGCTCAGGGCATATACATACCACCGTTCACATGCAGGGTCTCGCCGGTGATGTAACTGGCCTGCGGCCCTGCGAGGAAGGCCACCGCGTTGGCGATGTCCTGCGCCTCGCCGAGGCGACCCAGCGCGATCTGGCCGAGCAGCGCGCTGCGCGCGTCCTCCGGCAGTGACCGCGTCATGTCGGTATCGATGAAGCCCGGCGCCACCACGTTGACTGTGATCCCGCGGCTGCCGATCTCCTTGGCCAGCGATTTCGAGAAGCCGATGATGCCGGCCTTGGCGGCGGCGTAGTTGGCCTGTCCCGCATTGCCGGTGACGCCGATGACCGAAGCGATATTGATGATGCGGCCCTTCCGGGCCTTCATCATGCCGCGCATCACCGCTTTCGAACTGCGGAAGACCGAACTCAGATTGGTGTCGAGGATGGCCTGCCAGTCCTCGTCCTTCATGCGCATCAGCAGGTTGTCGCGGGTGATGCCGGCATTGTTCACCAGAATCCCGATCGGACCAAACTCTTTGCCGATCGTCTCGATCAGGGCGTCGATTTGCGCGCCATCGGCGACATCCAGCACGCGGCCGACGCCGCCGTGCTCGGCCATGCGCGCGCTGATTGCGGCCGCACCGGCATCGGACGTGGCGGTGCCGATCACTTTCGCGCCCTGGGCGGCGAGTGTGTCGGCGATCGCGGCACCGATGCCGCGGCTGGCGCCGGTGACGAGCGCGATTTCACCTGCAAGTGGCTGGTTCATCCGGTTCTCCGTTCGATGTGGGCAGGACTGCGCGGCTTACTCGCCGCCCCAGCCGTTCAAGGCGTCCTCGAATTCGACGAGGCTGCCAAGCGATTTCGATTCGACGCTCCGATCGATGCGCTTGATCAGCCCGCACAGCACCTTGCCCGGGCCGCACTCGACATAGCGACTCGCGCCAGCGGCAGTGAGCTGCTGCACGCAGTCGGTCCAGCGCACCGGAAGATAAAGCTGACGCACAAGCGCCGACTTCAGCGCCGCGAGATCGGTCGCGACGGCGGCATCAACGTTGTGCACCAGCGACTGGCCAGGCATGCGCCACGCGATCCGCTCCATGCGCTCGGCAAGCGCTTGGGCGGCCTGGCGCATCAGCGGCGTATGCGAGGGAACGCTGACCGCCAGCTTGACCGCCTTGCGCACGCCGCGATCGGCGAGCGCGGCGATCGCCGCATCGACGGCCTCGGCGTGTCCACCGATCACGATCTGGCCCGGCGAGTTGAAGTTCGCTGGCACCACCACACGGTCACCTGAGACGCTGGCGCAGATCTCTTCGACCACGGCGTCGTCGGCGCCGAGCACCGCTGCCATGGCGCCGCTGCCAGCGGGCACCGCGGCCTGCATCAGGCGTCCGCGTTCGCGCACCAGTGCGGCAGCATCGCTCAGGCTCAGCGCGTCAGCCGCCACCAGCGCGCTGTACTCGCCCAGGCTGTGCCCGGCGACACGCGCAGGCAGACAGCCGCCCTGCGCACGCCACAGCCGGAACAGGGCAACGCTCGCGGCCAGCAGCGTCGGCTGGGTGAACTCGGTCTGGTTGAGTCGGGCATCGTCAGCGGCAGATGCAATGGCCCAGAGATCGACGGCAGCGCCTTCCGAGGCTTCGGCAAAGCTGTCGATCAGGGTCGGATGGCGTTCGGCAAGATCGGCCAGCACGCCGGGCGACTGCGAGCCCTGGCCGGGGAAAACGAAGGCGATGGCGCTGGAACTCACGTGCGGACGGGCCTGCGGGTTGGAAGCGGCCGCGCATCATACGGGAAGGCTGCCGCGACCCGTCTGTACCGGGGCGTAGGGTATGCGCGACGGCAGCGAGCCTGGCCTCAGTAGCGGATCAGCGCCGAGCCCCAGGTGAATCCACCGCCGAAGGCTTCCAGCAACAGCAGCTCGCCGCGCTGCACCTTGCCCGAACGGACGGCCTCGTCGAGGGCCAGCGGTACCGACGCGGCCGAAGTGTTGCCATGACGATCGACCGTGACGATTACGCGGTCCATCGACATTTCCAGTCGCTTGGCGGTGGCGGAAATGATGCGCAGATTGGCCTGGTGCGGAATCAACCAGTCGAGGTCGCTCTTCTGCAGACCATTGGCCTGCAGGGTTTCCTCGACCACCGCGTCGAGGGTCTTCACCGCGACCTTGAAGACTTCGTTGCCGGTCATGCGGATGCGCAGGCCCGCGTTCGGCTCATTGGGCTTGAAGCCTTTCGACACGCCGACGTCGGTTGCGAGCAGGTGTCCGTAGCCGCCGTCCGCATGCAGGTGCGTCGAGAGAATGCCAGCTTCGTCGCTGGCTTCCAGAACCACAGCGCCGGCGCCGTCTCCGAACAGAACGGCGGTGGTGCGATCGCTCCAGTCGAGCATCCGGGTCAGAGTCTCGGCGCCAACCACAAGCGCTTTCCTCGCCATGCCGCTGCGGATCATTGCGTTGGCGGTACCCAGCGCGTAAACGAAGCCCGAACAGGCGGCATTGACGTCGAAGGCCGCGCAGCCGTTCGCGCCCAGGCGGTGCTGGAGCAGGCAGGCCGAAGAAGGAAACACCAGATCGGGCGTGGTGGTACCGACGATCAGGAGATCGATCTCGCTGGCTTTCGCCCCGGCCGCTTCGAGTGCCCGCAGAGCGGCCTGCTCTGCCAGGTCCACCGTGGTCTGACCATCGGCAGCGACATGACGCTGGCGGATCCCGGTGCGTTCGCGGATCCATTCGTCCGAGGTCTCGATGCGCGCCGCCAGTTCTTCGTTGGTGACGATGCGCTCAGGCAGGTAGCTGCCCGTTCCGAGAATGCGAGCGAAGGGCATCGGTGTCTCCTGAAGGTCTTGGGGGAGGCGCTTCGCCCCGGACCAGACGAAGTGCGCTGCGGACATGGCGGACCGGAAAGGCACCGCCGCGGCGGATTGCTGAGCCCGCGGGTCGCGAATGATGACGCCAATATGTCAGCGGAGCCAGCACCCCGGAACCCGCGCGGCGACAACCTCGGGCGGTGCGGTTATCCGTGCAACGCAGCATTCCACGCAGGCACGCCCTTGAGCCTTGATCGCGCGGGCCGAGGTGTCCCGCCGCATCGGGATGGTCGCGAGGGCGCATGAAGGCTTCAGACATGACGAAGACGGCAGGCCTCTCGGCCTGCCGTCTCGAACATCGTCTGCAGGGCAGCCCGCGGGGGGCCGCGACCGCCTTATTCGGCGTCGACCGCCGACTTGACGTTGATGACCTTCTTGCCGCGGTAGAAGCCATCTTTGGTGATGTGATGGCGGATGTGGGTCTCGCCCGTGGTCGGGTCGGTCGCCAGCTGCTTCGCGGTCAGGGCGTCATGCGAACGGCGCATGCCGCGCTTGGAGGGGGTGACGCGGCTCTTCTGCACTGCCATGGGGGTTCTCCAGCTTCAATCTTCAGGTCTTGCGTTTACTGGGGGAGACCGACCGTATGGAGGATCGGTCTCACGGTGATGTCGGAGCCAGAGCCCCGTCAGTTCTTCTTGAGGGCCGACAGCGCCGCGAAGGGGTTCGGCTTCGGCTCGTTTTCGAGCACCGCCGCCTGCACGAACTGCTCGGGCAACTCTGCGTCAGGTTTTGCTGGCACCAGCGGCAATGCCAGGATCAACTCGTCCTCGATCAGCTCGCGCAGCTGCAGCTGGCGATCATCCGGCAGCAGCATCGGCTCATAACCCTCCGGCAGACCGGCTTCATCGATCTCGCGCTTGATCAGACCAAGCCGCTGGACCACCGCCAGCGCGTGCTGGTAGGGCTCAAGCGTACGCTGGCAGGTCAACCAGGGCTCGCAGTTCGCGCGGATGTCGAGGAAATCGACACCCAGAGCGTCGCGCCCGAACTCAAGCGCGTAGCTGACATTACCCTCGCTGCGTTCCAGAGCATCCGCAAAGCGTGCAAACGCCGAAATCGGCAAGCTGCCCTCGAAGCAGCGCCGACCCGACAGCATGCGCACGGCATCAACCGTCTCGGGCAGGTTCGTGGACATAAGCGCGCCATGATAGGGGGCGCGTACGCGAGCGTCAAACGTCGCGAGCACGATGAAGCGCGGACGCGTTGCCCCGGGCGAAGCCCATGGTTCAGACTCGACCATCCGCTCTTGCAGCCCACTGGACGCCTTCGGCGTGGAATTGATTCTTGCCCTGTTCGCGGTATTCGGCCTGGTCGGCCTGATCGCCTGGATTCCCTTCCATCGCGCGGCCAGCCGCCAGCGCGCCCTCATCCGGCTGCTGGAAGGTGCCGATGAGATGGAGCGGTTGCTGCTGCGCACCCGCGAGCGGATGAGCGCGATGCAGGCGGTGGTCGGCCGCGTGCCGGCCGATATCGGCGCGGTCGCGCGGGCTTCCCTGGATGCCGACCAGCGCGTCCAGCAGGCGCTGCGCGACCTGCTCGAACACCGGCTGTGGATCTCCCGCCACGGTGCGACCGCACAGATGCACGAGTTGAAGCAGGCCGAGGCGGCGCTGCAGCGCGCCCGCGCCACCATCGCCTCGCAGTTGGAGCGGCTCGAAAGCGCTGGCGCCGAACTCGACGACGCCACCCAGGCGGTGGTCGAGCAGGCTGCGCGCGAGCCGGCGGCGCTGCGCCGCACGCCCGACTGACGCCACGACTGAACTAAACGCGCCTGCTGTCAGGGCTCAATGTAAACGCGCCCCATCGGCAGGCTGCGTGCCCGCCCGTCGACGCCGGTCAGACGCAGACCGAGTGGCAGCCAGCCCTGCAGGGTTGCCGGCACCGAAACCTCGGCTGCGATGCCGACGCGCGGGTGCCGAGGGTCGTTCGAGTCCGGCCACATCGCCTGCACGCCCGGAAAATCCAGATCGCTGCGCGCATGTGCAACGACGACGCCATCCAGCAGGACTTCCACCCGCGCAAGCCCCGCTCCGTCTTCGATCGCCCAGCCAGACAGTGCAAAGCGCCGCGGAAGACGAGCGCCGTCGACGGGCGCATCGAGGTAGGCCAGCGCTGCAAACCGGCATGGCACGCCGCTGCCGACGCGCTGTTCGAACAGAAGGTAGCGCTGCGCACCGCGGTGGGTCTGCACCTCGTCGACCCACTGCAGGCCCGGCAATCGGGCGCACAGGCGCTGCTGCCAGGGCTGACGGTCGCGCAGCCCGAGCGCGGTTTCCTCGACCACCAGCAGGCGCACCGGATCCACCTCATCGCGCCAGGCGGTTTCGTCCATGCCCCACAGCTCAAGCTGCCGGGCGCGCCCGTGCTTGGCATTGCGCGGGTGGTCCATCACTGCGAAGGCATCATCAGCGCCGCGCTGCTCGACCAGGCGCGCGGCCAGCAGGACGTTGTCGGCCACCAGCCGGGTGCCCCTTGGCAGCCGTGCGAGCCGCGCCTCGATCGCCGCCTGCAGTGGCCTGATGTCGCTGAAGTTGTCGGCCAGGTCGACGCGTTCGGCCAGCGCGGCGCGTCCGGTGGACAGGCTGAGCAGCAGGCAGAGTGCCCAGGCGAGAACGGCGCCCGCCCCCAGCAGGGCCCAGGTCAGGCGCCGAAGCGTGGCCGAAGCGGTATGCAATCGCTGCGCGAGCAGCGGCAGCAGGGCGAGCTGACCGACCAGCGGCCAGTGGAAGGACACGCGCTCGCGGTCGGCGAACAGGCCCACCAGGAACAGACCGAGCAGCAGTGCGCCACCGGCCGCGGCGAGCAGGGCCGGACCCGGCGCCTGGGCGCGGGCGCGCAGCGCCGTTGGCAGCGCCAGCAGCATCAGCAGCCAGGCGAGGGGGGTGGCGAGCAGGGCTTGCTCCAGCGGCACCGCCAGCGCCACCGGCTGGAAGGCCCAGGGATGCCGATCGACGAACTGGAAGCGCCAGCCGGCCTGCTCGCCGCCGGCATCGAACAGCAGCAGCGGCAGCCAGGCGCACAGACCCAGCAGCCCTGCCAGCCAGACCCGCCTGTCCCTCAGCAGGGCGCGAGCAGCCGGAACGCACAGCACCGCCAGGCAGCCGGCGGCGAGCACGGCGAGGAAACGGTAGTGCGTGAAGGCGCCGAGAGCCAGCCCGACCAGAAGCTCAGCCAGCGGCAGAGCCATCTGCGTTGAACGCGCCCCCGGTCCAAGTGCCTGCAGCCGCAGAAGTGCATGCAGACACAGCGCCGCCGCCATCAGCAGGGCGGGCTCGGGCAGTGCCAGCAGACCATTGATCGACAGCAGCGGCAGCAGCAGGCCGAGCAGGCCGACGTGCCAGCGCAGGGCGCCGAGTCCGGCCGCATCGGCAATGCGCAACAGCTGCAAGGGCAGCAGGGCACCGAGCGCAAGACTCAGCAGCCGGATGCCGAGCTCTCCGTCGAGCAGGGCGCGTCCGAGCGCGATCGACCAGGCTGTGAAGCCCGGCAGATCCGAGTAGGCCCAGGCCAGACGGCGTGACTCCCAGGCGTAGAAGGCCTCGTCGCCGAACAGCGGCAAGGCGGCCGCCAGCGCGAGCCGGCCAACCAGCAGCAGTGCCCAGCCGCACCAGAACAGACGGGCAGGCCAAGACAAGCTCGGAATCGCGAACGCGCTCACGATCCCGGAGCACTCTTCGGCGCGCGCGCATGCCGCGCTCACCGCTGCGCGACTACACTCGCGCGCTTGCGATGTCATTCCCGTTTGGTTCAAAGGACCCGCCCATGCCTGCCACTGCCCGATCGGCCGCGATCCTACCCGAGGCGAGTCGCAGCGCCCTCGCTGCCGCGCTCGATCAGGTCAACGCGCTGGTACTGGGCAAGCCGCGCGAGGTGGAACTGGCCTTCGCCTGCATGCTCGCAGGCGGGCATCTGCTGATCGAGGATCTGCCCGGCCTCGGCAAGACCACCCTGGCGCGGGCGCTGGCCGCCACGCTCGGCCTCGAGTTCCAGCGTCTGCAGTTCACCGCCGACCTGCTGCCCTCGGACATTCTCGGCGTCTCGGTGTACGAGGCCGAGCAACGCGGCTTCCGCTTCCATCCGGGGCCAGTGTTTACGCAGCTGCTGCTGGCCGACGAGATCAACCGCGCGCCGCCGCGCACGCAGAGCGCGCTGCTTGAGGCCATGGCCGAGCAGCAGGTCACCATTGACGGCAGCTGCCATCCGCTGCCGCACCCGTTCTTCGTGATCGCGACCCAGAATCCAGTCGATCTTTCGGGAACGTTTCCGCTGCCCGATTCGCAGCTCGACCGCTTCCTGCTGCGGCTGTCGATGGGCTATCCGCAGGCGGAGTACGAACGCGCCATGCTGGCCGGCGCGGACCGCCGCGAGCTGATCCAGCGCTGCGCACCGCAGCTGTCGGCGCAGGACGTGCTCGCCCTGCGCGAAGCCGTGAGCGCGGTGCATGCCTCCGAGGCGCTGGTCGACTACGTGCAGCGCCTGCTCGCCGCCAGCCGCAGCTTCGTGGGCCTGCGGGTGGGCCTGTCGCCGCGCGCCGGACTGGCCCTGCTGCGGGCCGCGCGTGCGCATGCGCTGCTGGCCGGACGCGCGCACGTGCTGCCCGAGGACGTGCAGTCGCTGTTCGTCGAAGCCACCGCACATCGACTGGTCGCCGAATCCGGCCGCGGCAGCCCAGACGAGATCGCGCGGCGTCTGCTCGCCTCGGTGGCGGTCGACGCCTGAGCCCGCGACCGTGTCCGGCCTGCTCTCGAAGGCGTGGCTGTTCGTGCAGGCCCAGGCCGAGCGCCGACTGCCGGCGCTGACCCGCCTGCGCGAGACGGAGGCTCTGCCGATCGCGATCCACCGTCGGCGTATCTACGTGCTGCCCAGCCGCTTTGGCCTGTTCTTCAGCGGCCTGCTGCTGGCCATGGCCGCAGGCGCCCTGAACTACAACAACAATCCGGCACTGATGCTGGTGTTCCTGATCGGCTCCAGCGTGCACACGGCGCTGCTGCGCGGATGGCTGGGACTTTCGGGGCTGCATCTGGTCGAGGTTTCGGCGCCGCCGGTGCACGCCGGCGAGAGTACCGAGCTGCGGCTGCGTTTCGAGGGCGAGGGCCGGCGCGCGCGGCGCGGCCTGTGCATCGAGCGCGCCGGCAAAGCCCGAGTGTTCGAAGTGCTGCCGGAGCGCTACGCCAGCCCAGCCCTGCCTTTCGTCACCGAACGCCGCGGCTTGCATCCGATCGGCCGGATCAAGCTGTCGACGCGCTGGCCGCTGGGGTTGTTCGTGGTCTGGAGCTGGTTGAATCCGCAGGCGCAGGTGCTGGTGTACCCGCAGTTGGAGCCGCAGGCGCCGCCACTGCCGGGCGAAGGGGCACTGGCTGGCCAGCGTCGCCAGCGCAGCCCGAGCGAAGAGGTCCATGGCTTGCGGGAGCACCGCCAGGGCGACCCACTGCGGCTGATGGCGTGGAAGCGCAGCGCCCAGCTCGGGCGTCTGATCGTGCGCGAGTTCGAGAGTCCAGCCGGCGTCGAAGTCCGGCTCGACTACGGCCAGCTGCTGCATCTGCCGGTCGAGCTGCGCATCCAGCGCCTGGCCCGCTGGCTGGTTGAGGCCGAACGGCGCGGCCTGCGCTCCGAATTGCTGCTGCCAGGCGAGCACATCGGCCCCGCTCGCGGCGAAGCACATCTGCACGCCGGCCTGCGTGCGCTGGCCCTGCTGCCATGAGCGCGCTGATGGCTCGGCTCACAGTGACGCTGAGCGGCAAGGCGGAGGCAGGGCCACGTCCGCGCCTGCCGCTGCCGGTGTTCGGCTGGTGCGTGGCGGCGGGTCTGCTGGCACTGCTGCCGCTGGGCCTTCAGCTTTCTGGCTGGCTCGGGCCACTGCTGGTCCTGCTGGGGCTTGCCGGCGCCGGCGCCGGCTTGCGCGGCGCGCACATCCCGTCGTGGCTGCGCCTGCTGCTGACCCTCGGAGTGGCTGGTTTGGTGATGTACGTCTACGGTTTCCGCTTCGGCCGAGACACCGGCGCCGGGCTACTGGCCACGATGCTGGCCTTGAAACTACTTGAAACGCATACCCTGCGCGACGCCCGCAGCCTGCTGAGCTTCAGCCTGTTCGCGATCATGGCGGCCTTTCTTCAGGATCAAGGGCCGGTGACTCTGGTGCTGGCGCTGGCGGCGGCGATTCTGATCCTCACTGCCCTGGCGCGGGTCAGCGAGCTGGAATCCGGCACTCCGACAGAAGCGCCGGGCGTATCGCGGCGGCTGCGCACAACGGGTCTGCTGATGCTGCTCTCGCTGCCGCTGGCGATCGTCGCCTTCCTGCTGTTTCCCCGCCTGCCGCAGCCGCTGTGGGGGCTGCCCGACAACGCCGGCGAAGCCCGCACGGGCCTCAGCGAATCGATGGCGCCCGGCGACATCGGGGCCTTGTTCATCGACGACACGCCGATTCTGCGCGCGAGCTTTGCCGGCCGGCGCCCCCAGGACAGCGAGCTCTATTGGCGTGGCCCTGTGCTAAGCGAGTTCGACGGGCGCGCCTGGACGGTCTCGATGTGGCTGCGCCAGTTTGATGCGCCGCCGATCGAGGGTGAGCCCGAGTGGCTGGACTACGAATTGATCCAGGAACCCACCGACCGGCGCTGGGTGCTGGCGCTGGACATTCCCGGCGCGCCGATCGAAGCGCCCGCGGACAATGCGCTTCGGCTCAATCGGGACCGCAGCATGCTCGCGCGCCGCCCCCTGGCCGCGGTCAGCCGTCATCTGCTGCGTTCGGCGCCCGATGCCCGCTTCGATGCCGAGCTGCCGCGCACCCTGCGCCAGCAGTTCGTGTCACTGCCCGGTGGCTTCAATCCGCGCACCGCCGAACTGGTCGCCGGCTGGCGCGCGCGCGGCTTCAACGAGAGCGAACTGGTGCAGGAGGTGCTGGAACGCTTCAACCGCGAGTTCACCTACTCGCTGGCGCCGCCGCCGCTGGGCCGTGACGCCGTCGATGACTTCCTGTTCGAAACCCGCGAGGGCTACTGCGAGCACTTCGCCTCGGCCTTCACGGTGATGATGCGCATGGCGGGCATTCCCGCGCGCGTGGTGACCGGCTACCACGGTGGGTTCTACAACCCGCTCGGCGACTATGTGCTGGTGCGGCAGTCCGACGCCCACGCCTGGAGTGAGATCTGGCTGCAGGGTCGCGGCTGGGTGCGGATCGACCCGACAGCCGCGGTCGCCCCGGAGAGAATCCTCGACGACGGCGGCAGTCTGGGCAGCCGCGACCGCGATCGATTCGGCCTGCTGGGCCCGCTTCTGGACACCGCCGATTGGCTGCGCCACGGCTGGAACACGCTGGTGCTGGGCTTCAATGCTGCGCGCCAGCGCAGCCTGCTGCTCAGCCTCGGCATCGACGCCTCCGACTGGCGCGACGTCGGCATCGCCCTGATAGCCGGCTTCGGGCTGGCGCTGGCGGCAACGCTGTGGATGGTGCTGCGCGGCGGGCCGCGACCCTCCGATCCGCTGGTCAGCGCCTGGCTGCGCTTCTGCGCGCGGCTGGCGCGGCGCGGGTTGGTGCGCGCCACGCACGAGCCTCCGCTCGAGTTCGGAGAGCGTGCTGCCCTCGCCCTGCCCGCGCAGGCCGAAGAGCTGCGCAAACTCAGTCGCGATTACAGCGACCAGCGCTACGCTGCCGAAGTCGATCCAGACACTCGCAAGGGCTTGATCCGCGCCCTGCGAGGCTTCAGGCCCGCAGCCAAAGCACGCTGAAGCACCGGGCCTATCCTTCCAAGCACTCTACGGAGCATCGCCATGAGCCTACGTCCACGATTGCTGGTTCCCGTCCTCGCCTCGCTCGCACTCGGGGCCTGCGCCACCGCGCCGGGCCCCATCCGCGGCGAATTCAGTGCGATCAGCCCTGAGCAGCTCAGCGCGCAGGGCACGCCCGGCGCCAGCGTGCGCTGGGGCGGCAGCCTGATCAGCGTCGAGCCCGACGCCGCCCGCACCTGCTTCGTGGTGCTCTCACGCCCCTTGAGCCCCAGCGGCAGGCCGCAGATCAAGCGCGAGACCACCGACGGCCGCTTCATCGCCTGTCGTAGCGGCTTCTACGACCCGGCGCTGTTCGCCGAGGGTCGCGATGTCACCTTCACCGGTCAGGTGGGCGGCTTCGAGGAGCGCAGCATCGGCGCCTACACCTATCGTTATCCGAAGCTCGACGCCGACGTCGTTTATCTGTGGGAACAGCGCGAGGATCGCATCGATCCGCGCCACGCCTATCCCTATCGATCGCCCTACTGGGGCCCCTGGTGGCGGCCGTTCTGGTAAGTCGGCGGACTCGGAGCATGTAAGAACCATCCGCCTGCTGCGGCTGCCTCCGGACGGCCGTGACGGTGGCGCGCGGGCTCACTGCCTCTCCGGGCTTGATTGAATGCGAGTACCGCGCTTTGCCAAGGACGCCCAGCGTCGCCATAGCTACGGCGTCTGGTTCGTTCATCCGCTCTGAGCGCTGGCAAAGAAAAACCCCGGCTGTCGAGCCGGGGTTTTTCGTTTGAACGGAACCCGGATTCGGTCAGTGATTCGCCGACAGCGGTGCGATCCAGTCGAGTCCGTTGCTGTAGCCGCCGGCCACGCCTTTCACCGCCACTGCGACCGCGTTGTGCGGGTGCAGGCTTTCGTAGTGCGAGGCGCGCACCCAGAAGTCGGCGATCCTTTCGTCGGCGTTGAGCGCGGACTGCATGCGCCGCGCGGCGTCCTCGCAGAACATCAGGTTCTCACCGTTCAACAAGGCGAATGCCTGCTCATCCTCGCGCTTGACCGCCGACTGTACGGGCGTCTTCAGCGCACCCTCGATCCGGTCGATCACGTCGATGATCGGGAAGTTGGCGAACGAGGGCAGCAGGCGCACGCGCACTTCGGCGCTCGAGCGCTGGCTGTGCGGAGTGGCGCGAATGCCGCGCTCGGTGCCCAGCCAGGCAAGCACGGCTTCGCGGTCGAAGCCCTCCGCACCCGGGAAGTCCTTCTGGAACTGCTCCTGGATCAGCTGGCGGGCGAGCGCCGCAGAGCAGGGGCAGGTGCTGGAGTACGGAATCTGCACCGACAGCTCGACCTGAAACTGGCCGTGCTCCATCAGACCGGTGATCACGCAGGGGTAGCTCTTCCAGCCGGAGTTGTCGCTCTTCAAAGCACGTCGACGCACCAGGTGCTCGAACTCGACGCGCACCAGCGCGCGATCGGACAGATCCGCATGCGACTCGAGGAAATCCTTCAGCAGGCGACGCAGGCTGGTCGGCGACAGCGCTTCGTTCGAAAGCGTCTTGTCAACGTGCAGGTACAGGCGCGACATATGGATGCCGCGAACGTCGGGGCGCTTGAGATTCACAAACGCGGTGACGCGCGCGCCCGAGGTCACGCTGCGGCCATCGGCGGCGGCAATGCTGACCGGCACTTCGATATGGCCCATGCCAACCCAGTCGAGCACGCCGGCGACAGCGGGCTTGGCCTCGGAGGCGATATCGGGCATGGCCCGGACGGTGTTGTCGGCAATGGGTGGGGACACGCGGGTCTCCTCGGAATCGGTCATGGGATGGGCCGGGGTCACCTTAGGTTGGGGGCTGTCGCCTTCACGTCAAGCCTTCACGATCGTGCATGCACATTCGGGGGAGCGTGCGGCCTGCACAGGGCGCTCTTTTGCAGCACTGTCGAGCCAGCGGCCGACTATACCGCGCGAAGCCTGAGTGCTTCCTGCGCGGAGGGCAACGCAGTGTTGCAGGCAGTCCGCACACCGTGCCCAAACGCCACGATGCGCTGACGGTATTTCATTCGCCCGTCGGGGCTGCGCTGCCGCGCGCTGCGCGCCACAGCCCCAACATCAGCCGGAAGCCGCGCGGCACCGAACACTTCCCGCTGCGTGCGAGTTCATCGAGCTGCCACTGCAGCACCGCCACCTGCAGCGCACGCGGGCGCGCCAGTGACGGCAGGGCTGCTGGATTCAAGGCCCGCAACTCGGCCGCGAAATCGCGGGCGAAGGCGCTGCGCGCGTCAGGACGTTCGGGTTCGGACAGGTGCGCAGGAGCAAGCCCATGTCGCGCCAGCAGGTTCCGCGGCAGGCGCGCCTGGGCATGGTGTCCAAGCCCGGCGCGCTGGTATCGGCGCAGAAGCAGTTCGCTGGCGATCTGCGACTCCGCGCTGTCACCACCGAACAGCGCGCGCTCAAGATGATCGAACGCGGCCGCCAGCGGACGCAGCGCCGACAGCGCCTGGTCCACCGAGCCGGGCGCGACTTCGCGCTCGACCAGATCCAGCGCGGCCAGCGGCAGCGCCCGCCACAGGGATGGATCGGGCACGCGCCCCGAGGGCACATCGAAGAAGGCCTGCACCAGCGGATGCCGGCCCTGGCCGGCCGCACCGCGGGCAAGCTCTTCCCCCCACCAGCCCAGTTTGGCCTGCGCGATGAAGGGCTCGGAGAGCTCGAAGCAGGCCTCTTCGATTTCGTCCTGGAGCGCGTACCACAGGGCGATGCGCTGGCGCTGTCCGCTGGGCATGAAAATCGCCTGCAGGCCCAACTCGGGGCGTCTTGCCTCCAGCTTTTGCAGCTGCGCGCGCAGGCTGTCGTCGCTCATCCGACTGCCCCGCGCAGCAGCGGCTCGTCCAGCAGATGCGCTGGCGCGCTGATCACCCGCTGGGCGCCCCATTCACCGGGCGGAAAAGCAGGATCGAAATAGCCCCAATCGACCGCAATGCCGCGCAGCCCGGCGGCGTTCGCCGCCTGGATGTCGCGGGGATCGTCGCCGACGTACAGGCTGCGCGTCGGCGTGGCCTGGATGCGCCGGCACGCCTCGAGGAGCGGCAGCGGATGCGGCTTGCGTTCGGACAGGCTGTCGCCGCCGATCAACACGCTGCTGCGCTCCAGCAGCCCGAGGGCGGCACACAGCGGCCGCGCCAGTCCCTCGGCTTTGTTGGTCACGATGCCCCAGCGCAGTCCGCGCGACTCGATCGTTTCCAGCATCGCGGCGACGCCGGGAAACAGACAGGAATGCGCCGCCACCGCACCGGCATAGGTTTCAAGGAACTCCGCGAGCGTGGCTTCATCGCCCGGATTGACGTCCGGCAGGGCCGCGCCGAGCATGGCCCGCGCGCCGCGCGATACATAGGGGCGAAAGGCCGGCATCGCACAGGCTTTCAGTCCGCGCCGTGCACGCAGCACGTTGGCGGCATGCAGCAGATCGGCGGCGCTGTCGACCAGGGTGCCGTCGAGATCGAACAGCACCGCCCCGCACTCAGCCACGAGCGGCCTCCGGCTTACGCGCGCAGGCAAGGTAGTTGACCTGGGTGTGTCCGCCCACGGTCGCGGCGCGCGTCAGCGGGTTGTAGTGCAGGCCGCTGACGTCTTCCAGCTCAAGCCCCGCCGCACGGAGCGCGCCCGCGAGCTCGGAAGGGCGGATGAACTGCGCATAGCGATGGGTGCCGCGCGGCAGCAAGCGCATCACGTACTCGGCGCCGACGATGGCGAGGCCAAAGGCTGCGGGCGTTCGGTTGAGCGTCGACAGGAACAGGCGGCCGCCGGGCTTGAGCAGTCGCGCACAGGCTTCGATCACCGACGCTGGATCCGGCACGTGCTCCAGCATTTCCATGCAGGTGATCGCGTCGAAGCGTTGCGGGGACTCTTCAGCGAGGGTCTCCACCGATTGTTCACGGTAGTCGACCTTGAGACCGGATTCGTACAGATGCAGACGCGCGGCGTCGAGGACTTCGGGCGACAGGTCCAGGGCGGTGACGCGGGCGCCGCGCGACGCCAGCGCCTCGGACAGCAGACCGCCGCCACAGCCGACGTCGAGCACCTCCGCGCCGTCAAGCCGCACGCGCGCGGCCACGTAGCCCAGGCGCGCGGGGTTCAGATCGTGCAGCGGACGCGCTTCGCCGTTCGGGTCCCACCAGCGTGCGGCCAACTGGCCGAAGCGCGCCAGTTCGGCGGGATCGGCGTTTTCGCGCCGGGTGGGCTCAACGGGGGCTGGCAGACTCATCGATGACTCCAGAGCGCGGCCACAGAAGACTGCGCGAGGTCAGTACAGGTCGCGGCCACAGCGGGCCGCGAAGGCTTCAGTGCCGACGCGGGATCGCTGCGATCCGGGCACGCCATTGCGCCACATTCGCCATCAAGGCTTCGAGATCAACGTCGACCAGCTGGCGATCGCGCAGGCGTGCGCGACCGTTGATCCAGACATCGCTGACCTGCTGGCGCGCGCCGGCATAGACCAGCTGCGAGATGACGTTGTAGAAGGGCTGCGATTCGGGCTGGTCAAGATCGAACAGCACGAGGTCGGCGGCCTTGCCGGTCTCGATCGAACCGATCCGGTCTTCCAGCCCCATCGCGCGGGCGCTGCCCAGCGTGGCCATCCGCAGCGCACTGGGTGCATCCAGCGCGGCTGCGTCCATCGCCACGCCCTTGGCCAGCAGCGCCGCGGTGCGCATCTCACCGAACATGTCGAGATCGTTGTTACTGGCGCAGCCGTCCGTGCCGAGTGCGATGTTGGCGCCGGCCCGGCGCAGGGCCTCGATCGGGCAGAAGCCCGAGGCCAGCTTGAGGTTGGACTCCGGGCAGTGGCCGATCGACACGCCCTGGGCCGCGCACAGCTCGATCTCGGCCGGGGTCAGCTGGGTCATGTGGATGGCCAGCAGCTGCGAGTTGACCAGGCCCAGTCGCTGCAGGCGCGCCAGCGGACGCTGGCCGTACTGCTTCAGAGAATCCTCGACCTCCTGCGCGGTCTCGTGCACATGGCAGTGCACGACCAGACCCATCTGGTCGGCGAGGATGCGGATGCGCTCGAAGCTCGCGTCCTTCACCGTGTAGGGTGCATGCGGCACGAAGGCGGTGCTCAGCAATGAATCGCCGCGCAGGGCGTCGTGCAGCTCCATGGCCTTGTCGAAGTAATCGTCGTCGGAGGACGCCCAGGCGGTGGGAAAATCGATCACCGGCAGGCCGACGCAGGCGCGGAAACCCATGCGCCGGTAGGTGGCTGCGGCGGCATCGGGGACGAACTAGTTCTCGTTGCAGGTGGTGGTGCCGCCGCGCAACATCTCGACCACCGCCAGCTCGACGCCGCAGCCGACGAACTCGCGGCCGATCACCGCGCCCTCGACCGGCCAGATGTGGTCGTTCAGCCAGGTCATCAGGGGCAGGTCGTCGGCCAGGCCGCGCATCAGGGTCATCGGGTTGTGCACGTGCACGTTGACCAGGCCCGGGATCAGCGCCGCCTTCGGGCGACTCACGGTCTCGCGGGCGACGTAGCGGCTGCGCGCGTCCGCGATCGGCAGCAATTCGACGATGCGGCCACCGTCCACTGCCACCGCATGCTGCTCCAGCACCACCGCATGCGGCTCGACCGGGACCACCCAGCCGGCCTCGATCAACAGGTCGATCTCACGCATGCGCTCCATGCCTCCTTGCAGTTCAGCTGGCCCGATAGCACCGACCCGGCGCAGGGCCGGGTCGGAGGGGCTCACTTGACGCGGCTGACGTACTCGCCGCTTCGCGTATCGCAGCGGATCACCTCGCCGTTCTCGATGAACAGCGGCACGCGCACCACCGCGCCGGTTTCCAGCTTGGCGGGCTTGCCGCCGCCCGAAGCCGTATCGCCACGCACGCCCGGATCGGTCTCGACGATCTGCAGCTCGACAAAGTTCGGTGCGGCAATCGAGAGCGGGGCACCGTTCCACAGAGTCACCACGCACATCTCCTCGCCCTTCAACCACTTCGCGGTCTCGGCCATCACCGCCGCATCGGCTGTGTATTGCTCGAAGGTGTCCGGCTGCATGAAGTTCCAGAACTCGCCATCGGTGTAGAGGTACTGCATGTCGGTATCGACCACATCCGCGCCTTCCACCGACTCGTTGGCCTTCAGGGTCTTCTCGGTGGTGCGGCCGTTCTTCAGATTGCGCACGCGGATGCGGGTGAAGGCCTGGCCCTTGCCGGGCTTGATGAACTCGGCTTCGACGATGACGTAGGGGTCGCCGTCGAAAATGATCTTGAGTCCGTTCTTGACGTCGTTCAGACCGTAGGTGGCCATGCGTGCTCCGGGGTGGGGTTTCGAGCCGCAGGCTGCGGCTAAACTCGGGTTTTCGGTGATCGCCGGCAAAAGCGCCGGCTAAAGAGGCGAAATGATAAGCGCAAACCCGCAGATCGCGCAGCCAGCCGCGGCCGAGGAGTCGCCTGGGGACTGGCGCCGGCTGTGGCGTGACGCCGTGACGGAACCGCTGGAGCTGCTGCGCCTGCTGGATCTGGAAGCACTGGCGGCTCGCCTGCCGGCCGACTCCGCCGGCTTTCCGCTGCGGGTGCCGAGAGGCTTCGTGGCGCGGATGCGTCGCGGCGATCCCGCCGACCCGCTGCTGCGCCAGGTGCTGCCTCTGGATCTGGAAACCCTGCAGGTCGAAGGATTCGGCCTGGACGCCGTCGGTGACGCCGCCGCCCGCAGTGGCCGCGGCGTGCTGCAGAAGTACCAGGGACGCGCGTTGCTGGTGGCCACCGGCAGCTGCGCCATCCACTGTCGCTACTGCTTCCGTCGTCACTACCCCTATGGCGAGGACAGTGCGGCAGCCAACGCATGGCAGGCGGCACTCGATACGCTTGCGGCCGACCCCAGCGTGGACGAGGTCATCCTGAGTGGCGGCGATCCGCTGTCGCTGTCGACCGCGAAACTGGACGAACTCGGCAAGCGGCTGCTGCAGCTGCCGCAGGTGCGCCGCCTGCGCATCCACAGCCGCCTGCCGGTGGTGCTACCTGAGCGGGTGGAAGCCGGGCTGCTCGGCTGGCTGGAAGCGTTGCCCCTGCAGAAGGTCATGGTGATCCACGCCAACCACGCCAACGAGTTCGACGCCGCCGTCGCGGGCGCGCTCGCCGCACTGCGTGCCAGCGGCTGCACGGTGCTCAACCAGGCGGTTCTGCTGCGCGGTATCAATGACACGCTGGAGGCCCAGGTCGCGCTGGCGGAAGCGAGCTTCGCCGCCGGCGCACTGCCCTACTACCTGCACCAGCTGGATCGTGTCGCCGGCGCCGCCCACTTCGAGGTTTCCGATGCACAGGCCTTGGCTCTGGAATCCGCGCTGCGGACGCGGCTTCCCGGCTACCTCGTGCCGCGTCTGGTACGGGAAGTGCCGGGGGCCGCCAGCAAACTGCCGCTGGCGCTCACGATGGAAACGTGACGCCGCCCCCAGAGCCGACCTCGACATGCGTCGGGCGTTTGCGGATGTCGGCCGTTTTGGCCACACTCCGTGCCCTTGCATAACAGGCGGCCAGCGTGGGGTTTCGGCCGACCTGCGGCAGCATGGGGGCGACACAAGGTGTCATCGCCGGCTGCCAGCATCATCGCCAGAGGTCCGTTGGGGGGCGGGTCCGGTCAGGTGGCAGCCAGGGCTGTGCGTCGGCCGCAATCGCAGTTTCAAGGGAGTTCGATGGCCAAGCAGGAATCCGTAATCCGACTGCTGCAGATCGAGGACAGTCTCGAAGACGCAGAGTCGATCATCAGTGCGCTTCGCAACGGCGGCATCGCAGTGCGAAGCGCGCGACCCGAGACGCTCGAAGAACTGCCGGCTCTGCTGGCCAAGCAGCTGCCCGACCTCGTGGTCGCGGCTTGGGCGAGCAAGCGATTCCCCTTCGTTGAAGTCGCGCAGGCGGTCAAGCGCCTCGGCAAGCACGTTGCTCTGGTCGCCAGCCACACCACGATCGATGAGGGCATCGCGCTCGAGGCCGGTGCGCTCGACGTCTTCCATATCGTGCTTCGGCAACGCCCCGAGCAGATCCTGCCGACCCTGAAGTACGCGTGGACCTCGATCGAAGCGCGCCGCAGCCAGCACAGGCTGGAGGAGACGCTTCGCGAAACCGCGCGGCGTTGCGACGCCCTGATCGACTCCTCGCGTGACCCCATCGCCTACGCTCATGAGGGCATGCATATCCGCGCCAACCATGCCTACCTCGAGATGTTCGGATACACCGACTTCGAGGAGGTCGAGGGCATGCCGCTGCTGGACCTGATCGCACCGAGCCACGCGACCGAGTTCAAGGCGCTGCTCAAGCGCTTGAGCAAGGGCGAGCCGCCGCCCGAGAAGTTCGAACTCAAGGCGATGCGCGCGGATGGCATCGATTTCGATGCGGTCATGGAGTTCGCGCGCGCCAGCTACGAGGGCGAACCCTGCCTGCAGATCGTATTCCGCAAGCAGTTTGTCGACAGCGAGGAGCTGCAGACCCTTCGCGAGCGGGACCAGGTCACCGGCCTGCTCAACCGCCAGGTGTTCCTGGCCGAACTTGAGGCGGCGGCGGTTCGCGCCGAAAGCGGCGCAAAGGACCAGTCGGTGCTGCTGATCGAGGTCGACAACTTCAGCACCCTGCTGAACGACATCGGGCTGGGGCATGCCGATACCCTGCTGGCCGACACCGCCCACCTGTTGCGGCACACCCTCGGCGAGGACGTGCTTCTGGCGCGCTTTGCAGACCACACCTTCGGACTGCTCTGCCGCGGCAGCAATCACGCTCACACCCGCGAACTGGCCGAGCGCGTACGCACCGCGTTCGAAGGCCACATCCTCGAGATCGGCAGCCGCTCCGCCACCCTGACGGTCAGCGTCGGAGGCGTCCAGATGAGCGAGAAGTCTGGCGCGGCGCAGCAGGTGCTTGGCAAGGCGGGACAGTGCCTGCAGGCAGCCATCAGCGAAGGCGGCAACCGCCTGTCCCTGTTCGACCCCGCCGCCCGCGATCGCGCTGAAGAGGAGCGCGTTCGCAGCTGGGTGGCGCGCATCCAGCAGGCCCTGAAGTCGGGCGACTTCGTGCTGCACTACCAGCCGGTCATCAGCCTGCAGGGCGAACCCGTCGAGTTCTACGAGACCCTGCTGCGCATGCGCGTCGGCGACGGCGAAATCGCGCCGCCGCTGGCCTTCCTGCCAATTGCCGAGGAACACGGTCTGATCGAAAAGGTCGACCGCTGGGTGCTGTCACACGCCATCGCCGTGCTGGCCAAGGTGAAGTCCGAGCACATGCGACGGCTGCTCGTGAAGATCACCCCGCAGAGCATGCAGGATCCCAACCTGCCCGGATGGATCGCGAACCTGCTGAAACAGACCGGCGTGAAGGGCGACCAGCTGGTGTTCGGTGTTCCCGAAACCCGGGTGATGACTTACCTGAAGGGCGCCAAGGACTTCCAGCGCGCTGTCTCCAAACTGGGCTGCGGTCTCTGCCTCGAACAGTTCGGCGCGAGCGCTCACTCACTGGACGTGCTCAAGCATCTTGAGCCGACCATGCTGAAACTCGACCGCAGCCTCACCGAAGACCTGGGGCGCAACTCCGAACATCAGTCTAAGGTGCGCGAACTGGCCGCGCGCGCCACCGATCTCGGCAAGAGCACGATTGCCGAATTCGTGCAGGACGCCGCCAGCATGACCGTGCTGTTCACCAGCTCGGTGCACTTCGTGCAGGGCAAGTTCCTGGCGTCTCCGGCGCCGGAGATGAACTACGACTTCAATATCTGACCCGGCAAACGCACAAGGCCCGGAGCGATCCGGGCCCTGTGCGCAGAGCGATCCGCAGCGTTCGCGTCAGACGCTGCGACGCAGAGCCTCGATGCGCTCCGGCAGCGGCGGGTGGCTCATGAACAGGCGCTGCAGGCCGGCCGCCATGTGGCCGCTGATGCCGAAGGCAGCGACTTCCTTGGGCAGGCTGTTCTCGCCGTGCTGCGACTGCAGACGCTGAAGCGCGGCGATCATCTTCTCGCGACCGGCCAGCTTGGCTCCGCCTTCGTCTGCGCGGAACTCGCGATGACGCGAGAAGGCCATGGTGATCATCGAGGCGAGGATGCCCAACACCACCTGCGCGATGATGCTGACCACCATGAAACCGATGCCGCCCTGCGAGCTTTCATTGCGGAACACGACCTGGTCGACAAAGCGCCCGATCAGCCGCGACAGCACGATCACGAAGGTGTTGAGCACACCCTGCAGCAGCGCCATCGTCACCATGTCGCCATTGGCAACGTGAGCGACCTCGTGGGCGAGCACGGCTTCCGCTTCATCGCGGCTCATGCCGCGCAGCAATCCGGTCGACACCGCCACCAGCGAGTTGTTGCGGCTGGGGCCGGTCGCGAAAGCGTTGATCTCGGGCGCGTCGTAGATGGCGACTTCAGGGCACTTGATGCCCGCCGTCTGCGCCTGTCGCTGCACGGTGGACAGCAACCAGGCCTCCATCTCGTTGCGCGGCTGCTCGATGACTTGAGCCCCGGTGCTGCGCTTGGCCACCCACTTCGACATCGCCAGCGAAATGAAGGAACCGGCAAAGCCGAACACGGCGGCAAACACGATCAGGCCGCCGAGACTCTGGCCCCGACTGGCCATGTAGGCGTCGACGCCCAGCAGATTGAGTACGATGCTGGCGACCAGCAGGACCGCGATGTTGGTCGCCATAAACAAGGCGATGCGCTTCATGGATCTGCACCTCTTCGACGTTTGGGCCCGGCATGGGCAGTAGCGAGCATGGGATGGGGACTGTGCAGGCCGGTTCAAGGCCGCGAATGAACCGGGATTCAGCTCGCGCAGCCGCGCCTGGCTACACCGGCCGCTTTGCCCCTTCGCCAACCGGCCCCCTGCATCTGGGCTCGCTGCTGGCGGCGCTCGGCAGCTGGCTGCTGGCGCGCAGTGCGGGCGGGCGTTGGCTGCTGCGCATCGAGGATATTGACTCACCACGCGAAGTTGCGGGGGCTGCCAACGACCAGCTGCGCACGCTGGCGGCGTTCGGCTTCGAGCCGGACGCGCCGGTGGTATGGCAAAGCGCGCGCGGTGAACTGTATCGCGACGCGCTCGACACGCTGCTGCAAAGGGGCTTGGCCTTTTCCTGCCGCTGCAGCAGGAACGACCTTACAGCAACAGCCGGGATCCACCGCGCCTGCGTCGAGGCGCCCGGCGGGCACGCCGAAGCAGTGCGCCTGCGTGTCGCCGCCGGCGCTGGCAGCCGGGTGTCCTTCGAGGATCGCATCCAGGGCGAGTTCACCCAGGCGGTCGATACCGAGGTGGGCGACTTCGTTCTTCGTCGCGCGGACCGCTGCTGGGCTTACCAGCTGGCGGTGGTGGTGGACGACGCAGCCCAGGGCGTGACCGAGGTAGTGCGCGGTGCTGACCTGCTCGACTCCACGCCCCGCCAGATTCTGCTGCAGCGGGCGCTGGGCCTATCCAGGCCGGACTACGCGCATCTGCCGCTGGTGGTGGATGCCGACGGGCGCAAGCTGTCGAAATCACTGTCTGCCGTGGCGGTGGATGCAGGCGACCCGTTGCCCGCACTGCGCTGGTGCTGGGCAGCGCTCGGTCAAGCGCCGGCAGCGGTTCGCGATGCCGACAATGCCCCGGCATGGCTGGCCCGCGCCGCCGCTGAATTCGAATGCGGCGCGATCCCGGCCCGACCCGTATTTGCCGATCGTCAAAACAGCGCACAGAGGCCCGTATAAACTCCCGGGCTGTCGCGCGGATCCGGCCCGCGCGACAGCCTAGACACAAGCCGGCAGTACACGGGAGAGGGAGCATGACAGCACGCGTTGCGCTGGTGACGGGCGGTACGGGCGGAATTGGAACGGCGATCTGCAAGCGGCTTGCGCAGATGGGCCACAAAGTGGCGACCAACTACCGCAACGAGGCCAAGGCTCGCGAGTGGCAGGCCGCGCTCAAGAGCGACGGTTTTGACATCACGATCGTCCCCGGCGACATCGGCAGCCCGGAGGGTGGCGCCGCCATCGCCAAGGCCGCGGCCGATGCGCTCGGCCCGGTAGAAGTGTTGATCAACAACGCAGGCATCACCCGCGACGGCACCTTCCACCGGATGAGCGCCGAGCAGTGGCATGACGTCATCAACACCAATCTGAACTCGTGCTTCAACATGACGCGCCCGGTCATCGACGGCATGCGCGACCGCAAGTGGGGCCGGATCGTCCAGATCAGCTCGATCAACGGCCTCAAGGGCCAGTACGGCCAAGCCAACTACGCCGCCGCCAAGGCCGGCATGCACGGCTTCACCATTTCGCTAGCGCGCGAGAACGCCAAGCTGGGGATCACCGTGAACACCGTTTCCCCGGGCTATGTGGCCACCGATATGGTCATGGCCGTGCCGGAAGAAGTGCGCGCCAAGATCGTCGCCGACATTCCCACTGGCCGCCTGGGCAAGCCCGAGGAGATCGCCTATGCCGTGGCCTTCCTGGTGTCCGAGGAAGCCGCGTGGATCACTGGCTCCAATCTGGATATCAACGGCGGCCACCACATGGGCTGGTAACATGTGAAACTGTTGGCCGGCGCTGCCCAGCGCGGTGCCGGCCAAGCTGCACGATGCACCCGGACCGTATCGCCGCGGCAGCGCCTGCCAAGCAGACGTTGCTTCATACCGTGACCATGGCCCCGGGTTGCCCAGGACGGGCGTGTGCCATGTTCCAACGCTTCCGCGCGGCGGCATGCCTTCGCTGGCTGCCGCACCCAGTGCTTGCCCCACCGAGAGCATCGACGCCCATGCCCAAGTCCCGGGTCATCAAGAAATATCCGAACCGTCGCCTCTACGACACCGAAATCTCCAGCTACATCACTCTGGAGGATGTGCGTCAGCTCATCGTCGACGGCGAAGAAGTCGAAGTGCGAGATGCCAAGACCGGAGAGGACCTGTCGCGCTCGGTGCTGCTGCAGATCATCTCCGAGCACGAAGAGAAGGGAAATCCGATGTTCAGCACCCAGCTGCTGAGTCAGGTGATCCGCTTCTACGGCGACAGTCTGCAGGGCTTCATGGGCAGCTACCTCGAGCGCAGCATGCAATTGTTCCTTGACCAGCAGCACCAGTTCCGCAACCAGCTCAACAACCTGTTGGGCAAAACGCCGTTCTCGATGCTGAATCAGCTGACCGAACGCAATCTCGACCTGTGGAAGAGCTTTCAGGAAGGCATGCTGCGGCCCGGCGCGGGCAAACCCGGCGAACGACCCGAGGACCCTGCCGCGCCATCCGAGAAATCCGAGCCGCCGCCCGCAGCACGCGGTCGCGGTCGCTAGTTGACTCACACCGTCCTCTGACACTCGCCGGGTCGACTGGCCTGCTCGCTTGCACGCGATCGGGCCCGGTCGCATGCTGCATCGCATCAAGCCCGGACCCGCAAAGTTCCCATGACCCAGCGCATCGCACTCGTCACCGGCGGCACCGGCGGAATCGGCGCCGCCATCTGTCAGGCACTGGCCCATAGTGGCCACCACGTCATCGCCGCCGACATCAGCCTGGCCGAGTCGCGACTGGCGGAGCTGCGCGCGCAGCCGGGCCTGGGCGAACTCGAGGACATCGCGCTGGACGTGTCCGACTTCGACGCCTGCCAGCAGGCCGTGGCCGACATCGTCGCCCGACACGGCCGTCTCGATGTGCTCGCCAACAGCGCCGGCATCACCCGTGACGCCACCCTGCGCAAACTGCAGAAGCACCAGTGGGATGCTGTCCTCGGCGTAAACCTCGACGGGCTGTTCAACCTCTGCAAGCCCGCCATCGAACCGATGATCGCCCAGGGCTACGGCCGCATCATCAACATCAGCTCGATCAACGGCCAGACCGGACAGTTCGGCCAGACCAACTATGCGGCCGCCAAGGCCGGCGTACACGGCTTCACGATGGCACTGGCGCGCGAAGTCGCGTCCAAGGGCATCACCGTGAACTCGGTGGCCCCGGGCTACTGCGACACGCCGATGGTGCAGACCATCCCCGCGCCAATCCGCGAGAAGATCCTCGAACAGATCCCGGTGGGCCGCATCGCCCAGCCGAATGAGATCGCCCGCGTGGTCGACTTTCTCGCCGCCGAGGGCTCGGGCTATATCACCGGCGCGCTGGTTCCGGTCAACGGCGGCTTGTTCATCAGCTTCTGAGCCGGGGCGCTTCCGCTCAGGCCTGGACGCGCGACTGCGTGGACAACCCCGCCGGATCGCGCACTTGAGTCCTGCGCCATGCGGAGCAACGCGGCGGGCACTGTGAAGTGCCCCCTCGGCGATGCTCTTGCAGCGTGGTTGAAGGCCTCCGGATCAATACGCGGAGTTGGCTGGCCGAAGGCGTCCTCGGCGAACTCCTCTAGCGGAGCCCACGGCGCGCGAGGTCATGGCAACAGAAGATCGAACGGGACCGACCATAGCGCGCCACCACGACCCGCCAGGAGCATCCTGTCGCCTTCGGTCGTCAGCAGTCGCCCGCGGATTCGCTCGGCTCTGCCGTCCGCGATGAAATCAACGTGCTCGCCGTCGTCGGGCTCGGCCCCCTCTTCCAGAAGCCCGATTCGCACGGCCTCTGCCACGGACGCCTCGATCGCCTGCCGCAAGGCGGCACCACCGTTCGCGCTCCATGCGGCTCTTGCGGTCGCCTTGTCACCCGCGCCGACCGCGCCCGACATCACCACGACGTCGCGATGCGAAATCCGCTTCTGCTCGCGCCCCGATCGGTCGAAGAGGCTGACTTGAAGAGTGACCTGAACCTGCCGATGGTCCTCGGTCAAGGTCAAGGTCGGCACCGCCCCCTGCTGCAACCACTTGGCAGGCGACAGCATGAGCGCGCGCGGCGCGTTTCTCGCCTCCCTGAAGCGACTGAACACCTTGGCATCGACGCCCCTCACTTCGGCATGCACAGCCCGACGAAGCGAGGAGATGCCCATGCCCCGTTCGAGCCCGGTTCTGACCGCGTCCTGCACCAGCCCCTCCGGCAGCTTGTCCCGGAGAGGCTGCAAGCCACGGTTCGCCTGCGCCTGCACTTCCGCCTGGATCAGCGCATTGACCACGAGCCCTGCGCCGGCCTGATTGAAGCGCCGCATGTCGACGCCAACGTTGAGCCGTGTCAGGGCGGGCTCGTAGGCCAACAATGAGTCCGTCAGCGTCTCGGACGCTGCGGGAAGCGGAATCGCCG
This sequence comes from Aquimonas sp., assembly GCA_044344935.1. GTDB lineage: Bacteria > Pseudomonadota > Gammaproteobacteria > Xanthomonadales > Xanthomonadaceae > Aquimonas. The sequence goes on along the minus strand of JBIJCA010000008.1, from coordinate 2,856 downwards.
CAGCCTGCTGCGCTGGCTGCGCTCGGAACAAGGATTCCATCAATGCGGTATCGGGCTGCCACTCGAGCCCACGCGTCGAGGACACCCACACGCTCGTACCTGCAATCAGATACTGCAGGGAATGGGACGCAGGCGCGAAGTAGAACCCCGAACTCGGCAGGGTGGCGTCAGCACGCCAGTCGGTGCCGTCGAAGCGCTCCTGCATCGGTTCGCCGAGACCTGCCGATGCTGCAAACCCGAAACTCCCGGAGATGACGCTGATCGTCGGCGAAAGACCCTGCGCCATGAGTTCCGCGCGATCGGCGGCGCGCCAGTTTGCACCACCATCCGTCGAGATGTGTCCGTTCACGATCAGCCCGTCCCTGGCGGGCCAGACCCCACCCGCGCCCGCAAAAGGAAGGGATCGCGTGGAGACTTGCCCGGTATCGAGATCCAGCGCGAGCCACGAACTGCGCCCGTAGATCGCCGCCACGCGATTCGACGAGCGGGCGTAGGACGCCGGCTTGTCGACGGTCTGGACCAGCCGCCAGCCCCCCTTGCGGGCATCGCTGGAATGGAAGAGGCGTGTCTCCTGCCTGGCGGTGCGGTAGTCAGGCGCCGTCGGTGACTCGATGAGGGCAACGGCGCACGCGAACTCAGGCGTGCAGGCGACGAAGTCCACCGGCGCTTCCGGCAGCCCATCGCTCGACAAGTCGATCGATGCACCGTCGAGATCCAGCCAGAACAACTGCGATCGCTCACCGCCAACGACGAACTGGTTTCCCGCGACATGGGCGTAGGTCGTGGGCCGCCCCCCCGGCATGACGTCGAATGCGCGCCAGCCCGCCTCGTCTCGAACCGCAAGGCGATTGCCCGAGGCAAGGATCGACCAGCGATCCCGATCGAGCGCATGGAGGTGACCCAACCAGACCGTCCGATCCTGCAGGGCCTGAGCTTGCTCAGACGCGTCTCGGGGATTCACGAGTACCGCCAGCGATCCCGAGCTGCGAAGTTCCAGGCGGCCGAGATCGAGGTCGGAGCCGGTCAGTTCAATCGAGGGCATCAGAGCGCGCAGCGGACGCTCCGAGCCCGAGGGCCGCTTGCCCACCCGCAGCTGGGACGTTTCTCCGAGCGTGGCGGCCATGGTGGCCGCCACGAACGCGTAGCGCCCCGCGGGAAGCTGCGCGCTGAAGCGGCCGGAGTAGAGCCCGCGATCTCCTTCGACGCGCGGCATTGGAACCCAAGCCCGCGAATCTCCGGATTGCCCCTCGGGCGCAAGCCAGAGCTGTCGGGGGGCGATGCCATCTGCGTTGATTTCCACGGAAAGCTCGGCACCCATCGACGGACGCGCAAAGACAAGAAGCAGGGCGCAAAGAAAAAGCCTCATGGTCGAATCTGTGTCCCAAGTCTGGTTGAGTGGGCGTAGCACGAAGTCGATCGGACTGCAGACCCCGAAGGAGCCTCTGCGATCGACGCATGCAGCGCGGCTACCGAGTGTACCCGCGCCTCAGGGCACCGCCTCGAAGCCGTTGGCAAAGCCCTGCCAGACCTGCTCCAGCCGGAAGTTGGCGACGATATCCGCCACCGCGTCGCCGCTGCGGGCGTTGTCGCGCTGATCGGCGATGCCGGTGGGGAAGCCGTTGAAGCTGACCGTGGGGTTCGAGAAATAGGGGCGGCGCGTACAGCCGCCGAGCGGGCACTGGTAGGACATCACGGTGCGAAAGGACTGCGCGCCCTGGCCTTCCACGTAGTGACAAAACCCCAGGGGTACGAAGCGCTGGTCGGCGCGGTTCCGTTGGCCGGGTCGTGCTCGAAACCCAGGTTGTGGCCATGCTCATGCGCCCAGCTGAGGTTGCCGACCGCGCAGTCGCGATCGGTGATCTGCACGGCGCTGCTCGCAAACCCCGCGCTGGGGCTGCGCATCACGTAGCCGATGCCGCAGGCCGAGGGCAGGTTCGCCACCAGCAGGCTGACCATGTCGGCGGCCAGAGCGTTGCGTCGCCCCTGCTGGGTGGCGTTGGATCGGAAGCTGCCGAGTTCGGTGCTGGCCGATGCAGTGCCTTCCACCCAGCCCTCCAGCAGTTCGATGCTGACCGCGCGAAAGCGCATGCGCATGCCGCTGTTGGCGAACACGGTATTGGCGGAATCGACCGCAGCTTGGGCCTGCGCGGTGATCTGATTGACGCCACCGGCCGCATCGCGGGCAGCGGGGGAATACATCAGCAGCACGTCGACGCGCTCGCCGCTGTCGCGAAGGCCAGGCTCGGAGGGCTCGGCCTTCGCGACCGATCCGCCGCCATCCGGGCCGGGGTCGATCGGTCCTCGACAGGGCGGCAGACGATCCGCATCCAGTTCGATCAGCCAGGACTCGCCCTTCACCGTCGAAGGCACCAGTTCCCAGATGCCTTCTGGCGCGCTGATGAAACCAGCGACCGCATCGCCGGCCACACTGAGCACTACCTGATAGTCGGCGGAACCGTCGAGGCTGCCGCGCCAGGTGAAGCGATCGCCCGCATGCTGCTCGACCTCCAGCATCAACACCTCACGATCGCCGCTCGGCAGCGCGATCCGCAGGCTGGCGGATCCGTCCCTCAGGCTGTCGAGGCGCGGCGCCACGGCCCAGGCGGCGCGCGCCGGCAGTTCGGTCGGCACCTGCCGTGTGGCGGTCGACAGCATTTCCCAAGCGGACGGGGGCGGCTGCGCGATCGCGGGCCAGGCGAGCAGGCACAGGGGCAGGAGCGTCCAGACGTTCGCAAGGCGCATGGCCGCCGTCTCTGTTGCGGGAAGAGGCGGCCGAGTCTACTGGCTGGCTGCAGGTGCGTCCCGTGTCGCGCTCGACACTCCATGCGCCGCAAATCCAGTCAAGGGGTCTCCCTA
>JBIJCA010000339.1:0-4367 GCA_044344935.1 Aquimonas sp. | reverse complement strand
GTACCCGGCCAGCTATACCCGCCACATCCATCGCTTCGCCGATTTCAACGCCGGCTGGTACGCGAGTCGAAATGCCGCCTTCCAGCGGGCGGTCTCACAGATCTCAGGCGTGGCGCTGGTGCCGGACGGTGACCTGACCCTGCCCGACCCAGGCCTGTTCTCGAATCGAACCGGACAGACCGAAGCCGCCGCGGTCGCGCTTGCCGCGCGGCTCGGGGTGAGCGAGTCGCGCATTCGCCGTGATCTGGCCCGTGCCGATCGCTTCGACTTCGAGGAAACCGCGACCTGGCGCGCCGTGTTTGCCGCGGCCGATGCCGAGGCTGCGCAAGCGCTGCCGCGCGCCGTGATTCCGCAGATTCAGCTGAAGAGCCCGAAGATCACCCGACCGCTGACCACGGAGTGGTTCGCCCGCCGCGTGGAGACACGCTACCGGGCTTGCATCAACCGAGCCTACGCAGAGCCCTGAGACCAGCGTGCGAAACACGCGCCGGATCCCCTCGCTCGAAGGAGAACCGGCCTGCTTCCCGCACAGCGAGCGCGGCACCAGCCGTTCATGTCCGAGCGCCGTCCAGGCGCTACCCCGGTCGACAGGCCCTTGCCTGCCTGCGCGCATCTGCGCAGTATCGGCAAAGTCCCCTGATTCGCCCCGCCTGTGATCGAGTCCGCACGCCAGACGCATCGGCTCCTGACCTGCCTGTGCGCACTGCTGATGCTTGCGTCCGCCGCGCTGTGTCCCGGCCTTGCCGGTGCCGCCCTGCGTTACGGGCAGGATGCAGGACTGCCCAGCGCGCAGGTGCAGTCGGTGGCGATGGACTCCCGCGGCTTCCTCTGGGTGGGAACCCAGGACGGCGTGGTCCGCTTCGACAGCCACCGGTTCCTGCCGATCGATATCGACGCGGGCTTGAGCCCGCCTGACCCGCAGGTGCGACGCATGCTTGCCGTGCCGGGGGCGGTCTATCTGGCCACCCGCTCGCGCTTGTTGCGCTTTGATCTGGCGACCGAGCGCCTGCAGACGGTGCGGGTTGAACAGGGCGATCTGGTCGGCGCCTACGCGCTGGAGCTGGATGCTTCGGGCTGGATCTATGTCGGCACCGAAAGCGGTGAGCTGTACCGCTGGCGGGACGCCGACGCGGGTGCCGTGCTGCAGCCGCTGCGCCTGCTCGATGCCGAGGGCCAGCCCTGGGTCGAGCCGCTGGCCATCAACGACCTTTCGGCCGGCCGGTCGACGCTCTGGCTGGCGACCCTTGACGGCGTGTACGCCCTCGACCCCGCGACCCTGCGCCTTCGTTTCCAGACCCTGGATCTGCCGCGCGTTGCCGGTGGCCGCGCCCACGTTTCGGCCCTGCATGAAGACACCCGGGGCGCCCTGTGGATTGGTTTCTGGAATGACGGGCTGGCCCGTTTCGAGCCGGACGCCGGTCGCACCGACTGGTTCCATCCCAGCCTCGGCAACAGCGGTGCGCTGCGTGCGACCAGCGTGCACAGTCTTCTTGAGCGGGGCGACAGGCTCTACATCGGCAGCAACCGCGGCATCGTCGTCTACCGAAGCGACTGCGCCTGCCTGCGCGGACTCAATCTGCCGGAGTGGGAGGCACGGGAAGGCAGCGGCGTGATCATCACCAGCCTCGCCGCCGAGTCCGGCGATGACGGGCTGTGGGCCGGCGTCTGGGGTTCGGGACTGGTGCGCTTCTCGGGTTTCAACGAAGCCATCGAACGGCAGGTGCCGGTCGAAGGGCGCAGCGATTCGCTGGGCCATCCGATGGTGTATTCGCTGCTGGTCGATCGCCGCAAGCGGCTGTGGGTCGGCACCTACGGTTCGGGTGTGCACTGGGTCGAGCCGGCGCAGCGGGTGGCGGGCCAGCACTGGCCGCTGCAGCGTCTGGATTTCGGCGAGCGTCGCGTGGAGTCCAAGTTCATCTGGAATCTGCGGGATCTGGGCGAGGACGTGTTGATCGGCAGCGGCTACGGCCTGTTCCGGTCGCAGGGCTCGCAGTTGATCGAGGTCGACCCCGCGCTGCAAAGCCTGCGCAGCAGTTTCGATCTCGGCGACGGTCGCATGCTGATTGGCTCCGCGCGGGGGCTGTTCCTCGATCGCAGCGGTGGCACCGAAGCGCCAGATCGGATCGAGCTCGATGGCCTCGGCAATCGCTCGATCTGGTCGATCCAGCGCTGGCGGGACGAGATCTGGCTGGGCACCGACCGCGGCCTGCTGCGCCTCGACGAACAGCTGCAGACGCGTGCAGTCGTCGCGGTTGGCGCCGGCGAGGACACCGTTCCGGGGGCGGTGGTCTGGGCGCAGAAGCCCGACGCCCAGGGCCGGCTGTGGCTGGCGACATCGGGCGGCCTGGTCAGCGTGCCCGCCGATGCTGCCGAGCCCCGTTTCGAACGCCAGTCACCGCTGCTCGATGCCGGAATCCGCAGCGTCAGCAGCATCGAGTTCGATGCCGAGGGCCAGCTCTGGATGGGCTCCCCGCGCGGCCTGCTGCGCTACCTCCCGCAGCGCGCCGAGCTCGATCTGATCGACAGCCAGGACGGGCTCTTGAGTTCGCAGCAGAACAGCGGGGCCAGTGCGAACGATGGCGAGCGTCTGTACTTCGGTGGCATTGGCGGCTTCGTGGCGTTCAGGCCGTCGGATGTGCCGCCGCGCAGCGCCGCGCTGGATCCGGCACTGGTGAAGTGGCGTCTCGGTCAGGGCGAATGGCAGCCGCGCAGCCCGCAGATCGAGATGAGCCACGACCACGCGTCGCTGCAGGTGGAGTTCAGCGCTTTCCATTACGCGCGCCCGGAGCGCGTGCGCTATGCCTACCGCTGGCTGCCGGCGGAAACCGAATTCACCGAACTGGGTGATGCGCGCAGCGCGATCTTCAGTCGACTGCCGGCCGGTCAGCACCGTCTCGAACTGCGTGCTGACCTGGAGGGGCCGCTGCGTGCGGGCGCCGAAGCTGTGGTTCTGCAGGTGAATGTCGCCGCGGCCTGGCATCAGACGCCGTGGGCGCGGCTGCTCATGGCGGGCCTCGTGGTGCTGGCCTGGTTCGGCTTCAGCCGCCTGCGCCTGCGTCAGGCGCATCGCTATGCGCAGGGCCTGGAGCACACCGTCAACGAACGCACCCGGCAGTTGAACGTGGCTAAGGAAGCGCTGGAACAGGCCAATGCGCGTCTGCGACTGCAGGTGGCGATGGATCCGCTGACCGGCCTTGCCAACCGGCGCGCCCTGTTCGATGCGGTGGAAGACCAGCAGCGTCGACCGCAGCGGGCCGGCGTGCTGCTGATCGACCTCGATCACTTCAAGCGCGTCAACGACGGTTTCGGTCACGCTGTGGGCGATGCGGTGCTGGTCGATTTCGCTGGCGTCCTGCAGCGCGAGGTGCGGCGTGAGTGCCTGTGCGCCCGCTATGGCGGCGAGGAGTTCCTGGTGCTGCTCGGCGAGGCTACTTCGACTGCGCTCGCGGGCCTGGCGGAGCGTCTGGTGGTCGACGCGCGCGCGCGCCGCGTGGCCCTGGAGGGGCTTGCGCCGATCCGCTACACGATCAGCATCGGCGTCGCTCTGGCCGGACCCGGCGAGCCGGTGGAAAGCGTTATCCAGCGCGCGGATCGGGCGCTTTACGAAGCCAAGGACAACGGCCGGGATCGTTGGGTCATGGCTGCTGAGCCAGCGGTCGATCCCGGCGTCTGAATCGCCTGGGTGCCGCAGACGCCGCTACGTTGTCGGCACCTAAGTTTCGGCCAGTAGCCGGGCGCGCTCGTTGACGACGAAATCTCTCAGCTCGGGCAGGAAGCGTCCGAAGGCTGCTTCGATCTCGGCTTCGTGTGCGCTCAGCAGAGGCAGGCAGTCGATCAGCCCCTCCCCGCGCGTGAGCCGTCCGGCGATGCGGTGCAGGGCGTGATCCACGGAACTGCGGTGCCGGTAGCTGCCCAGCCAGTCCTGCGCCGCCATCTGCGGTGCGATCGCCTGCAGACGCGGGGGCAGGTCGGGCAGGCGCTGTCCCAGCAGGGCATAGACCCCGGCGGTGAACTCGGCGAGTGGCCGCGCATGGTGCTGCGGCCAGTCGCGCGCGAGCAGATGATCGAAGTGCACGTCTAGCGCGATCCCGGCGTAGCGGCGGCGCCCCTGCGGGAAGCGCGTCCGCAGCGCCTGCAGGAACGGATGCGCATCGGTGTAGCTGTCGATGCGCCGATGCAGCAGGATCTCGCGCCACACCGTCGGTGACGCGTCCAGCGGTCGGCTGCCTGCGACGAAGTCGCCGAGCAGCGCGCCGAGCCGGGCATCGTCGCTGTCTTCGGCCAGGAGCAGATGGGCCAGATAGTTCATGTCCGCAGTATCCGCTGCGAAGGCGCCAGCAGGCATGCGTAGGGAGACCCCTTGACTG
>JBIJCA010000086.1:0-15513 GCA_044344935.1 Aquimonas sp. | reverse complement strand
GCCTCGCCTTCTCGCGACTGCGCGACAAGGTTGCTGTCGGGAAGCTCTTCGTTGAGATCGGTCCCCGGTATGTTTCGCGGCCTGGCGGCTACCTTCGCCTGCTCAAGTGTGGCTTTCGCGCCGGCGACAGCGCGCCGATGGCCTACGTCGAGTTGGTTGACCGTCCCCAGGTAGACGCCGAGCCGACTGCCGAGTGATCCCCTGCAGAATTTGTGCGAATGCCCCGGCCCAGTTGCCGGGGTTTTCGTTTGTGCGGGAACCTCTCCGCGTTCGACAGTGTCCTTTCGTGGAAATTGGCTCTCGGAACTTGTTGGGCTGTCGTGTCGTCAGCCACGACAGCCCCAGGGTTTCGAGTCACGGTCCAACCTGTCCTGCAACGCGAGAGAATCGATGAACCCCTTTTCCTGGAGTTTCCGCGCCCAGTTTTTCGCCGGCTTCGTTTGCTGCGCAGCGCTGCTCGGGTATGCGCTGTACGTTGAACATGGGATGCTCATGATGCCCTGTCCGCTCTGCATTCTGCAGCGCGTCGCCTTCGCGTTCATGGCGGTGTTCTTTCTGTTCGGATCCTTGGTCGGCTCGCGGGCCGCCTGGACGCGAGTCTTGTCAACAGTCTTGGTCGGGTTCGGTGCTGCAATCGGAGCGGGCATCGCTGGTTGGCATCTGCGCATGCAGAATCTTCCCGCGGGTGAGGTTCCTTCCTGCAGCGGCATGGAGCTGGGCTACATGTTCGATGCGTTCCCGCTGCAGACCGTGGTGGAAAAGGTCTTCACCGGTTCGGGAGATTGTGCGAAGGTCGATTGGACGTTCCTCGGCGTTTCGATGCCCGCCTGGACTCTCGTTTGGTTCTTGGGGCTTGGCCTCGGTGCGATTTGGGTGGGATTGCGAAAGCGCTGAATGTCTCTTCTTTACGGAGAAGCGAGTTCCAGTTGTCCCACCTGAAGATGGATCCCGTACGTGCAGTGGGTTGGCGACCGCCCACGCCCCCAGCGGCCATGGTGTGACGGTTTGGACCTAGCTTCGGGTGGAATCATGGCTCCGCCGACGCTGTGGCATGATCGGTGACGCAATGCAGCAAGTCCCCGGAGTTTTGCCATGCCATCTGAACGCAGTCTCGAAGCTGTAAATCTTCCCGCCGATTGGAGTCCAACCTCGTGGCGTGCGCGTCCGGCGCTACAGCAGCCACGCTATCCCGATCGCGCCGCCTTGGAGGCCACGCTTTCGGAACTCGGACGCTTGCCGCCTTTGGTCACCTCGCTCGAGATCCTGGCTCTCAAGAGGCAACTGGCCGAAGCTCAGGAGGGGCAACGCTTTCTGCTGCAAGGGGGCGACTGCGCGGAAAGTTTTGCGGACTGCGAATCCGGGCTCGTTTCGAACCGTCTGAAGGTTCTGCTTCAGATGAGCGTCGTGTTGGTTTACGGGCTTCGCTTGCCTGTGATCAGGGTAGGCCGCTTCGCCGGACAATACGCGAAGCCTCGCTCGGCCGACACTGAGATCAGGGATGGAGTCGAGCTGCCGAGCTATCGGGGCGACATCATCAATGCGCCGGACTTCAGCCCCGGAGCACGGGTGCCTGACCCGCGCCGTCTGATTGAGGCCCATTCGCGGTCCGCGCTGACCATGAACTTTGTTCGGGCTCTGATCGATGGTGGCTTCGCAGATCTCCATCATCCCGAGTACTGGGACCTCGGTTGGGTCAGTCACTCGCCGCTCGCCGAGGAGTATCACCGCATGGTGCGCGCAATCGGCGATGGCGTGCGCTTCATGGAGACGCTCTCCGGCGAGGCTTCGCAAGGCGTACGTCGCGTCGACTTCTACACTTCGCACGAAGCCCTCCTGCTGGATTACGAAGAGTCACTCTCGCGTCAGGTCCCGCGCAACTGGGGCTGGTTCAACCTGTCAACGCATTTCCCGTGGATCGGCATGCGAACCGCTGCGCTCGATGGCGCCCATACCGAGTACATGCGAGGCATCCGCAACCCGGTCGCGGTGAAAGTCGGGCCGGGCGTTAAGCCTGACGCGCTGCTGCGTCTGGCCGACACTCTCAACCCGGACAACGAACCTGGTCGATTGACCTTCATCCACCGGATGGGAGCAGCCAAGGTCGCCGCGGAGCTGCCTCCGCATCTGGAAGCACTGCGGCGAGAGGGTCGGCGCGTGCTTTGGGTGGCCGATCCCATGCATGGCAACACGGAGTCCACCAGCAACGGCTACAAGACCCGCCGTTTCGACAATATCCGAAGCGAGCTGGAACAGGCATTCGATCTGCACGCCGCGGCAGGTACCCGCTTGGGTGGAGTGCATCTTGAGCTCACGGGTGAGAACGTCACCGAGTGCACTGGCGGCGCCCGTGACCTGACCGACATCGACCTTGAACGTGCCTACCGCTCCACCGTCGACCCTCGGCTCAACTACGAGCAGTCACTTGAGCTCGCCCTCCTGATCGTTCGAAAGCGCGGAGTTCAGTCGCTGCCGATCTGAGTCTGGGCGCGTGAGGGAAGTTTGCCCCGCGTGTGACTTCTGGGCTTCGCACGGACGTGGTCCAGCCTCTACCGTCCCCACACAGCCCGTGGCGGGCTGATGGGGAATCTGATGTCCAAAACTCGAAAGCGGCCGCTGTTGCGTGCCGCTTCCCTCGTGATCGCGTTCGCTACGGCCGTGGCCAGCGCGCAGCAGCGCACTTTGCCGAGCGAAGGCGTCTCTGATCGGCCGACACGTACAGTTGCGCTAGTCAATGGGCGGGTGGTTGCTGAGCCCGGTCGAGTCGTCGAGTCGGCCACGATTCTGCTTCGCGATGGTCGAATCGAAGCGATGGGGCCTGCGCTGCGGGTTCCTCCGGGCGTAGAGCGAATAGACCTTCGCGGGGCAACGGTTTTTTCAGGATTCGTCGACGCCGCGACGTCGCTGGGTTTGCCGGCGGATCACCTCCGGGGTGGTATCAGAGGCGGTAGCGCGCCTGGGCAGGCCCCCCCCCATGACCAGCAGGAAGGTCAGCCGGGCACGCCGCATTGGAATCGGCGAGCTCAGCCTGAACGCTCCGCCGCGCGCGCGCTGGACTACAAGCCTGCAGATGCCAAACCGCTCAGGAATCTGGGGTTTGTGGCGGTGCACTCGGCTCCACAGGCTGGAATCCTCGCCGGACAAGGGGCGGTGCTAAGTCTCATCGATGTCGGGCCGCGCCGTGATGCGATCCTTGCAGCGGACGTCTCGCAGGTCTTCGGCTTCGATTTCCAGTTTGGCTCGGAGTACCCCGGTTCGCTCATGGGCAGTATCGCCTTGATTCGGCAAAGCCTGTTCGACGCGCGCTGGTACAGCGCGGTGAGCCAAGCCGGTGCTGAGCGCACGCCGACCGCGGAGCGCCTGCAGCTCAGCCAGAGCCTTGCCGCTTTGCAGCCGGCTCTGTCCGGGTCGCAACCAGTCTTCATGCTGATGGACGACGAGTTGGACGCGGGACGGTTCGCCGCGATCGCTGCCGAATTCAGCCTGAAGACCGTACTGGTCGGCAGCGGTCACGAGTACCGGTTGCTTCCCCAGCTCAAGCAATGGAGCCATCCACTCGTGCTGCCCTTGGGATTTCCGGAAGCACCCGCGGTGGAGAAGCCCGGTGTCGCGCTGCAGACCGCGCTCGCCGACCTCCAGCATTGGCAGCAGGCGCCTGCGAATGCCGCACGCGTGGCTGCCGCTGGCCTGCGTTTCGCGTTGACGACGCGTGGCCTCAAGGAGCCCGCGAAGGAATTCTGGCCATCGCTGCGCCGAGCGGTCGCAGCGGGACTGTCGGAAGACGACGCGCTGCGCGCACTGACCCTCACTCCGGCGGAGCTGTTGGGTGAATCGAGTCGCCTTGGGCGTGTCGCGCCGGGGCAGCTGGCGAATCTGGTGATCGCTGATCCGGGCCTCTTCCGCGAAGAAAGCGCTGCCATCTACGAGGTGTGGGTAGAGGGCGAGCGCTTTGAGCTGAAGCCGCTGATCCCCCGGGATCCGGGCACAGAGATCAGCGTGCGCTGGCATGCCGACGGTAGCAGCGAACGCTGGGCTCTGAGCGGCAGTGGCGACACCCGCGAGCTTACGATCGGCGAGATCCGGGTCAAAATGAAGCAGGTGGACGGGCGCTGGCTGGGACTGCCAGACGAGGGGCTCGCTCGTGGTGCGGCGCGAGCCGCACGATTGGAGTTCGCGCAGGCGGAGGGTGGTGCCGTGGAGGGCTTCGTCGAGACGGCCGATGGCCGCCGCCACGGGTTCTCCGGCAGTGCTTCAGGTGTGGCAACGGATGAGCCCGCCAAGCCAATCGACGCACCTGCACCTATCCCGACACACTCGGGCTATCCCGCTGGCGAATACGCGCGCGATGGACTGCCGCAGCAGGTCGACGAGATGCTGATCCGTGGTGCGACCGTCTGGACCAACGCCGTGCAGGGCGTGCTCGATAGCGCGGATGTGCGGGTGCGCCGCGGGCGGATCGTTGAGGTCGGTCAGGGCCTAGCGACCGGTCGGGCTGAGCAGGTGATCGAGGCCGAGGGCCGCCACTTGACTGCCGGCATCGTTGACGCCCACTCGCACACCGCGATCGCTCGCAATGTCAACGAGCCATCGCACGCGGTAACCACCGAAGTGCGCATCGGCGATGTCTTGGACCCCACCGATATCAGCATCTACCGCCAGCTTGCCGGCGGCGTCACCAGTGCCAATCTCTTGCACGGTTCGGCAAACCCCATGGGCGGACAGAATGCAGTGATCAAGCTGCGCTGGGGTGCGGATGCCGCAGGGCTGCTGTTCGAGGGAGCGCCGACTGGCGTCAAGTTCGCTCTTGGCGAGAACGTCAAGCAGTCTAACTGGGGCGAAGGCATGACCATGCGCTATCCGCAGACGCGCATGGGGGTTGAACAGATCATGCGCGATCACTTTCACGCTGCCCGCGCCTACGACTCGGCTCTCAGTCGTGGCCAACCGGTGCGTCGTGACCTGCGACTGGAAGCGCTGGTCGAGATCCTGCGCGGTGAGCGGCTGGTGCACATCCACTCCTACCGCCAGGACGAGATTCTGATGTTCGTTCGGCTGTCGCAGGAGTTCGGCTTCAAGGTGGCGAGCTTCCAGCACGTGCTGGAGGGCTACAAGGTCGCCCGCGAGATGGCCGAGATTGGCGCCGGTGCGTCGACCTTCGCCGACTGGTGGGGGTTCAAGATGGAGGTTATCGACGGCATTCCCCACAACGGCGCGCTGATGACCCGTGCCGGAGTGATCAGTTCATTCAATTCGGACAGCGACGAAATGGCGCGTCGATTGAACATGGAGGCTGCCAAGGCGCTGCGCCATGGTGGCCTGTCGGACGAAGAAGCCTGGAAGCTTGTCACCTTGAATCCTGCGATCCAGCTCGGTATCGATGACCGCGTCGGCGCGATCAAGCCCGGACTCGATGCAGACCTTGTGCTGTGGAGTGCGCATCCGTTGTCCAACTACGCGCGCGCCGAAACCACCTGGATCGACGGCCGACGCTACTTCGATCGCGACGAGGATGCCCAACTGCAGGCGCGGATCCTGGCGGAGCGCGAGGCCCTGCTGGCCCTGGCCGCGGCCGATCGGCGCAAGAGCCAATCATTGGCGGTTGACGCCAAGGCCGACGACACCCCGCGGGTCGGAATCGATCCGGCCTTGCTGCGTTTGATCCAGAGCGACGTGCGCTGGATGTCCCATTTCGGCGCTTTGCGAGGCATTTACCGCCACGGCACCGACCTCAACAGCTGCGGGATCAACGACCATGTTCACTAAGTCCTGCGGTTTGGTCGTTGCCGCAGCGCTGGCACTCGGCCCGTGGATCGCGCCAGCCTTTGCTCAGCCGGGCCCGCCGGCGCGGCCAGCGGAGCGCCCGATCGTCATCGACGGCGGAACCGTGCATACGGTCAGCGGCGCTCGCATCGACAATGGTCGCGTCCGCATTGAGGGCGAGCGCATCGTCGCGGTCGGTGGCGATGAAGTCTCACTTGAAGGCGCCGACCGCGTGGACGCCCGCGGCAAGCAGGTGTACCCGGGGCTTATTGCTGCCCACAGCGTGCTGGGTCTGACGGAAATCGGCGCGGTGCGCGCGACCAACGACATGGCCGAGGTCGGCCTGAACGCGGCCAACGTGCGTGCGGAAGTCGCGGTCAATCCGGAGAGCGAGCTGATTCCGGTCACGCGCGCGAACGGCGTACTGTTGGCTCTGACCGCACCGCAGGCCAGCGCCAGCAGCGTGATCACCGGCACCTCGGCCCTGATCCAGCTGGATGGCTGGACCTGGGAGGAGCTCACCCTGAAGGCACCGGTCGGCCTGCATGTCGTGTGGCCCACTGCAGAGATGCCTCCCTGGCTTCCCGCCGATGTCGCCGAAGCCGCCAAGAAGGCTGTCGCCGAGAAGCTGAGAGGCTTGCACCGGTCGTTCGAACGGGCACAGGCCTATGGCCTCGCCGAACAGGCTGGCACGATCAACGTGCCTGATCTGCGCCTGGCCGCCATGCAGCCGGCGCTCAAGCGTGAGCAGTCAGTGTTCCTGCACGCCGATGATGCGGTGTCAATCGGAGCCGCGCTCGACTTCGCCGCCGAGTTCAATCTACGCGTCGTACTGGTCGGCGGTGGCGAGGCCTGGCGTTTGGTTGACCGCCTTCGCGCGCAGGAAGTGCCGGTGATCCTCGGCGGAACCCACGTACTGCCACAGCGACGTTTCGACGCGGTCGATGCGCTCTACACGCAAGCCGCCAAGTTGAAAGCGGCTGGGGTGCCCTTCGCGATCGCTACGCCCGGCGACAGTTTCGACACCAGCAACCTGCGCAATCTGCCCTATCAGGCGGCGAGTGCGGTGGCCTACGGGCTCAGCTTTGAAGACGCCTTGCGGGCGATCACGCTGAGCCCCGCCGAGATCCTCGGCGTTGCCGATCAGGTGGGTTCACTCGACCCCGGCAAGCTCGCTACCCTTGTCATCGCCGACGGCGACCCCTTGGAAGCGCGCACCAATGTGGAGCGCGCCTGGATCCGTGGACGCGAAGTCGATCTGAGCAGCCGACATACGCGCTTGTACGAGAAGTACCGCGGGCGCTGAGCCGCCCGGGGTGCTTCGGGATTGGGAGTTCGCAAGCGCGTGTAGGCCCTCGAGGCGGTTGTCATCAGCGATTGCATTACGGGCTCCATTGCTTCGCCTTCAACGGTTCCCAACCAATAGCCGATCCCGAATCTCGAAACCCCCGGTCTCAGAAGTACGTCCACAGCTCCCGCGCCTCGGCGAGGTGCGGAATGCTGTTCCAGCTGGCCAGACGCATCGGACCCGTGCGATGGTGGAACTCGCACAGCGCGCTGTTGCGCAGGCTCAGGTTCAGCTCGATAGCTCGCGCGCTGCTGGTATCGAGTGCAGCCTGCGCGAACTGTGAAATCACCCCGCCGGACGATACCGCGAGCACGGCGCCGCCATTCCCGCGCAGGCGGTCAGCGCCGGCTCGGGTCCGCGCCTGGAACTGCGACCAGCGTTCGGGAACGCCCTCAATGCCGTCCTGTGTCCAGGCGGTAAGGGCAGCCAGCAGCTGTTGCAGCACCTGACGAGGATCCAATGGGCTGTCCGCTTTGGCAGCAAACAGCGCGGCGGCTTCCGGGTGCTGCTGCGCGTAGCCGTCCAGCACGGCGCGATGATCGAATTCGTTGAGGTCGGCGTCGACCTCGGGCTGCGGCATCTCTATTCCCGCTTGAGCGTAAGGCTCGCGCAGCGCGTCCCAGGTCTGGCGGTGTCGTCGCATTGCTCCGATCACGACGCGCTCGGGCGGCGGCGCATTTTTCAGCAGCCACAGTCCTAGTCGGCGAGACTGCTCGTAGCCGGCTGCGGACAATTGGTCATAGTCGGCTGCCGCGTAGGACGCTTGGCCGTGTCGGATGGCAATCAGGCTCATGCGCGCCTGCTACCGGGGACCACGCATGTGTTCGATCTCCGGGCCAGAGCCGACAGCCACGCGGCCCTTGGGGACTGATCGAGGCCGAGCGCCGGACTCACCGGTGGAAGCTCTGCGCGAAGCGCAACAGGAGAGGCTCGTCGGCGCCTTCGGGGCTGATGCGCAGCTCGAAATCCAGACGCTCGCCGTCGCTGATTCTCGGTTCGCCGAGGTAGTAGATCGCGTCGCCCTGGCGCACTTCCCGCATGCGCAGGCTTTGGCGCTGACCTGCAGGATTGGTGGCGGCCGCCTCGATCACGGCGGTGACCGCGAACTCGCGATCGCCGTCTTTCTTGATGACCGCGATATTCAGTAGGCCGCGGCTTGCCGAACGCGTCAGCCCACTGTCGCGCGCCACTTCCGGTGTGATCAGGGTGGAGGGCAGGGCGCTGTAGTGGATCGTGTAGGGGCCGCGGGTAGTGCTGCTCTCGGCCGCGCCGAGTGCGGGCAGCAGCGAGAGAGCGAAACCAAGCAACAGACGTATACGTGACATCGGAGCTCCTCGTTGGCAGCGCGAAAAGGAGTGCAAGCGTACGCCCAGACGGCGCGCAGGCGGCGTCAGCGCGCGAGCGCCAGTCCCAGATCCGTCAGCGGAGCGATGATCAACACGCGTGCCAGCGAGATCATCAGCATGGCAAACAGGGGCGACAGATCCAGCCCCCCCAAGCCAGGCAACACCCGGCGCAGCGGGGCGAGCACCGGCTCCGTGAGCTGGACAATGATCGGCAGCGCCGGCGAATGGCCTGCGGGCTGGATGAAGCTCAGAATCACCCTCACCAGGATCAGCGCGAACGCAATCCAGAGAACGAGCCCCAAGGTTTCCGCCAGGCCCACCAGCAGCGCCGCGCCAGGCCCCAGCCCGCGGCCGAGCAGCGCGTAGGTCGCCCAGACCTTGAACGTGACGATCAGCCACGCCAGCGCGGCAGCCGAGGTTTCAAACCGAGCGATGGGCGGCAGGATCCGCCGCAGTGGCGTTACCACCGGGTGCGTTGCCCTGTACACGAACTGGCAGATGGGGTTGTAGAAGTTGGCGCGCGCCAAAGGCAGCGCGACCCGCAGCACGAACAGGGTCGCGAACAGGCCGAACAGCACTTCGATCAGGATCACGCCTGCTTGGGCGAAATAGCTCATGGGCTTGGGTTCCGGGCGCGCGTTTGGTGGGAATGGGGGCGGTCTCAGCCGCCGGCAAGTTCGCGTCCACGACGCACTGCGGCTTCAATGGCCGCCGCCACGGTGCTCTCGAAGCCCTCGGACTGGAAGCGTTCGATCGCAGCTTGGGTCGTGCCGCCGGGTGAAGTCACGCGGCCACGCAGCTCCTCGGCTTGCTCTGAGGACTCGACCAACATGCGTGCTGCCCCAAGCGCCGTGTGACGGGCGAGCAGCTGCGCCTCTGCTCGCGGAAGTCCTTGAGCCACCGCCGCGGCCACCATCGACTCGACCAGTAGAAAAAAATAGGCGGGTCCGCTGCCTGACAGGGCGGTCACCACGTCCATCAGGGCCTCGTCCTCGATCCACACCGTGATTCCCGAACTCGCAAGGATGGCCTCGGCGCGCTTGCGCGCAACCGACCCAACGCCGGCAGGAGCGAACAGTCCGGTGGCGCCGGCACCGAGCAGTGCCGGCGTGTTCGGCATCGCGCGTACCACCTGGTCCGTGTGCAGCCATTCGGAGAGTCGCCCGCAAGGGATTCCAGCGGCGATCGAGACAACGAGGGCGTCCTGCTTGAGCTGCTGTGCGATCGCCCGGCATACCGGCTCCATGACTTGGGGTTTCACCGCGAGAACTACGAGGTTGGCCCGTCCGATGACGCCAGCGCTCTCCGCGCACGTCTCCACACCGAACTCCGCAGTCAGCGCTTCCCGCAGGCTGGACACTGGCTCCACTACCTGGATCTGTGCGGCCGGCACGCCGCGTCGACGGAGTCCCGCGATAAGCGAGCGCGCCATGTTGCCGCCGCCAATGAAGGCGGTCGAGTCAGCATCGGAGACTCTGGGGCGGGGATCGGACATCGGTGGATTCTGCGCGCAAGCCGGAAGCGGAGGATAACGAGGGGGATGCAACAGTGGCGCGGAAACCGTTGCGCTAGGACTCGACATGCCTCATCCCGGAGTCCCGGCTCTGGCGTGGCCCGAACAGAGCGCTGCCGACCCGCACTCGCGTCGCACCCTCGGCAATCGCAAGCCCAAAATCCTCGCTCATGCCCATCGAGAGCGTGTCGATGCCCGCCCAGTTGGACTGTAGTGCTTCAAACGCTCCCCGAAGCGCTGCGAAACTGCGGCGTCGCGCGTTCATGTCCGGCAGCGGCGCCGGAATGCCCATCACGCCGCGCACGCGCAGATGGCGGAAACCCTCGGCGGCCTTTGCCAAGTCAGGCAGGTCCTCGGGCCGGCACCCGGCCTTGCTCGCTTCGTCGTCGACGTTCACCTGCAGCAGGATGTCCAGGGGTGGGCGCCCCGATGCAGCACGCCCTCCGTCCAGGAGGGCGAGAATCTTGGGCCTGTCGACGCTCTCGATCCAGTCGAACAGGGCGGCGGCCTGCGCGGCCTTGTTCGACTGCAGCGGACCGATCAGATGCCAGCGCAGCCGCAGGGACTCGAGTTCAGCGATCTTGGCAGCGGCTTCCTGCACGTAGTTCTCGCCAAAGCAGCGCTGGCCGCAGGATGCAAGTGCCGCGATCGCGGCGGGTGGCTGGGTCTTGCTGACCGCGAGCAGTTCGACGGTCCGCTGCCCAGAGGCTGCCCGCAGGCGGTCCGTGATCGAACCCAGCCTTTCGGCAACGGGGGAATCGGAGAGGGGCTGGATCGGCATGGTGCTGTCGGCGTTCAGGGCTATACTCGGTCGCAGGTCGGTCAAGCTCCCACGGGGACTGGCCCGGGGGCAGGGCTTACAGTCTAGCGGCCCCGGGCACAGCCTCAGACGCGGTGCCGGGCCGGGCATCAATTGACGGGGATCTCCGAGCTTATGGATATCGCAGAACTGTTGGCGTTTTCGGTGAAGAACAAGGCGTCGGATCTGCATTTGTCCGCCGGCTTGCCACCGATGATCCGGGTGGACGGCGACGTGCGCCGCATCAACATCCCCGCGCTCGACCACAAGCAGGTGCACGCGCTCATCTACGACATCATGTCGGACAAGCAGCGTCGCGACTACGAGGAGTTCTTCGACGTCGACTTCTCGTTCGAGATTCCGGGCCTGGCGCGCTTCCGCGTCAATGCCTTCAACCAGAACCGAGGCGCCGGCGCGGTGTTCCGCACCATCCCGTCCGAAGTACTGACGCTCGAGGATCTCGCCGCCCCGAAGATCTTCCGCGAGCTCATCGAGCAGCCGCAGGGGTTGATCCTTGTTACTGGCCCCACCGGCTCAGGCAAGTCGACGACCCTGGCGGCCATGGTCGATCACGTCAACAAGAACGAGTACGGGCACATCCTCACCGTCGAGGATCCGATCGAGTTCGTGCACACCTCCAACAAGTGCCTGATCAACCAGCGCGAGGTGCACCGCGACACGCACGGTTTCAATGAGGCCCTGCGCTCGGCTCTGCGCGAGGATCCTGACTACATCCTGGTCGGCGAGCTGCGCGACCTCGAAACCATCCGCCTCGCGCTGACCGCCGCCGAAACCGGCCATCTGGTGTTCGGTACCCTGCACACCAGCTCGGCGGCCAAGACCATCGACCGCATCATCGATGTCTTCCCCGCGGGCGAGAAGCCGATGGTGCGATCGATGCTGTCCGAATCGCTGCGCGCGGTGATCTCGCAGTCGCTGCTGAAAAAAGTCGGCGGCGGTCGCGTCGCCGCCCACGAAATCATGGTCGGTATTCCGGCGATCCGAAACCTGATCCGCGAGGACAAGGTCGCGCAGATGTACTCGGCGATCCAGACCGGCCAGAACTACGGCATGCAGACGCTTGACCAGTGCTTGCAGGATCTTGTGAAGCGCGGCCTGGTCACCCGCCAGGCGGCGCGCGAGTATGCGAAGGACAAGCGGTTGTTTGAGTAAGAGCCGGGATCCGGGACTGGGGATTCGGGATTAGGGCAGCGTCGCTGAGGCAGCTATCCAGTCCGGTCTCCGCCCGAAGAGTCGAGCGTCCCAGCCGCCGCGCCAGCGGTCGTTTCATCCCGAATCCCCAATTCCGAATCCCGCTCCGAAGGAGCCCGCCATGAGCACCATCGACTTCACCAGCTATCTCAAGCTGATGTCGCACAAGAAGGCGTCGGACCTGTTCGTCACTTCCGGCATGCCGCCGACGATCAAGGTGCACGGGCGACTTCAACCGATCACGCAGACGCCGCTGACGCCGCAGCAGTCGCGCGATCTTGTGCTGAACGTGATGACGCCCAGTCAGCGCGAGGAATTCGAGAAGACCCACGAATGCAACTTCGCGATCGGCGTGTCCGGTGTCGGTCGTTTCCGCGTGAGCTGCTTCTACCAGCGGAACCAGGTCGGCATGGTGCTGCGTCGCATCGAGACGCGAATCCCGACCTGCGACGAGCTGAATCTGCCGCCGGTCATCAAGACTCTGTCGATGACCAAGCGCGGCATCGTGATCCTGGTGGGCGCTACCGGCACCGGCAAGTCGACCACGTTGGCTGCGATGATCGGCTACCGCAACCAGAACTCCTCGGGCCACATCATCACCATCGAAGACCCGATCGAGTATGTGCACAAGCACGAGGGCTGCATCATCACCCAGCGCGAGGTCGGTATCGACACCGACAGCTGGGAGAACGCGCTGAAGAACACCCTGCGCCAGGCGCCCGACGTGATCATGATCGGCGAGGTGCGAACCCGGGAAGGCATGGACCACGCCATCGCGTTCGCCGAAACCGGCCATCTGGTGCTGTGCACCCTGCATGCGAACAATGCCAACCAGGCGATGGACCGCATCATCAACTTCTTCCCCGAGGATCGTCGCAACCAGCTGCTGATGGACCTGTCCCTGAACCTGAAGGGCGTGGTCGCGCAGCAGTTGATTCCCACGCCGGACGGCAAAGGCCGGCGCGTCGCGCTTGAGGTTCTTCTGGGTACGCCGCTGGTGCAGGACTACATCCGCGAGGGCGAGATCCACAAGATCAAGGAAGTGATGAAGGAGTCCACCAACCTCGGCATGAAAACCTTCGACCAGGCCCTGTTCGAGCTCTATCAGGCCGGCGAGATTTCGTACGAGGACGCACTGCGGCACGCCGACTCGACCAACGAAGTGCGCTTGAAGATCAAGCTGGCACAGGGCGGCGACATGCACTCATTGGCCCAGGGCATGGATGGCGTCGAGCTGATCGAGTCGCGTTGAGCCTGATACCCGCCTGCGGCGCGATTTGACAGCGCGCTGCGGGCGGGTCTAGTTTTGGCGCATTGCGGCGAAGTCATCCCGCAGCAGGGCCCCGGTTCAGAATCACAGCTTGAGGTGACCTGGCGGAAACGCCGGTCGAGTGTGCGACATGTCCACTACCGTCGACTGACATCCCTGATATCGCGCTGGCACCCGCACCCGGGGCGCTTGCGCCCTTTTTTATTGCCCGCCGCCAGCCCCGAATGCTGCGACGCGCGCACTGTACGAGTGAACACCCATGCTCCACATCACGCTCCCTGACGGCAGCCGCCGTGAGTTCGAAAACCCGGTGACGGTCGGCGAGGTCGCTGCCAGCATTGGCGCCGGATTGGCCAAGGCCGCGCTGGCCGGCAAGGTCGACGGAAGGTTGGTCGATACCAGCCACCGGATCGCGAGCGATGCTTCGCTCGAAATCGTCACGGACAAGCATCCCGACGCGCTGGAGATCCTCCGCCACTCGACCGCGCATCTGCTGGCCCAGGCCGTGCAGCGCCTGTTCCCGGGTGCGCAGGTCACGATCGGCCCGGTGATCGATAACGGCTTCTACTACGACTTCGCCTACGAGCGCCCGTTCACGCCGGACGACCTGCCGAAGATCGAAGAAGAGATGCAGAAGATCGCCGCCGAGAAGCTCACCGTCAGCCGCACGGTCAAGTCGCGCGACGATGCGATCACCTTCTTCCGCGGCATGGGCGAGCACTTCAAGGCCGAGATCATCGAGTCGATTCCGGCGACCGAGGATCTCTCGCTGTACTCGCAGGGCGAGTTCACCGACCTCTGCCGCGGCCCGCATGTGCCGACCACCGACAAACTGCGCGCCTTCAAGCTGATGAAGGTGGCCGGCGCCTACTGGCGTGGTGATTCCAACAACCGGATGCTGTCGCGAATCTACGGCACGGCCTGGTTGAACGACAAAGACCTCAAAGCCCACCTGCACCAGCTGGAAGAAGCCGAGAAGCGCGACCACCGTCGCATCGCCAAGCAGCTGCACCTGTTTCACCAGCAGGAGGAAGCGCCGGGCATGGTGTTCTGGCACCCGCGCGGCTGGGCCCTGTGGCAGACGGTGGAGCAGTACATGCGCGGCGTCTACAAGGATTCCGGCTATCAGGAAGTGCGCTGCCCGCAGATCCTCGACGTATCGCTGTGGAAGAAGTCGGGTCACTGGGACAACTACAAGGAGAACATGTTCTTCACCGAGTCCGAGAAACGGACCTACGCAGTGAAGCCCATGAACTGCCCGGGGCACGTCCAGATCTTCAACTCCGGTCTGCACAGCTACCGTGACTTGCCGATCCGCTACGGCGAGTTCGGTGGCTGCCATCGCAACGAGCCCTCTGGCGCCCTCCATGGCATCATGCGCGTGCGCGCCTTCACCCAGGACGATGGCCACATCTTCTGCACCGAAGACCAGATCGAAGCCGAAGTCACCGCCTTTCATCAGCAGGCGATGGCGGTCTACCGCGACTTCGGGTTCGAGGACATCTCGCTGAAGATCGCCCTGCGCCCCGACTCGCGTCTCGGAGACGACGCTACCTGGGACAAGGCAGAGAGCGCGCTTCGCGCCGCGCTCGGCGGCTGCGGCGTGCAATGGGAGGAGCTCCCCGGCGAGGGTGCCTTCTACGGCCCCAAGATCGAGTACCACATGCGTGACTCGATCGGTCGCGGCTGGCAGGTGGGCACCATGCAGGTGGACTTCATGATGCCCGGCCGCCTCGGTGCGGAATACGTCGACGAGACCAGCACGCGCCGACATCCGGTGATGCTGCACCGGGCCATCGTCGGCTCGATGGAGCGCTTCATCGGTATCCTCATCGAGCACCATGCCGGCCTGTTCCCGTTCTGGCTGGCGCCAGTCCAAGCGGTGGTGATGAACATCACGGACGCCCAAGCCGACTATGTCGGCGAGGTGACCCAAGCCCTTGTCCAGCAAGGCTTCCGCGTTCAGGCTGACTTGAGAAACGAAAAGATCGGTTATAAGATTCGCGAGCATACCCTGCAGAAGATTCCCTACCTCCTCGTCGTGGGCGACCGCGAAAAGGAGCAAGGGCTCATCGCAGTGCGCGCGCGCTCCGGCGAAGATCTTGGCAGTTTCCCTCTGCCTGAACTGATGCAAAGGCTGCGCGCGGAGAATGGACCGGCTGCCTCTCTCCAAGCCTGATTTCCTTTTCAATCAATGGCTTGGCCGAGGGTGTCGGGCAGAGACCCCGCACGGAGACACGCGAATCAATACTGAAAAGCTGAACCGCA
>JBIJCA010000084.1:0-15660 GCA_044344935.1 Aquimonas sp. | reverse complement strand
CGGTGGGCTTGAGGTCCCGTATCTTCGCGTTGCGAATGTTCAAGACGGCTATCTCGATTTAACCGAAATCAAGACCGTTCGAGTTACCCGCAAGGAACTTGAACAGCTTCGTCTGCAAGTGGGCGATGTGCTTATGAATGAAGGCGGCGACTTCGATAAGCTTGGGCGCGGTGCTGTGTGGTCTGGCGAAATGGAGGATTGTGTACATCAGAATCATGTCTTCCGCGTTCGGACAGAAAGTTCGAGATTGCTACCCTATTTCTTGGCCTTCTACTCAGAATCGAGCTTTGGGAAGAAGTATTTCCTAATTAGCTCTAAGCAGTCTACCAATCTCGCTTCTATTAATTCGACTCAGCTGAATGCCTATCCGATTGCATTGCCATCAAGGGAAGAGCAGCAATCAATCATTAGTCGGATTTCCGCTGCCAATGCCAGAATTGAAAGAATGAAGGGCGAGGCCGGCAAGTTGCGCAATCAGAAGTCCGGCCTGATGCACGACCTGCTAACCGGCAAAGTGCTAGTCAATATTGAAGACGAAGCCACAACAACGGAGCCTGTGGTATGACGACTGTTGCCATTCCTGAATGGAACACCTTGGGTCTGCTGCCGCCGATTGATCTGGCGGACCCTACCAGCGCAGAGCGTTCGCCTTATCAGGTGGCGCTGCTGGATGTCGTTCTGCGCTTTGCCACCTCACCCGAACGCTGCAAGGTATTGAAGGGTTTACTGGACTATCGCGCCGCTTTGCATGACATGGGGCTTGTCAGCGGGTTCCAGTGGCTTGATGGCAGTTTCACCGAGCAGGTGGAAACTCTGGAGCGCCGTCCACCCAAGGATATCGACGTGGTGACCTTCGTCCACACACCCGACAACTTCACCCCGTCAGATGAACAAATCGGTGTGTTGGATCACGACGCAGCGAAAGCGCAGTTTCTGGTGGATAGTTATCTTGTGGAGATCAATCAAGAACCGCCTGAGGTTCTCGTCGCGCGCAGCGCCTATTGGTACAGCATGTGGTCCCATCGCCGTAATCAAGCATGGAAAGGTTATTTGCAAATTGACCTGAGTCCTGAACGCGATGCGGATGCACGAGAGCGCTTAACCCAGTTAGATAGTCAGGAGGCGCAAGCATGAACAACGAAGACCGCCAGTATTTGCTGGCTGAGCGCACGTTCCTGCAAAGACTGCTGGCCAAAACGCCTCCCACGGCACGTTTGACACGCATGAGCGATGAAGCCCGACTGCGTAAGGTGGAGGCGCAGCTTGCCGCATTGCCTGAAAATGAAAGAACGCCCGCGCGTGCGCGCTTGACCTTTGATGGCGTCCCAGTGATCCGTAGCCACGGCATCTTTGCCGACTTCGGCATGAAGGCAGTCGGCAGCTTTGCCGAGGCTGTCGCCTTGTTTGCGGCGTCTCTCTCGGCGCCTTTGGCTGCAATGGGTCCTATTCCGAATCGCGATCAGAATCAACTGCTGATCACCAGCACCGCAGTCGGTTCGTTTGGATTTGAACTGGAGGAGTATCGCGCTGACCAGTTGGTGCTTGAGGAAGTAAGCCCAGTAGCTACTGCATTGGAGCGAACCCAGGCATTGCTGCAAAGCACACTTGGCGACGATGAGGCTCTGGCAGATATCGCCTCTGAAGCGGACCCCCGTGCTTTGGACAAGGTCCGCGCTTTCCTCAAAATACTCGCCGACAATAACGCAATTTGTGCGTTGCAGTACGGCGGCAGAGGTGTTCGATTTTCTGATGTCGGTCAAGTCAGCCGCAGTCTGGCGAAACTCGAAGCCGACAATTTGCACGAGAGCAAAGAGCAGTTGCGTGGCGCGTTCGTCGGCGTACTCCCAAACAGTCGTAGCTTTGAATTTAAGCTTGCCAGCGATAGCCAGATTATTCGCGGCAAGGTTTCCCCGCGAATGCAAAATGTAGGCGACATCAACGATCACTTGCATCAAGCTGTGCGGATTGATGTCACCCGAACGCAAGTCGGCAGTGGTCGTCCGCGCTATCTGCTGACTCAGATGCCGCAATGGGAACAAGGGGCTGGCGCGTGACATCTGCAGCCGAACTCACTCCAACAACCGCCCTGTTGGCCGAACTGGTGCGCCGCTACTGGGTGCTGGGCATGGAGTGCAGCCTGCTGGAGATCCAGAAGCTGGCCTGGTTTCTGGAGCGAGAGGTCGAGCGGCTTGGCATGAAGCCCATGGATCTGCGCTTTGAGGCCAACAAGTTCGGCCCCTACGCGGATCGACTGCGTCACCTGCTGGAAGGCTTGGACGGCAGCTACCTGCATTCCGAGAAGCGCATCAGTGATGCGGGGCCGACGGACGTGATCTGGTTCGACGACGCGCGCAAGGCCTTCGTGCAGGCCTATCTCAAGAGCGAGGCCAAGGCGTATGCGCAGGCGCTGGAATCCACTACCGCACTGATTGATGGCTTTGAATCGCCCTTCGGCATGGAGCTGCTGGCGACCGTCGATTGGCTGCTGGCCCGAGAAGGCGTGCCACCCACCGTGCCCGCCGTTCGAGAGGGGCTGCGCCACTGGCGCGGCGGCCCGGATGCCGGTGCGCGTAAGGATCGATTGTTCGACGACCGTGCCCTGAGCATTGCCCTTGAGCGCCTGCAGGGGTTTGCCTGATGCCCACCTGCTGGATCATCGCCGGGCCCAACGGCGCGGGCAAAACCACCTTCGCGCTGGAATACCTGCCGCAGGTGGCGCAATGCTCGCGCTTTGTGAATGCCGATTTGATTGCCGCCGGTTTGTCGCCGCTGGCACCCGAGCGCGAACTGCTGGCGGCCAGTCGCTTGTTCTTGCGCGAGATTGAAACCTGCATTGCACAGCGCGAAGATTTTGCCTTTGAAACCACGCTGGCCGGGCGGAGTTATTTGAAACTGATCAGCCGTTTGCGTGCTGAGGGTTGGCGGGTTGAGCTGATCTATCTGGCGCTGCCCAGTATGGAAATGTCCAAACTGCGCGTGGCCGAGCGCGTTGCGCACGGTGGACACAACATCCCGGCAGCCGATATCGAGCGCCGCTTCGCCCGCAGCCTGGGCAATCTGCTTGACACCTTCAGCACGCAAGTCGATGCCTGCCTCTGTTTCATGAACAGCGACGCCACCCCGGAACTGGTGTTTGAACAACAGGGCGAGTTGCGCAATGTCGTGCACGCGCCGCATTACCAGCATTTGTTGAAGGAGCTTGAGGCATGACCATCACATCCGCCCCGCCATCACCCCAGGCGCAAGCCATGCTCAAAGCCTTGCAGACAGCAGTGGCGAACAACCTGGAAAAGAAACAGAAACTTGGGCAGTACGCCGTGATCTGGAGAAACGGCCAACCTGTGCAATCCGGCGGAGACGCGCCAGAGGCTGCGCAGTAAGCACGCATGAGCGAATACACCGAGGTCGAGCGCCCCTTCCTGCAACAGCTGGCTGAGCTGGGCTGGACGGTCATCGACCAGGGCGCGGGCGTGCCGCAGGACGCGACCCTGAGCCTGCGCGGCAACTTCCGTCAATGGCTGCTGCCGGAGGTGTTCGACCACGCCGTGCGCGCGATCAACCGCACGGATGACGGGCGCGAGTGGCTGACCCATCGACAGCTGGAGGACCTGCGCAGCCAGCTACTGCGGCACCCGAATCGCTCGCTGCTTGAAGCCAACGAAGCGGTGCAGGCGATGCTGTTCAAGGCGCAGACCGATCTGAACGAGCTGACGGGCGAAGCCGATCCGGTGGTGCAGCTGATCGACTTCCACACGCCTGCGAACAACCAATTCCACGCCATCAACCAGTTCCGCATCAACACACCCGGCTGCGTCAAGGGCTTCATCGTTCCGGACATCGTGCTGTTCGTGAATGGCATCCCGCTGGTGGTGGTGGAGTGCAAGAAGGGCTCGGAAACCTGCGCGAACCCCATGCAGGAAGCCTTCGTGCAGCTTCAGCGCTACATGCGCCGCCGCAAGGAAACCGAAGCCTCCGGCCTGAAGGAAGGCGAGCCCCGGCTGTTCAACAGCAGCCTGATATTGGTGCGCAGCTGTGGCCTGGAAGCCGACTTCGGCACCATCACTTCCGGCGAAGAGCACTTCTATGCCTGGAAGACGCTCCACCCCGCTGACGATGCCGCGCTGACCGGAATGAACCCCCAGCAGCAGCTGGTTGCCGGGATGCTGACCCAGCCCAACCTGCTGCAGGTCCTGCGCACCAGCGCGGTGTTCATGGACACCGACGGCGGTCCGCGTGTGAAGGTGGTGTGCCGTTATCAGCAATTCCGCGCCGCCAGCAAGATCGTCGAGCGCCTGCGCAGCGGCGAAACCGCCACCGAGCGCAGTGGCGTCGTGTGGCACACGCAAGGTTCGGGCAAGTCGCTGACCATGGTGTTTCTGGCGCGAATGCTGCGCGCCAGCCGAGACCTGTCGGACTACAAGATCGTGCTGGTCAACGACCGGCAAGATCTGGAAGAGCAGCTGGGCGATACGGCCACGCTGATTGGCGGTCGGGTGAACGTGATCGAGACCCGCGCCGGCCTGCGCCAGCATCTGTCGACCGACAGCTCGGACGTCAGCATGGTGATGATCCACAAGTTCCAGGAGCACAAGCAGACGCTGACCAATACGGTGGCGGAAGCGCTGGGCACCTACCTGGCCATGCCAGCGGGCAAGACCTTCGGGGTGGTCAACAGCTCGGATCGCATCATCCTGATGATCGACGAGGCGCATCGAACGCAAAGCTCGGACTTGGGCGACAACCTGTTCGAGGCTTTCCCCAATGCCGCGCGTATCGCCTTCACCGGCACCCCGCTGATCACGGAGCGCCACGGCGAGAGGAAGACGCACAAGCGCTTTGGCGAGTACATCGACACCTACCGCCTGATGGACGCGGTGAACGACGGGGCCACGCTGCAGATCCTCTATGAAGGCAAGACGGCAGACAGTGCGCTGAACGAGAAGCACGCGTTCGATGAAGCCTTCGAAGACCTGTTCCGCGATCGCAGCGAAGAAGAGCTGCTGGCAATCAAGAAGAAGTACGGCGCGACCGGCGACATTCTGGAAGCCGAAAACCGCATCAATGCGATCGCGCGCGACATGGTGGCGCACTACGTCGACAACATCCTGCCCAACGGTTTCAAGGCGCAGGTGGTGTGCCATTCGAAGGTGGCGTGCATCCGATACCAGAAGGGCATCAAGGCCGCCTTGGCCGAGCGTCTGACCAGCGAAGAGGCCAGGGCATCGCCGGATGCTGGTCTGATCCAGCGGCTGCGTTTTCTCAAGACCGCAGTGGTGGTGTCGTCGGACGGCACCAACGAAGCGGCCTACATCACCCAGGCGCGCAAGGAAGCGCAGCGCATGAATGCGGTGGAGAACTTCTGCCGCAGCTTCGACTTCGAGGACCCGGACAGGGAATACACCGGCATCGCCTTTCTGATCGTGTGCGACATGCTGCTGACCGGCTTTGATGCGCCGATCGAGCAGGTGATGTACATCGACAAGAAGCTGCGTGAGCACACCTTGCTGCAGGCCATCGCCCGCACCAACCGAGTGAAGAAGGGCAAGCAGCGCGGCTACATCGTCGATTACATCGGCTTGGCCAACCACCTGACCGATGCGTTGACCCTTTACGCGGCCAGCGACGAACTACAGGAACTGCATGACGGGATGAAGAACATCGCGTCGGAGCTGCCGGTGTTGGAAGAGCGCTACCAGCGGCTGCTCCAGCACTTCACGGCGCAGGGCATCAGACAGATCCAGGCCTTCGTGAACGGTGAGTTGGCCAGTCTGGAGGCTGAGGCCGCGGTAGTGCACGAGGCGGTCAAGGTGCTCAAGGACGACAAGAAGCGCGCTGACTTCGAGGTCTACCTCAAGAAGTTCCTGATGAGCCTGGACATCATCCTGCCCGACGCCGGTGCGCAGCCCTACCGCGTGCCAGCCAAGCGCTTTGGCTACATCCTTCAGGTGACCAAGGAGCGCTACAAGGACACCAGCCTGGACCTTGGCAGCGCAGGCGAGAAGGTCAAGGCGCTGATCAACGAACACCTGATAAGTCTCGGAATCAATCCCAAGGTGCCGCCGGTCGAGCTGCTGGCGGAGGACTTTCTCGACAAGCTGGCTGCCCACGCGGGCCAGAACCTTGAGGCCAAGGCGAGCGAGATGGAGCACGCCATCCGCAAGCACTGCACCGTTCACCACGATGAGGATCCGGCCTTCTATCGCAGCCTGTCGGAAAAGGTCGATGCGCTGATTGAGCGGCACCACGATGAGTGGGAGCTGCTGGCCGAAAAACTGGCCGAGCTGAGCAAGGAAGCGATCGCAGGACGTCAGCAGGGTGTGGACGGCATGAGCAAGGAAGCGACGACCTTCTACGAGTACATCGTCCAGCTGGGCTTCGCGAGTGGTTCGGTCGGCGATGCAGACAAACCTGCATTCAAGGCATTCATGGAAACGACGGTGGAGATACTGCAGGAGACCATCGGCAGCATCGATTTCTGGCAGAACCCCGACAAGCAGAAGCGCGTGCGCAGCTTGATCAAGACCGAAATCGCGAAGACCGGCATCGAAGAGCTCAAGCTCAACCGTGAGCGTGTTGCTGTAGAGGTGATGAAGCTGGCCAAGAACCGCCACGACGAGCTGGTCAGCATGGCGCGGAAGGAGAGAGCGTGATGCAGCTCCGTCAGGTGCGTGATATCGAGTACCAGCTGCTGCCGGGCTCAGACCGCCGGACCACGGATATCGTGATTGAGCGCGATGGCATCATCACAGTCCGCCCGCCTGTTCGGATGACTCCTGAGCAGGTGGATGCGACCGTTTTCTCCAAGCGGATGTGGATCTACCGCAACCTGGCCGAGTGGCGCGACCTGAATGCCACGCGCGTTGTGCGCGAATGGGTCAGCGGAGAAACCTTCCTCTACTTGGGCAGCTGCTACCGGCTGCAGCTGGTGGCGGAACAGGATGAAGCGCTAAGGCTCAAGGACGGCCGTTTCTGCCTGCGTCGCGATGTGGTGGAGTGCGGCGGTCGGGAGGCCGGTCATCAGGCGTTCGCGGCGTTCTACCAGAACAAGGGTCTGCCGCGCCTCCAGAGGCGAGTGGCCTACTTCGCGCCCAAGGTTGGCGTGACCGCAAGGGATGTGGAGATCAAGGATCTCGGCTATCGATGGGCGTCGTGCACCAAACGCGGCGATCTGCACTTCCACTGGAAGTGTCTGATGGCTCCCTTGACCATCATCGACTACATCATCGTCCACGAGCTTTGTCACCTGCGGTTTCGGGACCACTCCGATGCTTTCTGGAACGAAGTGGATAAGGTCTTGCCCGATTTTCGCGCCAGGAAAGAATGGCTTCGACTCCGAGGTGCAAGCTTGGACCTGTGAGCGATATCGCCCAGTGCCACGCAAAGCTTGGGTACGGCGATGGGTGCCGTACCGGCGTCTGCTCAGTGGTCTCAGAACTGCCGGCGCACCCAAACCCCTGCATTGCTGTCGTCCTCGAGCTGGCCGAAGAAGCGCTGCACGCGGCCGCCAAAGGCATTGGCGCTGGCGCCCAGCAGCCACTGGTCGCTCAGGCGGTGGCTGGCGGTGAGGCGCAGCCAGCGGTCGTGCTGGTCGGGCGAGTGGAAGAGGATGGCGCTCAGGTTCAGTCGATCGCGCAGGGCTTGTCGCGTGATGCGCAGCGAGATCAGCTGGCGCGACTCGCCGTTGAGCGGTGAGAGGTTGCTGTTCTCCGCATCGTGGCGTTCGGCGTAGAGCTGCAGGCCGATCGTCAGCTTGGGTCGCCACTCTTTCTCGAACGCCGCCATCGCTGCGCTCTTGTGCGGCACCCGCGCGGCGACCGCGCCCGGGTCGACGCCCAATTCGGCGCCCGACCAGTCGCGGCCGGCCTCGAACGAGGCGATGCCGCCGAACACCGGGCCGCGCAGGCTGAAGCCCGCGCTGTCGCGGCGGAAGTGGCTGGGTCGACCCAGCGCGTCGGCGCCCAGCGGCTGCTTGTCGAAGCCGCGGTAGGCGTACAGCGCGTACTCCACGCCCTCGTGGCGACGGTGCAGGCGCAGGCCCCATTCGCTGCCGCCGACGCCGCCGCGCGGTTCGATGGCGTCGATCAGATCGCAGCCGCCGACGCGCGCGCCGCTGCGCGCATCGAAGAAGCCGAGGCGCTGGCCATCGATGTAGCGGTCGGGCGTGAAACGAGGCGTCCAGGCGAGATCCACGCTCAGCGCGTCGAAGCGCCAGTCGAGCCGCAGGCTGTTGGACGGCGCCTTGAAGTAGAGGTCCTCGCCGCCGGCCAGCGGCGTTTCGAAGTCCTTTGGGAAACGGTCGTTGATGAACAAGAGATCGCCGGTGCCCCAGGACAGCACCTGGCGGCCGATGCGAGCGTGGCCGCGACTGCCGACGGGCAAGCTGAGCATGGCTTCGCGAAGGTCGAACCACAGGCCGTCCTCGATGCCGTCCGCGTGCACGTCGAGCTTGGCGCTCAGCTGCGCGCGTTCGAGGTCGTGGCTGACTTCGATCTGGCCCTTCAGCTCGGCGCGGCTGGACCGCTCATCGAACAGCGGGTCGCGGTCGAAGCGGGTGCTGTAGGCGCCCTCGATGTAGCCGCTCCACTGGGTGGCGGATTCCGCGGCCCAGTCGTCCCAGTCGTCGTCCTGCGCCAGCGCGGGTGCGGCGAGGCCCACCGTCAGCAGCGCCGCCAGCGGCCGCAGGCGCGCACCTGCACTCACGGGCGCAGCCACTGCTGCGGCGGGTTGCGCAGGGCACCGGTGCCGAAGGCGCTGGCGTCGAGTCCGATGTCGTACTGCGGGCTGCGCATTTCCATCAGCGTGCTGCTGCCGGAGCGCAGGTCGGTGACCTGGCTGCGCACGACAGTGGGGTGGCCTTGCACGACCGCCGTCTCCAGCGTCTCGATCTTGCGGAACAGCTCGCCGTCGGCGTTGTAGTACTCGGCGCGGATCGGCAGGAAGGTTTTTGGATCGATCACCGCATGCGAGTAGGCGAACTCGACGCTGTCCGGCTCCTTGGGATCGCAGCGGATGACGATCTCGCGCTCGCCTTCGCTGACAATGGAATGCCAGTCCAACGCCGGGTTGCGGCCGCTGATGTCCTCGTAGAAGAAATCCGAGCCGACGAAGCTGGTGCGCTTGTCGCCGGCGGAGATTCGCTTTTCCAGATCCAGCGCTGGCAGATAGAGCCAGCGGTCGTCGTCGCGTGCGGTCTTCTTGTTGACCAGAAACGTCGTGCCGCGCACGTCGGCCGGGCGCGAGAACACCACCAGGAAGTCCTGGTCTCCGCCGTCTTCGATATCGCGGCGCAGGAGGGTGAACACGCGCTGCTGCTGCTGGCCGCGGCTGTCAGTGATCCGCATGCGCGCAAGCGTGCGGCCGTCCTCACCGGCGTAGCGCGCGGCTTGCTGCGCCTTGGCCACGATGGCTTCCGCGCGTGGGTCGACTTCGCGAGCATGCGCATGGCCTGCGCAGAGCGTGGTCAGCAGGGCGAAGGCGAGGGTCTTCAATACGGTCTTCATCGCATCATCCTCTTGAGCATCCATCCGTTGCCGGCGCCCAGCAGGGCCGCCAGCAGGTACAGGCTGACCCCGGCCGAGAGCGCCATGATGCCGGCCAGCAGCCAGCCGACGGTGATATAGGGCACCAGCGGCGCGAACAGCAGGGGCGTGAAGCCCATCGCGATCACGATCGCGTTGCGGCTGATCGCCAGTGCGGGTTCGCGGAACAGGGCATCCAGGGTGGCGTTGACATCGCGCAGCTCGGCGGCCAGTGCGCGTGCGCGCTGCAGGAAGTGGATCGCGAAGTCGACCGCCAGCCCCAGCGCCAGCGCCGACAGCACCGCAATCGGCATGTCGTAGTCCTTGCCCATCCAGCCGACGAGGCCGTACAGCACGCCGATCGACAGCGTGAGCGGCAGCATCGCCAGCAGGCCGAGGGGCAGGCTGCGGAACAACACCAGCATCATCGCCAGCACCACCACCCAGGCGCCGGCCAGGCTCCAGGCCATGCCGTGGACCATCTCTCCCTGCCAGACGCGGTTCAGATGCGTCTTGCCCGCCCACCGTGCGCTCACCCCCGCGGGCAGCGGGTGCGCGGCGAGATGTTCTGCCACGAAGTCCTCGACCCGGCTCATGTCCTGGTTGTCGCCGCTCGTCATCTGCAGCCAGATCAGCGCGCTGCGGTAGTCGGGCGTGACGAAGTGCCAGAGATCCTGTGGCCTGTGTGAACCCAGGAACTGCAGCAGGGTCTGCCCGACACCCGCCTGCGTGTCCGGTATGCGCTCTTGGGACGTATCGCCGCCGCGCAGCTCGCGGTGCACGGTCTTGACGATATCGGTGACGGCATTGGATTTTCCGACGAGACCCGAGCCGTCGAGTGCGCCCTGCAGCTGCTCCACCCAGCGCAGCATTTCGGGCTGCTGGAAGCGGGCGAGCTGGCTCTGTGCGTCTTCGATGCGTGCGGTCCAGTCCTCAATGAGCGCGAACTCCGCCTCGCTGTCGTCGACCGCGTCCTGCGCAGCACGCAGCGCGTTCGCCGTCTCAGGCTCGGACTGCAGGGCGGCGAGCACGGCCTCGCGCAGCGGGTCCGCCGGCAGCGCCGACCATTCGCGCGTCCAGTCTGCGCGCAGGGCGTCCACGTCCTGCTCCAGCACCAGCCAGGCATCGTAGGTGCCGGCGAAGTGAGCGTTGAGAGCGCGGTCGGCCACGCGGATCTCGTGGCTGGCCTTGAACCAGCGCACCGGGTTGTCGTTGATCTCGATGCGCAGGATGCCGAACACACTGAAGGCCACCGCCAGCAGGGCCACACCGAGCACCAGCGGCCGATGGCTCTGCGAACTGCGGCGGATGAAGGCCAGTGGTGCGTACAGCCGGCTGCGCTGGGTGTCGACCGCGGCGATGCGCGCGAGCGTGGAAGGCGACAGCCGGCACAGGAAGGCCGGCAGCAGGGTCATGGTCAGCACGAAGGCGAACAGAATGCCGAAGGCCACGAAGGCGCCGAACACCTGCACCGGCGGGATCGGCGTCAGCAGCAGCGAGGCGAAGCCGACCGCCGAGGTCAGGCTGGTGTAGAGCATGGGCTTGAACAGATCGCCCAGCACCGCCTGCATCACCGCGCCGGCATCGTCGCCGGGGCGATAGCGCTCGGCAAAGTCGGACTGGATGTGAATGGCATCGACCACCGCGATCGGCATCAGGAAGATCGCGATCATCGAACTCATGATGTGGACCGGAAAGCCCAGCCCGATCAGCGCGCCCATGGTGACGATCACGCTGCCCATCGCCACCAGCATCGGCCCCGTGACGAACAGCGCGCTGCGGAAAAAGCCCCACATCAGCAGGAAGATGACGAGCCCCGCCAGCGGCGCGCAGATCGCCATCTGCACGAACATCTCGTAGCCGAAGGTGTCCTCCGCCACCGGCAGGCCGGTGATGTGGAAGGCGTCCTCGCTGTCTAGGGCTGCGATCAGCCCGCGGATCTCGCCGGCGATGCGGTGGCTCTCGTTCTTGTCCTCGATGGGCACGTACAGCGCGGCGGCGCGGGCGTCTTCCGACGCGAGCGTGCCGAAGACCTGGGGCAGGCGCTCGACCGCGGCGCGGATCGCCTGCGCTTCGGTCTCGGTCGTGGGCGGCGTACGCATCAGCCACTCGAAGCGCACCGTGCCCGGCCCGCCCTGGGTCACGTTGTCCGCCTCGGCCAGCGACATCAGGTCGACTTCAACGACGCCCTCGATGCGCTTCACCTCGCCGCTCAGCGCATGCAGGGCCGCAAGCGAGCGCGGCGTGTAGATGCTGCCCTCGCGGGCGATGACGCCGACCACGATGGCGTCGCTCAGCCCGAAGCGCTGTTTGGCGGCGTTGTGGAACACGCGCTCGGGCTGGTCCGCCGGCAGCATGTTCTCGGGGTCGGTGTCGATGCGCACCTGCGGGAACTGCAGCAGGGCGAACAGGGTGATCGCCAGCGTGGCCGCGAACACGGGCCAGGGACGTTCGATGCAGACGCGCCAGAGCGCGCGCAGGGCAGGGAGCATGGAGACGGGTCTCGTCAAGGCGCACAGGCGCCGGTGCAGGGCGCGAAGTCTAGCGGCTTCGCGCTCGCCCTCGCCCCAGGATCGGTGACGCGCCGCTTTCGCGTGCGCGTGATCAGGGCATGCAGCGAACCGCGTCTGCGCTCTCGTCTGCCACGGCCTCGGAGGGTGGCTCGGCCGCGCTGAAGGCGCTGTAGCGGCAGACGTGCACTGCCGCGCGGCGCGCGTTCATCTGTTGGTTTGCGCGGGCAGCGTCGCGGACCCGCAGCCGGGACGTGAGCTCATCCGAGCCTGCAGGAACGCTTCGACCTGATCGAACTGGCGGGTCGGGGAGGCATGGTCGCCATCGACCTCGATCAGCGCGCGGGCATGCGTGTAGCCCGCCGCATCAAGGCGGGCCATCAGGCGCTTCGCCATCCATAGCGAGGGCCACATCTCGTCTTTGTCAGCCGCGACCAGCAGCAGCGCCGCCTGCATGCGCTCGACCGGAATGCGAGCGGCCTCGGCCTCGGGCTGCGCAAGCACGCGCTGCATGACCGCATGGAGGTTGCCGCCCAGCAGGTCCAGCGTGGCCGACCATGGCATCGGCGCGAACGGAAGGGGCTGTCCGTCCTTTGACCACGAGGACGTGGTCATGGCGTCGGTATGCGCCGGAAACACCGTATCGCCGGGCGCCAGCGCGATCACCGCATCGATGTCCGGGTAGTGGGCTGCCAGCGCGAGCGCAAGCTCAGCGCCTTTGGAGCCCCCCAGCAGGATCACGCACTCGGAGCTGACGCGTGGATCCTGCTGGGCGTTCTGGATCGCTGCGTGCACCCCGTCGAGCGCGATGCGATCGAGTGCGGCCGGCGTGTTGGGCAGGCCGAAATAGCCGATCGCCAGGAGGGCGTAGCCCTGATCAAGAAAGCGCTCGCGCTGCGGTTTCCAGAAGTCGCGCGCCCAACTGTTGCCACCCTCGGCACCGCCGAGCCCG
The DNA here is from genome assembly GCA_044344935.1 of Aquimonas sp. Classification (GTDB taxonomy): domain Bacteria; phylum Pseudomonadota; class Gammaproteobacteria; order Xanthomonadales; family Xanthomonadaceae; genus Aquimonas. The sequence continues at coordinate 2,680 of JBIJCA010000084.1, read as the reverse complement.
ACGATCAAGGGTTGCGCGCCTCTGTCGCGGGCGAACAGCTGGGCATCGACCTGACCGTGGCGGGCTGGCAAGGTCTCGGTGTCGAAGCTGTAGACGTTGTAGAGCACGTAGGCCACGGCGAGTGCGACCAGCGCGAGCAGGGCGGCCAGCGCCCACAGGGACGTCTTCAGCAGTAGCGACGGCAGGCGACTTGGCATGTTCTTGGGTTCCGCTGGGTGGGTGAGGCGTTGGGGGAAGCGGCGAGGGCGCGTGAGGTTTGGTGCCGGGCGCTGCGCGGCCAACACAGCCGCGATCCGTTGCGTGAGCGGAGGGCAGTCCCTATTTCGGTGGTGGGCGTTCCAGCCAGAAGAACACCTCATCGACTCCGCGCTCGAACACGCGCGCCAGCCGCATCGCCAGCTCCAGCGAAGGCGCGTAGCGCCCGCCTTCAATCGCGATGATGGTCTGGCGGGTCACGCCCACCGCGCGCGCCAGCGCTTCCTGCGAGAGTTCCCCGTGCTCGAAGCGCAGCCGCCGCAGATGGTTGCCGATCGGCGAAGCGCTCATTCCGTGCCCTCGTCGGCGGCTTTGGCGTCGCGCGCATACAGCCAAAGGCGGGCGATGGCGTCCGCAAGCGTCGATGCCAGCAGGGCGAGGATCAGCGCGTGGGCGATGGACGGGTGCGAGAGCTCGCCGATCCAGCCTTCACGGACGAAGCCGAGCGCAAGGATCTGGACCAGCAGCACTGCTACCAGCGCGTAGTGCGCCACGCGCAGTCCGCAGTTGCCGATCCAGGCGTCGCGCTCATCTGTGCGCGGCTGCGGTTCGCGGGCGATCCAGTAGGCAATGAACGCAGCGGCCACCAGGGTCCAGCTGTCGATGCCAAGCGCGTGCACCGTCGGTGTGTGCATCACCATGCGCGGGCCGATGTGCCACATCGCCGCGAGCAGATGACCGGCCACCATCGCAGTGCCGCCCAGAGACACCCACAGCTGCCGCTCCGGCGTGCCCGGCGCGGCTTCGGCCAACAGACCCCAGCGGCGGCGCACGGCCAGCGCGGTGCTGAGCATGATCAGCGCGCCGCCGACTCCCGCCGGCAGCGGCAGTCGGCCGGCGAGTGCGGCCAGCGCCAGGCCAAGGCAGAAGGCTGAAATCAGGACGCACAGGATCTTGAGCATGTGTCTGCTTTGGCGGACGTTATGTCTGGTAAAGCGTACATGGCTGCGCCGAGTCCGGCAAGGGCGCGATGCCTGCATCGCACGGCTCTGGCATTCCGCTTGTCCCGTTTCGGTTGAGGCCTCAGCCAGCGATCGCAGCCGCGGTCTCTTCCTGCGCAGCCTCGCGCTGCTGCAGCCGCCACATCTGGGCGTAGTGCCCGTCCGCGGCCAACAGCTCGGCGTGGGTGCCCTGTTCGATGATGTGGCCGGCATCCATCACCAGGATCCGGTCGGCATTCATGATGGTCGACAGGCGATGTGCGATGACCAGCGTCGTGCGGCCCTGCTGGATGCGGTCGAGCTCGGCCTGGATGGCGCGCTCGGACTTGGAATCCAGCGCCGAAGTGGCTTCGTCGAAAATCAGGATGGCGGGGTTTTTGAGCAGGGCGCGGGCGATCGCCACGCGCTGCTTTTCGCCGCCGGATAGCTTCAGGCCGCGCTCGCCGACCGGGCTGTCGTAGCCCTCCGGCAAGGTGCTGATGAAGTCGTGGATGTGGGCGGCGCGAGCGGCGTTCTCGACCTCTTCGTCGCTGGCGTCGACCCGGCCGTAGCGGATGTTGTAGCGGATCGAGTCGTTGAACAGCACGGTGTCCTGCGGAACGATGCCGATCGCCGCGCGCAGGCTGTCCTGGGTGTAGTCGCGCAGGTCGAGGCCGTCGATGCGGATGTGGCCGGATCCCACGTCATAGAAGCGATACAGCAGCCGCGCGAGCGTGCTCTTGCCGCTGCCCGAATGACCCACAACCGCAACCGTGCCGCCGGCCGGTATCTGGAAGCGGATGCCGTGCAGGATCTCGCGGCGCTCGTCGTACGCGAAGCGCACCGTGTCGAATTCGACCACCGGGCGCAGTGTCTGCAGCACGCGTGCGTCAGGGCGGTCCTGCACCTCGCGGTTCTCGTCCAGCAGGTTCCACAGCTTTTCGATGTTGGTCAGCGCCTGCTTGACCTCGCGGTACATCATGCCGAGGAAGTTCAATGGCGCGGCCAGCTGCAGCAGGTAGGCGTTGACCAGCACCAGATCGCCGACGGTGAGCTCCCCCGAGACGACGCCCGAGGCTGCGCGCCACATCAGCGCGGTGACGCCCAGCGAGATGATCGCGTTCTGGCCGATGTTGAGGACCGCGAGCGTCTTGTAGCTCAGCACTTCGGCCTCTTCCTTGGTGCGCAGGCTTGAGTCGAAGCGCTGGGCCTCGTGTTCTTCGTTGTTGAAGTACTTCACCGTCTCGTAGTTCAGCAGCGAATCCACAGCCGAAGCGCTGGCCGCGGTATCAGCCTCGACCGAGGCGCGGTAGAACTTGGTGCGCCACTCGGTCACGCGGATCGTCCAGGCGATGTAGGCGACCAGGGTGATGCCAGTGATGATCGCGAAGCCGCTGTCGTAGAGCACCACAAGAACGATTGTTACGAGGGTCACCTCGATGATCGTTGGGAAGATGGTATAGAGCGTCCAGTCCAGCAGGTCGGAGATCGAGCTGCCGCAGCGC
>JBIJCA010000083.1:0-15812 GCA_044344935.1 Aquimonas sp. | reverse complement strand
GCGCTCGACACCGATCACCTCGCGTCCGCTGGCGATCAGTGTCTCAGCCGACAAACCGCCGGCGTCGCGCGGCGAGGGCAGGGGATGCACTTGGGCATTCATGTGTGGGTGGAGAATCCAGACAGGTTCGAAGAGGCAGTCGGCGGCGGTGCGGCGGATTTCGGTGCGGACGAAAGGCCCAGGTCGGCAAACGGGCGGAATCTGACGAGTTGTGGCGGCGGCCAGGTGTGCCGACGCGGATGCTTTAGAATCGCCGGCCATTCTACCTGCCCCGCACCGGGGCCGCCGCGCACGGGTCCCGACGACCCGGCTCGCTGGCGCGCTGAGCCTGCCCATGACCCCCGAAACCATCCGTGAACTGATCGAAGCCGGCTTGCCCGGCGCCCGTGCCCTCGTCCAAGGCGACGACGGGGTCCACTTTGAAGCCACCGTGATCTGCGAGGCTTTCGCCGGCAAACTGCCCTTGGCCCGCCACCGCATGGTCTACGCGACCTTGGGCGAGCTGATGGGCGGCGCCATCCATGCCTTGTCGCTGAAAACCCAGACCCCGGCGGAAGCCGGGCAGGCGGGCTGAAGGCGCATGGCGAAAATCCAGATCACCGGCAACGGCCCGCTGGACGGCGAAGTGTGGATCTCCGGTGCGAAGAACGCCGTGCTGCCGATCCTCTGCGCCGGTCTGCTGGCCGATGGTCCGATGGACATCGGCAACGTGCCGCACCTGCACGATGTCACCACCACGCTGGAGCTGCTCGGCCAGATGGGGGTCGCGCTCGGCATCGAAGATCGCATGCGCATCACCCTCGATGCGAGCCGCGCCAACCGTTTCGTCGCGCCTTACGAGCTGGTCAAGACCATGCGCGCCTCGATCCTGGTGCTGGGCCCGATGGTGGCGCGTTTCGGTCAGGCCGAAGTGAGCCTGCCCGGCGGCTGCGCGATCGGCTCGCGTCCGGTCGACCAGCACATCCGCGGCCTGCAGGCGATGGGGGCGGAGATCCACGTCGAAGGCGGCAACATCCGCGCCCGCGCCAAGCGTCTGAAGGGCACCCGCTTCGTGTTCGACATGGTGACCGTGACCGGCACCGAGAACATCCTGATGGCGGCGACTCTGGCCGAGGGCACTTCGGTCATCGAGAATGCGGCCCAGGAGCCGGAGGTCACCGACCTTGCGCACTGCCTGCAGGCGATGGGCGCGCAGATCGAAGGGATCGGCACCAGCACCCTGATCGTGCATGGCGTCGAGCGCCTGCACGGCTGTCGCTACGATGTCATCGCCGATCGCATCGAGACCGGCACTTTCCTGGTTGCAGGCGCGATCACCCGCGGCCGGGTTCTTTGCAAGCACACCCGCGCCGACACGCTGGATGCCGTTCTGCAAAAGCTTGAAAAGGCCGGCGCCCACATCAATACCGGCGCCGATTTCATCGAGCTCGACATGCAGGGCCGCCGCCCGCGGGCCGTCGATCTCACCACCGCGCCGTACCCGGCATTTCCGACCGACATGCAGGCGCAGTTCGTGGCCTTGAACGCGGTGGCCGAAGGTGTCGGCATCGTCACCGAGACGGTGTTCGAGAACCGCTTCATGCATATCGAAGAGCTGCGCCGCCTCGGCGCCGACATCCGCGTCGAAGGCAACTCCGCAATCATCCGCGGTGTGAACGAACTCACCGCCGCGCCGATCATGGCCACCGATCTGCGCGCCTCCGCGAGCCTGGTGCTGGCCGGCCTGGTCGCGCGCGGCGATACGGTGGTCGATCGGATCTACCACATCGACCGCGGCTACGAGTGCATCGAGGAAAAGCTCGGTGGCCTCGGCGCCCTGATCAGGCGCTTGCCCTGAGCGGATCGGGTGACTGGATTCAGCCGAGCTGCGCCCACTCCACGGCCTCGTCCGCCAGCAGCACCGGAATGCCGTCGTCGATGCGATAGACGCGGCTGCCGTTGGCGGTGACCAGGGCCTCCTTCCAGGCCTGCGTCAGCGCCTGGCCGTCTGCCTGCTTCACGCTGCCTGCGGCGATCGCGGCGTTCAGGGCCGCGAGCCGGGTGCCATCCAGCATCTGCAGCGGCTGGCGGGTGAGCGGACAGCAGAGGATTTCAAGCAGGCGCGGATCAAGGGCCATGGGCGTTCGCCGAAAGTGGTGACAAGCCGCTGATTGTCGGTCAAGCGGCGAAGCCCTGCAAAGCGCGTGTCGCGTAGGCCGTCTACACTGTGCGGCTTCCGGTCGGGCGGGGTGCCCGTGCCGGGTTCGCTATCGCCATGCGGAGGCCGCAGCCGATGACGCAGCACTCGACCGATGCCCACAGCGCAGCGCCCCTGGTCGGCGTGGTGATGGGCTCGCGCTCCGATTGGGACACCATGCAGCACGCGGTGCAGCGCCTTGAGGCCCTCGGCGTTCCGCATGAGGTGCAGGTGGTCAGCGCGCACCGCACGCCCGATTTGCTGTTTCGTTACGCCGAAAGCGCCGAAGCCCGCGGCTTGCGCGCGATCATCGCCGGCGCCGGCGGAGCCGCCCATCTGCCCGGCATGCTGGCTGCCAAGACCGCCGTACCGGTGCTCGGTGTGCCGGTGCAGTCGAAAGCGCTGAACGGTCTCGATTCGCTGCTTTCCATCGTGCAGATGCCAGCCGGTGTGCCGGTCGCCACGTTCGCCATCGGCGTCGCCGGCGCCGCCAACGCCGGTCTGTTCGCGGCCAGCCTGCTGGCGGCCGACCACCCGGCCATCCGCGACGCGCTCGCCGCCTTCCGGGCGAAGCAGACCGACGACGTGCTCGCCCATCCGGACCCGAGGCAGGCATGAGTCAGCGCAGCCTGATCCGCGTCGGCGTGCTCGGCGGCGGCCAGCTGGCGCGCATGCTCGCCATTGCGGGCGCGCCGCTGGGCACGAAGTTTCTGATGCTCGACACCGATGCCAATGCCTGTGCTGGCCAGGTGGCTTCCCTGATGCAGGCCGACTACCGCGACCTCGACGCGCTGGGCCGGTTCGCGTCGCAGATCGACATCGCGACTTTCGATTTCGAGAACGTGCCTTCCGACAGCGCTGCCTGGCTGGCCGAGCGCGTGCCGGTGTTTCCGAATCCGCGTGCTCTGGGCGTGGCGCAGGACCGCATGGCCGAGAAGTCGCTGTTTCGCGCGCTGGGTATCGGCACCCCGGCCTTCGCGGCGGTCGATACGCTCGAAGATCTGCAGCAGGCGGTCGAACAGATCGGACTGCCCAGCATCCTCAAGGCCCGGCGCCTCGGCTATGACGGCAAGGGCCAGTACCGGCTGCGCCAGCGCGCCGATGTCGAGCTCGCCTGGGCAGAGCTCGCCCACGGCCAGCCGCGCGCCAGCCTGATTCTCGAAGCCTTCGTGCCGTTCGACAGCGAGCTGTCAGTGGTCGCCGTCCGCGGCCGTGACGGCGAATTCCGCAGCTATCCGCTGACCCGCAACTGGCACCATCAGGGCATTCTCTCGCTCAGCCTGGCGCCGGCCTCGGTGCCGGATGATCTGGCGGCGCGCGCGGTCGCGCACGCACGCGCGGTCGCCGATCAGCTGGACTACGTCGGCGTGTTCGCGCTGGAACTCTTCGAGCAGGGCGGCGTGCTGCTCGCCAACGAGATGGCGCCGCGCGTGCACAACAGCGGCCACTGGACGATCGAGGGCGCGGTCAGCAGCCAGTTCGAGAACCACCTGCGTGCGGTGCTCGGCCTGCCGCTCGGCGACACCGCCACGCGCGGCTACAGCGCGATGCTCAACTGGATTGGCGAACTGCCCGAGGCCGCCGCCGCGCTCACCGTGCCCGGATTGCATTGGCACGACTACGGCAAAAGCGCGCGTCCGGGTCGCAAGGTCGGCCATGCCACCCTGCGCGCCGACAGCGCCGCGCAGCTCGCCGAGGCGCTGCAGCGCGCAGGGCTCGCTCTGGAGCGACAGACGCAAGTGCAGCCGGCGATCGACGCACTGCGCGGCTGACGCGCAGCGCGATGCCGGACTCGATCGCACTCGGACCGCTGCTGCTGCCCACCCAGGCCGTGCTGCTGGTGCTGGCCGCTGCGGCGGCATTGGGCGTGCTGGCCCTGCTGCCCGAAAGCGAGCAGGCGCGGCGCTCACGCAGCGAGAGTCGATTGTTCATCGCGCTTGCGATCGGCGTGCTGGGCGCGCGCGCCGGCTGGGTGGCGCGGCACTGGCAGGCGTACTCGGAAAGTCCTGGCGCCCTGCTGGCTTTCCGGGACGGTGGCTACGATCCGTGGGTCGGCCTGCTGACCGGGGCTGCGGCAGTCGTGCTGATGGCGGCGCGCGCTACGGCAGCAGGGAGCCGGCGCGTGGGCGAGCCGCCGGTGGCGGGTGCTGTTCTCGAAGTGCTGCCCGAGAAGCCGCCTTCCGGCGCTGGCGCCGAACCTTCGCAGATACACCAGGTCGCGCGCGCGGCCATCGAACTGTCCCGTCGTCAACTGCTGTTCGCCGCTGGTGCGGGTCTGCTGGTGCTGACCGGCGGGCAGCTCCTTCTCGAACACTCGGCACGTCTGCGCGCCGTCCCGCTGCCGCGCTTCGATGTGCTGGACCTCACCGGCGCGCCGCAGCGATTGCCGGCGGCTGCCGGTCGGCCGCAGGTCATCAATCTGTGGGGCAGCTGGTGCTCCCCCTGTCGGCGCGAGATGCCCGCGTTCGCGCGCGTGCAGGCGCAGCGGACGGATGTGGACTTCGTCTACCTCAACATCGGCGAAAGTCCGGCCGAGATCGCCGCGTTCACCCGCACTCTGTCCGAGCCGCTGACGCCGATCCTGCGCGACCCGAATGGCGCCGTGGCGGAGCGCCTGCAGGTCCGCGGCTATCCGACCACCCTGATCCTCGATGGCGAAGGCCGTCTGCTGCATCGGCGCAGCGGCGAGCTGTCGGAAGCCAGCCTGAAGGCTTTGCTGCCGCCGCCCGGCTGAGAGACCGATTTCCACCCGGAGGGCTGACGGCTGTCGCGCTGTGGGCAAGGCGCGAGTGGGCAGGCCGCCCCGCGCGACCTGTCGCGGCAGAGCAGTCCCTGCGGCTCGCGTTCGGTCTCACCGCTCCCATGCATTCCCTTGAGCAGCCGGTCGCTGTCGCACTCGACAGCGGCCCTTCCCGTGCCTGCCTCGGAGATTGCACGATGACATCGCCCTGCCTCGCAGCTCCTTTTCGAATCGGCGTTGTGCTCGCCCTGCTTCTGGTCGCGAGTCTGCTCTGGCCGGCCTTGGCCGCCGCAGCGACCTACTGCGTCAGCACCGCGAACGAGCTGCGCACAGCGCTCGCCACCGCCGCCAGCAACGGCGAGAGCGACACCATCCGCGTCCGCAGGGGTACCTATCTCGGTACTTCCGGGCCGATTGCCTTCGAGCACTTCTCAAGCGAGAACTTCAACCTGAGCATTGAGGGCGGCTGGTTCGGCGTCACCGCCGGCACCTGCAGCCTGCGGATGGATGGCGCCGAGGGCACCGTGCTTGATGGTGGCGACCAGCGCAGCGTGCTGCGCCTGCTCGGAGGCGCGAACAGCGGCGCATCGTTCACCGTGCGCAATCTGACCATTCGCAACGGCGATGGCACCGGCCGCGGCACTGATTTCGGCGGGCTGTCGATCGGCGGCCTGCCGCTGCTGGGCAGCATCACCGTCGACCGGGTGATCCTGCGCGACAACCACAGCGAAAGCCTCGGTGGCGGCCTGCGCGCGCAGACGCTCGGGCAGCTGCGGATCATCAACAGCCTGTTCGACGGCAACAGCTGCAACGCCTACTACTGCGCGGCGATCGCCGCTGCCACGGCTCCAACCGGCAGCGCCGCCCAGCCGCGACTGCTGTTCCTTGCCAATACGGTCGTGCGCACGCGCTGCAGCGGTGAGAACTGCGGGCTCGGCCAGGTCTACATCCAGGCGGGCACCGACTTCCCCACCCAGTACGTGGTCGGCAACAGCGTGTTTGCTCTGAACGACGCAGTCGATCTGGCGTTTTCCGCCAACACCGGCACCTTGCGCAACAGCCGTTGGGACACGCGTCTCGGTTCGCCGCAGTCGATGCTGTCCAACCTGGCCGCGGGCGTCGCACCCGGCTTTGTCGCGCCTGCCAGCGGCGATTTCCGCCTGCAGTCGAACTCGCCCCTGGTCGACGCCGCCTTCGCGTTTCCCGAGCTGCCCGAGTTCGATCTCGACGGTGAAGACCGGCTGATCGGCAGCGCGGTCGACATCGGCGCCTACGAGTACCAGCCGACGCCGGGGCTGCTGTTCCGCCACGGCTTCGAGTCGCCCTGAATGCGGGCGCGGCGAGCCGCGCCATGCGGAAGACTGCGCGCAGTGCCTCGACCTCGATCCGCGTAGCGATCGTCCGCGCCAGGTCATCGGAGTGCCTGATGGCAAGCGCACGGCGCTGCAGGCCGTTTCGCTGATGTGCTCCCGCGCGGATCCAAGCTCAGCGGGCGCGAAGACCTCCATGCCCACGCGGGGCGGAACACGCCGGCACCGGGCGCCGTCCGTGACGCGCGCGCCTTGGCTGGCGGCCGCGTTCGCGCATGTACGTGCTGTGCGCTCAGCAGTATCCCGGGTGACGGGCGCTTGAGTCCGACCCGCGGACGCCTCATCCGACCTCCGCTGAGGGGCAGCTGCAGCCGCTCCTGCCAGCCGTTTCGTTCTATGCTCGGCCACTGACCGCTTGCCGAGCCCGACCCGATGACACCTGTACGCTCACTGCTGTGCCTGGCTCCGCTGCTGGCTTCGTTTGGCGCCCATGCCTGCGGGCCCAGCGGCAATCTGGTGCAGAACTGCAGTTTCGACACCGGCATCAGCGGCACACCGCGCAGGAGGGCGGTGACGTGATCTCGCATGAGGCCGCTGCGGGCAATCTCGCGCCCGGTGCGATGCGCGTGCGCGACACCGCGATCGACAGCGACAGAAATGCCGAAGCGGAGGCCTGCATCAATCTCACCACGGCGCGCACCTATCGCTTGGAGGCGAGTTTCCGCGCCCTTGTCGCCGACACCTGCATTCTGGGTTGGGACGAATTCTTAGGGCCGGACTGCACTCGGCCCAACGGCGTGTTCGTCGCTTCCGACGCGATCGTGGTCAACGCGAACAGCTACTCCGCGCTCGCCACGCAGCAGACCGCGAACGAGCTGGCGCAGTCGATCGAACTGGTGCTGCTGTGTTCGATCGGCGCGGGCGAGGCGGAGTTTCTGGTCGACGATGTCGCGGTGCTGCCGCAGACGGTGCTCGTCTTCCGCAACGGCTTCGAGTCGCCCTGAGGCGAAGTCGCAGCCAGCGGCCAACTCGCACGCAGCGCAGCGGGGCCCGAGGCTTCTCGACAGCGCAACGGCGGGCAAACACAGGGCTGGGCGAGTGACCCCGCTTCACTCCGGATCGGGGAAGAAGAACTCCTCGCCTTCGGAGATCACGCCCATCTGCTCGAACCAGTCCGGGCCCAAGGTGCTCTCCAGCGGACCGGTGCAGGGCAGGGTGGCGATGGCGGTCCCGTCGCGCTCGACCTGCACGCCCTCCAGTTCAAGGGTTTCGCCGCCTTGGCCCCAGCGGCCGATGCCGGTGTAAACCACGTAGGCATAGCGTCCGTTGTGAAAGCGCAGCCAGCTGCCACCGCCGCCGGCAAACGGCGTCGACTCGCCGCGTGAGGCCAATCGGGGCACCGGGCGATGCTCGGGAATCGCGAGCTCAAGCGGGTCGTTGGAGTCGGGCCTGCCAAAGCGGTACTGCAGATAGCCGGAAACGTTCGAGGCATCGTTCGAAGCGCAGACCGAGACCAGTTTGCCGCCGACCCGGCAGGCGAACGCGATGGTTTCGGTCGACGTGCAGAAGGACTGCTGGCCGCTGTCTCCGGCTGACGCCGCACTCAGCACGCGCGCCGCGCTGACCAGCACGATGCGATCACTCTGGCCACAGTCGACGTCGCCCTGGCAGGCCTCGGCGAGCACGTTCTCGACGGTGTAACTCAGCTTGAGACGCTGGCCGATCAGGCTCGGGTCCTCGCACAGCTCGAACACCGCCGATTCGTTGAAACGCTCGCCGTTGGCGTCTTCGAGTTCCAGGTAACAGGCGATGTCCCCGCTGACCGCTTCACGCAGGGTGCCGATCGTCTGCTTGGTTTCGCCGTTGATGCGCAGCGTGTCGGCGGCAGCGTGCGTGCTGGTCCAGACCATCGCGAGGGCGAGGCAGGCCGAAAGTGTCCGGTTGGTGCGGGTGCGATGGCGTGGCATGGCGGGCTCGATGGAGGGCTGGGGCGAAGCCAGCGGACGCGCGGGCTGGGCGGCAGCATAGCCAAACGCACAGGTCCGAGGGCCACGCGAAGCGCGGGTCGGGCCGCTGTCTCTATCCCCTGTGCGCGTGCGCCCCGCCCGCGTGTCGGGCGGCACGGGCGTGGCTCCGCAGGCCTCGCATCCGTTGTCGTGCAGCGACTGCAGGGCGCCTATCCGCGGCGGGTGCAACCCTCCAACTCGCCGTGGGTGCCTCCGAACCGCCTCCCCCCGGTGCATGCGATCGCGACCTCGTCGCAGGACGGGCGCGCCGGAGAACCGTCGCCGAACGCCTTCGGCGCGCTGCGAGGGGAGAGACAATCGTTTGCAAGGATGAAATGAGCAGTGGAACACCCTTTGCACTGGCGTGGTTTCCCCCCGAGTGGATGCGTGCCATGCCGAGTGACCTGTCCCTTCCCAAGGCGCGCGCCTGGACGCTCTGCGCCTGCAGCCTGTTGCCCTTTGCCGCCGGCGCGCAGTCGGTCAGCCCGATCGCCACCGATCGCCCCGACTTCGTGGAATCGAGCCGCACGGTGGGTCTGGGGCGTTGGCAGGTCGAAACCAGCGTGGCCTTCGATCGTGACAATGAAGACGGCGTCCGTGCGGAGGCCTTTGCAACCCCGACCCTGCTGCGGATAGGCCTCGGCGAGCACTGGGAGGCTCGTTTCGAAACCGACGGCTGGATCGACGCGCGGGTCCGCGCCGCGACGGTTCGCGAAGGATCCGATGGTTTCGCGGATATCGCTGTCGGCCTCAAGTACGCACTGCCGGAGCCGACCGGTGCCGGCCCCTCACAGGCCTGGCTGTTCCATCTCGACCTGCCGAGCGGTGACCGCGCTTTCCGCGGCGAGGGCGTGCGCCCCTCGCTGCGCTGGGTCGGCGAATGGTCGTTGTCCGAGACGTGGTCGTTGGGCGTGATGCCCGGAGTGATCCTCGATGACGATGGCGATGACGACTACGCCGCCGGCATCTTCGGCGTGGTGGTCGGACGCGCCTGGTCGCCGACGTTTCGCAGTTTCGCCGAGCTGGCCCTGCCGCAGATCGCAAGCTCTGAGCATGGCGGCACCGAGGCTTACCTCGATCTGGGCTCCGCCTGGCTGCTCAGCCCGGACCTTCAGCTGGATACGGCGATCGCGCTCGGTCTGAACGATCGCAGTGTCGACAGCGCCATCACCGTGGGCGTGTCGGTGCGCTGGCCCTGAATGCCGAAGCCGCGGCACGCACGCCGCCTGACCCCCCGTTTCCAATCCTGCTTCGGAGTCCGTGATGAGCCTTCGCACTCGGTTGTTGCTGCTCGCTCTGGCGGGCTTTCTCGGCGCACTGCTGGTCGGTCTGCTCGGCCTTTGGGGTCAGATGCGCCTGGTCCAGGGTTCCCAGGCACAGGTGCAGACGTCCGCGCTGCTGCGCAACCAGCTGGAAGCCGACATGATGCACGACGCCATCAAGGCGGACGTGCTGGAGGCCAGCCTCGCCCAGCGCAGCGGTCGGGCAGACGTGCTCGAAGCCGCGCAGCAGGGCTACAGCGAGCACGCCGCCTGGATGCGCCGGGTGCTGGATGACAACGCCGCGCAGGCCACGGAACCTGCGCTTGTCGATGCGATCGCGCGCGTCCGGCCGGTGGTTGACGCCTATCTCAAGACTGCCGACGCGCAGATTCGGGAGGTCTTGGCGGGAGGCGAGACCGACTTCACGGGGTTCGAAGTCGCCTACGACGATCTCGCCGTGGTCATGGAAGCGCTGAGCGAGGAAATCGAACGCGGCGTGGCGCAGCTGTCTATCCGGGCGAGCGCGCAGGCGAGCCAGGTCCGCAACCTGCAGCTCGCGACGATGCTGGGTTCGGCGCTGGCGATGGCAGCCCTGGGGCTGTGGATCATCAGCAGCGTACGTCGCGACATCGGCGGCGAGCCGGTGCAGGCGGCCAAAGCGACGGCACGGATCGCCGCCGGCGACCTCGACACGCCGGTCGGAGCGCGCGCGGGCGACACTCGCAGCCTGCTTGCGCGCCTGCAGGACATGCAGGCCCGCTTGCGCCAGCGCCTGACGGAGGAGCGCGCGGAAGCGGCCAGCAATCTGCGGGTGGTGCGCGCTCTCGACAGCAGCTCGACCGCGGTCATGATCGCCGATGCCGAACGCCGCATCGTCTACGTCAACCCCGCCGTGATCGCGATCCTGCAGGAGCAGTCCTCCGAGCTGCGAAGACAGTTCCCGGGCTTCGATCCGGAGCGGCTGCTCGGCCAGAGCATTGATGGATTCCATGCCCGGCCCGGCCATCAGCGCTCCTTGCTGGAGGGCTTGCGGCAGGTGCACCGGACACAGATCCAGGTCGGTGCCGCGCATTTCTTCCTGTCCGCCAACGCCGTGCGTGACGCCAGCGATCAGGTGCTCGGCTACGTGGTCGAATGGCGCGATCGCACCCATGACGTGCGTATCGAAACCGAGATCGCAGGCCTGGTGGACGCGGCGATGCGCGGCGAGCTGGCTGCCCGGATCGACTCGCAGCGCCTGCAGGGCTTCCATAGGACCGTGGGTGATGGTCTGAACCGCCTGCTGGACGAACTGCAACCCAGCATCGAGGCGTTCGGAGGCGCCTTCCGCGCGCTCGCCGAAGGTGACCTCAGACATCGCATCGAGCGTCCGATGCAGGGCACGTTCGGGCAGCTGCGCGACCATGCGAATGCGACATCGGTGCGGCTGGCGGACCTGATCGGCTCGATCCAGGACGCCGTGTCACAGGTGCATGGTGCGGCCGTGGAAATCGCTGCAGGCAATCAGGATCTGGGTGCCCGCACCGAACAGCAGGCGGCGAATCTGGAGGAAACGGCGGCGTCGATGGAAGAGCTGACCAGCACGGTGCGGGCCAATGCCGACGGTGCTGCCGAGGCGCAGGGGCTGGTGCAGTCGGCCGCCACGACGGCGGGGCGCGGCGGCACCGAAGTGCGCGCTGTGGTCGAGTCCATGAACCGTATCGCCGCCGACTCGCGACGCATGCACGACATCATCTCGACCATCGACGGGATCGCGTTCCAGACCAACATCCTCGCCTTGAACGCCGCGGTCGAGGCGGCGCGTGCGGGTGACCAGGGCCGAGGCTTCGCTGTCGTTGCCGGTGAGGTGCGGACCTTGGCGCAGCGCTCGGCGGGCGCCGCCCGCGAAATCAAGTCCCTGATTTCCGAATCGATCGCGCGCATCGAAGCGGGTGCGGAGCAGGTGCACGTCGCCGGAGACACCATTGACGGCGTGGTCGGCTCGGTGCAGCGCGTTGCCGGGCTGATGGCGGAGATCGCGCGGGCGTCCTCCGAACAGGCCAGCGGCATCAGTCAGGTCGGACAAACGATCTCCGCGCTCGACGATGCGACCCAGCAGAACGCCGCCCTCGTCGAGGAGGCAACCGCCGCCGCACGTTCGCTCGAGTACCAGTCCGGCAACCTGTCCAATCTCGCCGCCAGCTTTCGTCGCTAGGGCGCGCGTTGAGGGCGATCGGGCCTGCCAGCGCGACGCTTGATGGCAGGCGTTCTCGCTGCATCGCCGCCACGCGTCCGGCGCGCGCGCCGCTGTTCACGCGAGGCGCTCAGCCCCGCAGCCAGCGCAGCATGTGCGGAAACGCCTGCGTGCCCAGCTCAGCGGCTTGCGCCATGCCGTGCGCCATGCCGGTCTGCATCAGACCGTGCAGGCCGGGGTAGACGCCGCAGCCGAAGGTCATCGCCAGCGCGTCGCCGCGGCCGTGGTAGCCGCCGGCGTGGAACAGCTCGCCCACCGGCAGGCCCACCGCACAGCTCGCCGCATAGGCCCAGGCGGTGGCCTCGGCCTCGCCCGCGTGCGGCACGTGCTCGCAGTCGTGCAGGCCACCGGACTGCAGCGGCCGCAGGTGCGATGGCATCACCGCCAGATGGCCGGCCTCGTGCAGGAGGTCGCCCGGCCACTGCAGCTGCGATCGATCCACCACCAGCCCGCCATCGCGGATCGCGACGCCCGGCAGAAAGCCGGGACACGCCAGCGGCTCCTCCACCACGTCCAGCCCGATCTCGCGCAGAAAGCGCAGCAGGCGTGTGGTGCGGTCGTTCGCATCAGGGGTGGCGTGAGCAGACATGTGTGGCGCAAGCGGTGTGGAGTCAGGCCATTCTGAGCGCAGACAGCGCCGCCTGCTGCAGAGGCGGTTGGGCGCGGGCGACGATGACGCCTCGGCTTGCCCAGTCGCAGTGGAGTCAGAAGCCGCCGGGGGCCCGCACGGCGAGAACCTGTGCGGACGCCCGATCGGGTGTTCGACGCGGGCGCCCCCGGGGCAGCGCCTTGATGACCTCGCCGCCGCATTCCGGGCAGCGGTTCCCAGTGGCACGCACTCGCTGTCACACAACTGTCGTGGCAGGCGCTTCGGCAACTCGGCATGCTTTAGGGCTGCATTGCCCTGCCCGAGGTCCTGTCATGCGTGCATCGTCGCCCGTCGTCTTCGCCGTCGCCCTGTTGGGCGTTCTTGCCAGCCCGCTGGTTCACGCCGCCGGCAGCGCGATTTTCATCCATCCCGATGGCATGGGCGCGAACACCTGGATGGCCACGCGTCTGCACGCGGTCGGCGTCGATGGCCGGCTCGCCTGGGATCGCCTGCCGCAAGTGGCGCTGTACGTGGGGCCGGCGCTGGATGCCGTGAACCAGAGTTCGAACGCCGGCGCCACCACGCATGCCTATGGTGTGCGCGTTGATCTGGAGGCCTACGGCACGCTGCGCGGCGCGCCGTTGACACAGTCCGCCTCGGGCTTCGCCGGCAGTCTGATGCTTGAAGCCAAGGCGGCCGGCAAACGTATCGGCATCGTCAACTCGTCGAGCCTGACCGAGCCCGGCACGGGCGCCTTTCTTGCCCGCGCGGCGAATCGCGATGACGAGGCGGACATCGCGGCGCAGATTCTCGATGCCCGACCCGAGGTCGCGCTCGGCGGCGGCGAGATGTTCTTCCTGCCACGCGGTGTGCAGGGCCGCCACGGCGAGGGCGTGCGCGAAGACGGACGCAACCTCGTCGAAGAAGCGCGTGCTGCAGGCTACACGGTGGTGTTCAGCGCGGACGAGCTGGCCGCTGTGCCCGCAGGCACGGGCAAGCTGCTGGGTCTGTTCGCTACCGAGGAGACCTTCAACGAAGCCGACGAGGCGACGCTCGC
This sequence comes from Aquimonas sp., assembly GCA_044344935.1. Classification (GTDB taxonomy): domain Bacteria; phylum Pseudomonadota; class Gammaproteobacteria; order Xanthomonadales; family Xanthomonadaceae; genus Aquimonas. Next base: position 2,439 of record JBIJCA010000083.1, on the reverse strand, counting down.
CAAGCAGAACCTCGGCCACTTCCAGCCGCAGGCCCCGCGCTTCGACGCGATGATCGCCGCGGCGCTTGCGCAGCTGGCAGACAGCCCGAACGGCTATCTGCTGGTGGGCAATGAAGAAGCCACCGACAACCTGTCCGGTGAGAACAACGTGCCCGCCACGCTGGATGCAGCCTACGGCGCCGACCGCGCGATCGCGCTTGCACTGCGCGAAGCCGCACGCGATCCGGGGCTGACAGTGGTGGTGGCGTCCGATTCCGACAATGGCGGCATGAACGCCACCAGCGACGATCTCGATGAACTGACCCTGCCGCTGCCGACCGCCACCGAGAACGGTTCGCCGCTCGACAGCGACGGCGGCAAACCCTATCTCACCCCGCCCGATCGCAACGGTGAGCGCCTGCCGTTCTATATCACCTGGGCTTCGACCAGCGACAGCGCAGGCGGCATGGTGGTGCGCGGTATTGGCCCGGGAGCGGCGCTGATCGAAGGAACGGTAGACGCCACCGCAGTCTTCCGCGCCCTGCACGCGGGCTTGTTCGGAACGACCAAGGCAGACGCCGACAGCATGGAGGAGTGAGGCGTCGGCGTTATGCCTTCGCGAAGCCATGCGCGAGGCCAAGGGCGGCGTACGTCAGCGCTTGGCTTTGTTCCAGGCTTCCGCGTCAGTTGCGGCTGTAGGATTCCGCGTCACGTGCGAGTGCCTGTTTGATCGAAGACAGAGCGGCGTGTATCGGCTCTTGGCTTCGTTGCAGGCAACGCGTCACTCGTGGTTGTAGGGTGGATAGGCGCAGCGCATCCACCAGAGCCTCGCGTCAGGGAAACGCACGCGCTTCGCGGGTCATCTCACGCGTCACGCCCATAGGGTGGGTCTTGACCCACCACACGCCCAACACTTGCCCCGGACTTCGCCCCCGCCGCACATCTTGCGCGTCGACGCCCATAGGGTGGGTCTTGACCCACCATGAGCCCAACACTTGCTCCGGACTTCGCCGCTGAGCCGGCGTCCCATCGGGAGAGCCTCCGCGAAGGCGAGCTGCACCGGCACATCTACAACCCCGATGTCTTGCACCGCTGCGCCAGCAGCCCTGTCGCAGCACTCAAGCCCAAGTCCGACACCAGTAACCCGGAGCTGGCCGTGCGGCGGTTGGCTGAGCAGACGGCCGCCGCTTGCCCGCAGGGGCCGGTTGCCCGCGCTGCGATGGGTTCGACGCGCTCGTGGTGATCCGTCAGGACGGCCGGATCGGGATCGCAGCGCGAGCGAGGGAGTCTGACGATTGCTGCACCCCAGGCGCAGACTCAGGACAGCGGCGACCAACCCGCCAGGGCGAATGCCAGCGTCACCAAGATGGCCGCACCGCCAGCGATTCGATTCGACCAGGTCGGGCCGCCACGCAGCAGGGCGACGACACCCACCAGGGCGGGCATCAGCAGGAACCAGGGCAACCACGACCAGCCGCTCGCGCCCAGCACAGCGGTTGCTGCTGCGATCACCGCCAGCCCACCCGCGCCCGCAGCGGACCACGTCCACCCGGGACCAATGCCCGCCGACGGCGCCACTTTGGACCGACGTCGGCGAACGCTCGCCACCCCTGCAACTGTCACACCAACGAGTGCGGCCACAGGCGCGAGCACCAGCGAGAGCGGCGGCGGCTGCCCAGAAGACACGCGTGCCGCCAGCTCGGTCGGTCCGCGCAGGGCAAGTACGCCGTCGAGGAAAGCGGGCGCCTGCACGTCCGCGATGCATGCGGTGTCGAGCGGCTTCTCCGGTGCGGCCAGGAAGGCGCTGGTCAGCGCGCGCGGACATTCGCCGGCCCCACGCACGCCGTGCGCGGCGAAGGCGAATTCGACGACGTGGGACTGCGGCCCCAGCCACTCGGCGATCGCTGCGGCATCCGGCTGGAACGCATCGTAGCCGCCCGCGAGGATCAGGATCGGCACATCGCCGCCGACGGGCCAGCGCGGTGCCTCGCCGGGTGTCGCCCAATCGCGGCAGAGGCTGCCCGGCAGGCCGCTCAGCAGGCTCATCGGGTCCGTCATCGCGCTTGATCGAAGGTGACGTGCGCGATCGCGGCAGTCGGTCGCGAAGGTCGAGGCCAGGTTGGCACCTTCGCCGCCAGCGCTGAACATCGAAACCGGACCCGCCAATACGCGGGCATCCCGACGTGCCGCGGCATCGACCAACAGCGGCACGCTGCGCGCGCCCGATTCGAACGCACCGACCACCATCACCAGTTGGCGCAGCGCCAGACCGTCCAGCTGTCGCTGCTGAGCGCCACGACCTACGCGCAGTGGCTCGGCGTCGAGCGCAGCCACGGCTGCGTCGAGCTGGGCTCGACCGAAGGCCGGCCAGCGCGCCGCGCAGGCGGAGTCGTCGCGGCACTCGGCGGCGAGGCGATCGGCCAGCCGGCCCTGCATCTCCGCGATTGGCAGGATGCGCGT
>JBIJCA010000331.1:0-4480 GCA_044344935.1 Aquimonas sp. | reverse complement strand
CCGCTTCCACGGGACTTGCTGGTGGATGCGCTGCGCTTATCCACCCTACAAGCACGAGTGACGCCGATGCTGGATCGAAGCTCAGGACGGTGGTGTCGGTGCTGTGGCTTGGTCGCCGTGGCTATGTGGCGTTGATCTCGGCGCTCCGGCTGCGCGGATTGCTCGGCGTCAACGGAACTTGCTGGTGGATGCGCTGCGCTTATCCAGCCCACGCGCCCATGAGCTCCCGCTTCGTTCGAGGATCGGCGTCACTCTCACTTGTAGGGTGGACAAGCGCAGCGCCTCCACCAGCTCTGGCTTTGGGTTTCCCGAGCGCATGCAGGGGCTCGGATGAGGGCAATTCCGCTGCTGCAGCGGATGCGGAAAGCCGGTCCAACCCGTGCGGCTGCCCGGCCAGCCAAGCCCCGCCAGACTTGTTCCGCGCCGAAAGACTTGTTCCGCGCCGCCAGGCTTCTTCCGCACCGCCAGGCTCTACCGCACCGCCAGGCCTCCGCCCCACCACCAGACTGCTACCGCGCCGGCAGGAAACCGCCGGGGTTCACGGGTCTGCCGTTGCGACGGATCTCGAAGTGCAGCATGTCGCGAGCGGCGCCCGAGCGACCCATCTCGGCGATCTGCTGGCCCGCGCGCACCTGTTCGCCCTCGCCCACGAGCCGCTTGCGGTTGTGGCCATAGGCCGAGAGGAATTCCTCGTTGTGCTTGACGATCACCAGCTCGCCATAACCGATCAGGCCCGAGCCGGAGTACACCACCACGCCATCGGCGGCGGCATTCACTGCCTGACCCGCGCTGCCGGCGATGCTCAGACCTTGCCGGGTCGGGTCACCGGCGACGAAACGCCCCACCACCTGGCCCGAGGTCGGCCACTGCCAGCGCGGTGCGCCGGTGGGTGTCGGCGGTGTGGGTCGAGGGGTCGAAGCTACGGGCGCGGGCGCGGTGGTCGGCGTCGAGGTGACCGGCGCGGGCGTGCGGGTGCCCGCGGTAGCGCCGGTGGAGGGCGCACTGCCTGTGGCCGGCGTGGCAGGCGACGCGCCGTTGGTGGCGGCGGTTCCCGCAACCACTCCGCCCTGCTGCGCGGCCGGACGCGTCGGTAGCGTCGCAGGCCGCTGCGCGGTGCGCCCGCCGGGCGCCGACAGCCGCAGGCGCTGGCCTGGATAGATCGTGTACGGCGAGGCGATGCCGTTCCACGCGGCCACCTGCCGATACTCGAGGCCATGGCGGAAGGCGATGCTGTAGAGGGTGTCACCGCGCTGCACGACGTGCGTGCGGCCGGATTCCGCCGCCGAGGTCTGCCGCGAGGGTGAGCGATCCTGCGGCGCGCGGTCGACCACCACAGCACGCGGCGCCACGCCGCAGGCCGCGAGCAGGCCAATCGCCGCTGCCAACAGACCGGTGCGCAGGACGCGATTCATTTCCACAGCTCCCAGACAAGCAGACCGATGACCACCACGAGCAGCACGCCCCAGCCGATGACCTCAACGTAGCGACGCAGCGAGGTCTCCAGCCGCGCGCCACCCCAGCGGATCAGCAGCGCAACTAGGAAAAAGCGCCCACCGCGCCCCAGCACCGAGCCGAGCGGGAACGGCATCCAGCGCGTGCCCGCCGCGCCTGATGCAGTGGTGAGGCCCTTGTACGGAATCGGGGTGAATCCGGCGACGAAGACGATCCAGAAACCGTAGGTCTCGAACAGCGCATTGATCTGGTCGAAGGTCCCGCGCTCGCCGGCGCGTTCGATCCAGGGCATCACCGCTTCCAGCGCGTAAGCGCCCAGCAGGTAAACAAGCACGCCGCCCAAAACCGAAGCCAACGCGCAGACCAGCACGTGGCGGAACCAGCGTTCGGGCCACGCCAGCGTCATCGGCGCCAGCATCACGTCGGGCGGAATCGGAAAGATCACCGACTCGCTGGCGCTGACGCCCGCCAGATGGCGCTCGGCATGCGGGTGCGCTGCCCAGCACAGACAGCGCTCGTAGATCGCCCCGAACAGGCGCATCAGGCCATGCCTCCCAGCAGTGGCACGAACAGCACGGAGCCGAGATCGTCCTGCTGCCAGCGGTCCTCGACCCAGCGCAGGCGGATCAGACGCTGGCCGTCGGGGCCGCCGACCGGGGCCACGAACACACCGCCGGGCTTGAGCTGGGCGATCAGCTTCGGGTCGACCGAATCCGCAGCGGCGGTGACGATGATCGCGTCGAAAGGAGCGTGCTCGGGCCAGCCCAGGCGGCCGTCTTCGAAACGCGCGCGCACGTTCGAGAAGCCGAGTTTGCGCAGGCGCTTGCGCGCGCTGCGCGAGAGTTCCTCGATGCGCTCGACGCTGCTGACCTGCTCGACCAGCATCGCCAGCACGGCGGCCTGGTAGCCGGAGCCGGTGCCGAGCTCCAGCACCGACTCGGGCAGGCCGAACTCGATCAGGGCTTCGGTCATGCGCGCCACCACGTAGGGTTGCGACAGGGTCTGGCCGCGCCCGATCGGCAGCGCGGTGTCGTCATAGGCGCGGGTGGCCAACGCTTCCTCGCAGAACAGATGGCGCGGCAGGGTGCGCATCGCCTCCAGCACGCGCGGGTCGCGAATGCCCTGCTCGCGCAGGCGTTCGACCATGCGGTCGCGCGCGCGCTGCGAGGTCATGCCAAGGCCCAGCGACTCGCGGGGCAGCTTGAGGCCGGCGCTCATCGCGACGTTTCCATGCATGCCGCAGGCCTCATGCGCGACCCGGCAGGGCGTCGCTGAGCGCACTCACCCAGCCGGCCACCTTTTCCAGAGCCTGGTAGCGGGTCAGATCGACATGGATCGGAGTGATCGAGATGAAGCCGGTGCGCACCGCGTGGAAGTCGGTGCCGGGGCCGGCGTCCTGCTCGGGACCAGCGGGGCCGATCCACCACATCGGCCGGCCGCGCGGGTCCTGCTGCGGAATGCAGGCCTCGGCGCGATGGCGGTGACCCAAGCGGGTGACCTCGAAGCCGCGGATTTCATCCCAGGGCAGGTCGGGCACATTGACGTTGAGGATGGTGTCGGCAGGCAGCGGATCGGTCTTCAGGCGCTCGACGATCAGGCGCGCCGCGCGCGCGGCGGTTTCGAAGTGGCGCCCGCTGCCTTCGCGCGTCACCAGCGACATCGCCACCGCCGGGTGGCCGAGGAAGCGCCCCTCCATCGCCGCGGCGACGGTGCCGGAATAGATCACGTCATCGCCGAGGTTGGCTGCGTTGTTGATGCCCGAGACCACGATGTCGGGATCGAAGTCGAGCATGCCGCACAGCGCCAGATGCACGCAGTCGGTTGGCGTGCCGCCGACGCGGTAGGTGTGTTCGTCAACCTTGGAAACGCGGATCGGCTGATCGAGCGTCAGCGAGTTGGACGCACCGCTGCGGTCGCGATCCGGCGCCACCACGGTGACGGGGCCCAGCGTCCGCAGGCCTTCGGCCAGTACCTTGATGCCGGGAGCATCCACACCGTCGTCGTTGCTGACCAGAAAGCGCATCGCGAGCCTCACTGCAAAGCGCGACATGATACAGGCCCGAGGGTGTCGGCTTTCCCCTTCACGGCGAGGCCGCTATGTTGCGAATCATGTCGCGACGTCCCACCAAGCCGCCTGCCCTGCCCGTTCGCGCCAGCGAGGACGACCTGGCCCTGTTACAGATCGCGATCGGCCCGGTCCGACGCATCGAGGTCGAGGCCTCCGCGATCGAAGCCCCGAAGCCCGCGCCACGGCCGCGCTCGCGCGAGGCCGACGAGCTGCAGGCGAAGCAGGACTTCCAGCTGCGCCCCTTCGAGTTCGCCGCCGACACCCTGGGCGACGCGCTGGAATACCTGGCTGAGGGGCATTCGCCGAAGCTGATGCGCGACTTGAAACGCGGTCGCTACGCGGTGCAGGACGAACTCGATCTGCATCGCATGCACTCCGCGCTGGCCGACGAGGCCATCCGCATCTTTCTGGCCGAAGCCCGGGAGCGCGGCTTCCGCTGCGTGCGCATCATCCACGGCAAGGGCCTGCGCTCGAAGGACTCAACGCCCGTGCTCAAGCTGCTCACCGACAAGGTGCTGCGCTTCCGCAGCGACGTGCTGGCCTACGCTTCAGCCAAGCCAGCGGAAGGCGGCACGGGTGCGGTGGTGGTGCTGTTGAAGCGGACTTGAGTGCGGGGCGGGTGCGAGGTTGAGAGGTTGAGAGGTTGAGAGGTTGGAGGTTGGCGCTGAGAGGTGCGAGGTGCGAAGCAGGACAAGCACGAGCGCTCAGCCTCGCCGTCAGACCCGCGCAACCGAGCCCCTCTCCCCTTGTGGGAGAGGGGTTGGGGAGAGGGGGTGATTCTCGCGGCGCACGTCGTCATCCCGCCAAGGCAGAGCCCCCACCATTGCGTGGGCCCACGCGAAGCACAGCTTGCGCCGGGGGAAAGGACACGTCGACGCAAGACGTCCACCCCTCTCCCCAACCCCTCTCCCGCAAGGGGAGAGGGGCTCAAGCTTCGGGATCGGGTCGGCATGGCGCTCC
>JBIJCA010000463.1:0-4495 GCA_044344935.1 Aquimonas sp. | reverse complement strand
CCCGATCGCGATGGAAGAGGGCCTGCGTTTCGCGATCCGCGAAGGCGGCCGTACCGTTGGCGCCGGTGTTGTTGCCAAGATCGTCCAGTAAGCTATAGCTCCCTCAAGGGGGAAGCGCGCCAAGGGCGAGCCCAGTCAAGGCTCGCCTTCGGCCTTTTCGGAGTTAACGCTTCGTAACCTCGTGTACGCCAGTAGCTCAATTGGCAGAGCAGCGGTCTCCAAAACCGCAGGTTGGGGGTTCGAGTCCCTCCTGGCGTGCCATCTCAGAAGACCCGGATGAACGCAAAGGTCGCACAGAACGAAGCGGTGTCTACCAGCGACATCGTGAAATACGTCCTCGCCGTCTTGCTAGTTGTAGCGTCGCTGGCGGGGTTTTACTGGTTTTCCTCGACGCCCGTTGCCTTGCGCGTCGTCGGCATGTTGGCCGGCTTCGGCGTCGCTGTCGGTGTGTTCATGCTGAGCGCCAAGGGCCGTGACGCCCGTGAGTTCATCGCCGAAACGCGCTTCGAGTTGCGCAAGGTGGTGTGGCCGACGCGGCAGGAAACGACGCGGACGACCGGTCTCATCATGGTCGTGGTGATCATCATCAGCCTCGTCCTTGCGCTGTTCGATCTCCTGATCTCCACCGGCGTTCGCGCCCTTCTGGGTGCTTGAGGCCGACCATGAGCAAGCGCTGGTATGTGGTGCAGGCGTATTCGGGCTTCGAGCAGCAGGTCAAGAAGGCGCTGATCGATCGGATCGCGCGCTCGGGGATTGAAGAGCGTTTCGGTGATGTCCTGGTGCCAACCGAGGAAATCATCGAGATGCGAGCCGGTCAGAAGCGCCGCAGCGAACGGAAGTTCTTCCCCGGCTATGTTCTGGTCCAGATCGAGACCAGCGGCGAAGGCGGTGGGCTCCGGATCGACGACGAATGTTGGCATCTGGTCAAGACGACACCGAAGGTGCTCGGCTTCATTGGCGGCACAGCGGACAAACCTTTGCCGATCAAGGACAGCGAAGCCGACCGAATTCTCCAGCGGGTTCAGGACGGCGTTGAGAAGCCGAGGCCAAAGGTGTTGTTCGAGCCAGGCGAGATGGTGCGCGTCGTTGATGGCCCGTTCAACGACTTCAACGGAGCCGTCGAGGAAGTCAATTACGACAAGAGCCGCTTGCGTGTAGCGGTGCTCATTTTCGGCAGATCGACGCCGGTGGAACTCGATTTCACCCAAGTCGAGAAAGCCTGAGAGGCCGAGGGCCGGGAGACGAGAGCCGGGTGTCGAAGAGCTAGCTGCTCGCGACGTTTTCCGGTTCCCGGCTCTCGATTCTCGTTCAAACAACCAGACGGGGAGCCGGACCGCACGAGCGGCGAGGCGCTTGAACCCGAGGAGTTCTAGTCATGGCAAAGAAAGTCGTTGGTTACATCAAGCTCCAGGTGAAGGCAGGCCAGGCGAACCCCAGTCCGCCGGTAGGCCCTGCTCTCGGTCAGCGCGGTCTCAACATCATGGAGTTCTGCAAAGCGTTCAACGCGGCGACCTCGAAGATGGAACCGGGTCTGCCTACACCGGTCATCATCACCGCCTACTCGGATCGCACCTTCACCTTCGTCACCAAGAGCACGCCAGCGACGGTCCTGCTGAAGAAGGCAGCCGGTATCAGCTCCGGCTCGAAGCGTCCGAACACCGACAAGGTCGGAAAGGTCACGCGCGCTCAACTCGAGGAGATCGTCAAGGCCAAGCAGGCAGATTTGACGGCCGCTGATATCGAGGCCGGTGTGCGTACGATTGCGGGCTCTGCCCGCAGCATGGGTCTGGTGGTGGAGGGCTAAGTCATGGCAAAGATCACGAAGCGTTTCAAGGCAATGCAGAGCCTGGTCGAGCCGGGCAAGACCTACGCCATCGATGAAGTCCTGCGGATCTTGAAGGACACCAGCAAGGTCAAGTTCGTCGAGTCGGTGGATGTCGCCGTTCGTCTTGGTGTCGACGCGCGCAAGTCTGATCAGCAGGTTCGCGGCTCGACAGTGCTGCCGAATGGCACAGGAAAGTCGGTGCGCGTGGCTGTGTTCTGTCCGCCGGGCGCGAAGGCCGACGAAGCTGTTGCTGCCGGCGCCGAAGCGATCGGCATGGACGATCTGGCCGAGAAGATGCAGGGCGGAGACCTTAACTATGACGTGGTCATCGCCACACCCGATGCCATGCGAGTCGTCGGCAAGCTGGGCCAAGTGCTTGGTCCTCGCGGCCTGATGCCAAATCCGAAGGTCGGGACGGTCAGTGCCAATCCCGCTGAAGCCGTCCGCAATGCGAAGGCCGGACAGGTCCGCTACCGCACCGACAAGGCCGGAATCATCCATTGCACCATCGGCAAGGCCAGCTTTGACGCGGAAGCGCTGAAGGGCAATCTGCATGCGTTGCTGGGTGATCTGCTGAAGGCCAAGCCTTCTGCCGCCAAGGGCCAGTATCTGCAGAAGATCTCGCTGTCCACCACCATGGGTATTGGCATCACGGTCGACCAGTCGAGCCTCTCGCTCAAGGTCTGATCAGATTTTGCCCCGCACGCACAGGCGTGCGGGGATTCGATTTTGGAGGCAGCCGCGCGAGCGGTCGCCGTCAAAGACCGCAGGTGTCTCTCGCGTTGGAGGGTCAATCGGGGCGCAAGCCGCGAACTTCCTCCTTCTCGAGTGATTTAAACCGCCGGCCCAGCCGGTATGCCTGCGTAGATGGTGCCGACCTTCTGGAATTCTTGAAGCCGGCAACCACCGGGGCGTCGCTGACGCCCCCGGTGACCAAGGAAGGTCATCGCTAGGGACCGCGCATCGCCTGACGGGGACGTGCGGAAGTTCATACGGAGGAGTGCAATGGCTCTCAATCTGACTCAAAAGCAAGAAGTGGTCGCCGAGCTGGCAGAGATCGCCGCCAAGGCCCACTCCTTGGTCGCAGCCGAGTACGCGGGCACGACCGTCAGCAAAATGACGGAAATGCGCAAGAAGGCCCGCGAATCCGGGGTGTACTTGAAGGTTGTCAAGAACACCCTGGCAGCGCGCGCCGTGGCCGGGACCGAGTTCGAATGCGTCAAAGACGCACTCGTTGGCCCCCTGCTGTACGCGTTCTCGCTGGAGGATCCCGGTGCTGCCGGGCGCCTGATCAAGGAGTTCGCCAAGGGTAACGACAAGCTTCAGCCCAAGGTGGTCTCGATGGGCGGGAAGTTGCTGCCGGGGTCCGAGCTGGACTTCCTGGCTTCGCTGCCGACCCGTGACCAGGCACTTGCCATGTTCCTGAGCGTGCTCGTCGAGCCCGCCACCCGCTTCGCGCGCGTGGTCAAGGCGATTGGCGAAAAGCAGGAACAGGCGGCCTGACCGTTCGCGGCCCCTGGCGGGCCGCGTCGAAAACTCAGTTCTTAGAATCCATTCCAGAGGTAGAAAACGATGTCTCTCACTCACGAGCAGATCCTCGAAGCGATCGCCGGCATGACCCTGATCGAGGTCATGGAGCTGGTCAAGGCCGCTGAAGAGAAGTTTGGCGTCACCGCCGCCGCCCCGGTCATGATGGCTGCCGGCCCCGCCGCCGCCGCCGCTCCGGTCGAAGAGCAGACCGAGTTCAACGTGATCCTGGCCGAAGCTGGCGCCAACAAGGTCAACGCGATCAAGGCGGTCCGCACTATCACCGGCCTGGGCCTGAAGGAAGCCAAGGACCTGGTCGAAAGCGCCCCGGCCGTTGTCAAGGAAGCCGTCAGCAAGGAAGACGCCGCCAAGTTCAAGAAGGAACTCGAGGACGCCGGCGCCAAGGTCGAAGTCAAGTAAGCGACGCTTTGCGTCGCGCGCTTGTACTTCGCGCGAACGAGCCTGGGGGCGAAAGCCCCCGGGCTTTCGTCCGTCTCCACATGTTTCGCGTCACGCTGAGCTGATGGGAAGTCCCTGATTGGACCTGTGCCCTTGAACAAAGGACACAGCTCCAATCTCGGCCCCCCAGGGGCTGCAACGCACGCTTACTTTCCCGGGTCGGTCCCCGTCAGGGTCGATCCAGCACAACCAGGGTGGTACTTCGGCCATGACCTACTCCTTCACCGAAAAGAAGCGCATCCGCAAAGACTTCGGCAAGCGTTCCTCGATCATTGAGGTTCCTTTCCTGCTTGCGATCCAGGTGGATTCCTACCGCGAGTTCCTGCAGGAGCACATCGCACCCGCGCAGCGGAGCGAGCAGGGCCTGCACGGCGCCCTGAAGTCGGTCTTCCCGATCAGCAGCTACAGCGGCAACGCAGCGCTTGAGTACGTGAGCTACAAGCTGGGCGAGCCTGCCTTTGATGAGCGCGAGTGCCGCAACCGCGGCATGAGCTATGGAGCGCCCCTGCGCGTGACCGTCCGTCTTGTGATTTATGACAAGGACAGCCCGGCTTCCAACAAGGCCGTGAAGTACGTGAAGGAGCAGGAGGTCTACATGGGCGAGATGCCCCTGATGACCGAGAACGGCACCTTCATCGTCAACGGCACCGAGCGCGTCATCGTCTCGCAGCTGCACCGTTCGCC
>JBIJCA010000082.1:0-15938 GCA_044344935.1 Aquimonas sp. | reverse complement strand
GGTGTAGGCCAGGGAGTCGAAGGTGGTCTGCTTCATCGGCTGAACATTCTGAAAGCGGTGAGCTATGGTAGCCGTCCGGGCGGATAAATCAGAGCTTCCATAGCTGTCAGAAGTGACAGTATGGGATGTGTGTTCCGGGTCTCTTGGAAATCTGCGAGCCGGAGCACGCATGTACAGCATTCTGTCGAGTCCACAGCACGTTGTGGCCCGCATCCTGTGTCGCAAGAACCAGGCAGACGGCGACGCGGACTTCAGTTCTTGGGACTCAAAGCGGCGCAGTACTCCCCGCCTGCGCCTACGCACCACCCCAACCTCCCCCACCTCCAACCATTCGGATTTCCGATCCATCCTGCTACGCTCGCGGGTCGGGCTTGGCCCCTCTTCCGCGTGGCGCGGAGTCGGGGCAGGCCGTTCACGAGCGCGCATCACGCATGACCAAAGCCGAGTTCATCGCCCTGCTGCAGTCGCAGGACTGGCAGCGCTGGTTCGATCCGGCCGCCCTGCGCGGCGGGGCCGAGCTGGCCGGGGCGGTCGAGAACATCAATTTCTTCGACTACGGCCCCGGTGGCTTGATCGCCGGCCGGCTGCCGATCGGCCGCACGCTGGGCTCGACCGGCATCAGCCTGATGCAGACCGGCCGCGACAAGGGCCTGCAGGCGCGCTGGATCTGCGAGTGCCGCGAGACGCGTTGCCTGCACGCCGCGGCCCTGCTGCTGGCGCTGACCGACACTTCCCCCGAGGCCGCGCTGCGGCCCTGGGACCGCTGGATGGCCAAGGTCGACGGCGTCGGCCCGCGGCCGCTGCCGAAGGTGGGCCCGGAGCCCGAGCCCGAGCGCGCGCCGGCCCTGCTGCTGAAGGTGATGGAGCTGCCGCAGCCGGTTCTGCTGGTGCAGCCCAGCCTCGTGCGCGCGGGCAAGCGTGGCGGCTTTGCGAATCCTGTCGCGATCGAGATCGGCCAGATCGGCGGGCCGAGCCCCAAGCCGTCCGGTGGCTATTCGGCCGAACAGCTGGAGCGGCTGGCCGCGCTGGGCCTGGGTGCCGAACCGCTGTACGGACTGACGCGCGCCGAGCGCCACTTCCTGCCGGTGCGTTCGGCGCATCAGGCGCGTGCGCTGCTGGCGCTGGCCGCGGAGTGGCCGCTGTTGCTGGAGCGCGCCTCCGGCCAGCGGCTCACGCTCGGGCCGAAGCGCGGGCTCGAACTTGACTGGCTGGATCTGGAAGACGGCAGCCAGCGCCTGTACTGCCGGGTCATCGAAGCGCCCGGCGCACTGGTGCTGGAAGGCGAGACCCTGCTGTATCTGGACCGCAACCGCGGCGAGTTCGGTGCACTCGACGCCGACCCCAAGCTGCCCGGCCTGCTGTCGAGTGCGCCGGCCCTGCTGCCCGAACACGTCGACCATGTCGGCGAGCGCCTGAAGAAGCTGAGCCAGCTGCCCGGCCTGCCGCCGCCGCGCGCGCGCGCCGCCGTGCGGGTGCTGCAGTCACCGCCGATTCCGGTGCTGGAGCTGCGCGAGCAGCGGGTGGTGGGCCGCAATGGCCATCGTCAGGTCGCCAGCGCGCGGCTGTCCTTCCTCTACCCGCCCCTGCTGCTGCCGCCGCTGGGCGCGCGCCAGGTCGAGCGTCACTACCACCAGGGCGAGGTCTACGAGATTCATCGCTCGGCCGCGGCCGAACTGGCCGCACTGGAACGTCTGAGCGAGCTGGGCCTGCGCGCCGCCGACGACGAGTTCGGCGCGGCGATGGCCGCCAGCCAGGACTTCAGCCCGGAGGATTTCGTGCTGCCGCGCGGCCGCGCCGGCCACGCCGACGCCGAGCACTGGCAGCCGCTGCTGCCGCGGCTGGAGGACGCCGGCTTCGAGGTGCGCTTCGCCCGCGACTATCCAGCGCGCGTGCTCGACGGCAGCGAGGGCTGGCTGGCCGAGGTCGATGAAGACGCCGGCGGCGCTTGGTTCAACCTGAGCCTGGGCATCGAGATCGGCGGCGAGCGCATCGACCTGATGCCGGTGCTGCGGCACGTGCTGGCCGATCCGGATTTTCCGCGCCGCCCCGGCCCGCGCGAGGCGGACAACGCCACCTACGTGGCGCCGCTGGATGCCAACCGGCGTATCCGCCTGCCGCTCAAGCGCCTGCGTGCGCTGCTCGAACCGCTGCTGGAATGGCTGGAAGACAGCGCCCAGCGCGAGGGCCCGATCCGGCTGGGGCGCGCGCAGACCACGCTGGTCGAGGAGCTGACCGGGGCCAGCCTGGTCTGGCGCGGCGCGGCCTCGCTGTACCAGCAGATCGATCAGCTGCGCGAGCGCCGCGTGCAGGTCGATCCGCCGGCCGACTTCGGCGCCGAGTTGCGGCCGTATCAGCGCGACGGACTCGACTGGCTGGGCTTTCTGGGAGCGGCCAAGCTGGGTGGCATCCTCGCCGACGACATGGGCCTGGGCAAGACTGTTCAGGTACTTGCGCATGTGCTGGTCGAGAAGCAGAGTGATCGCCTGCCGCACCCGGTGCTGGTGGTGGCGCCGACCTCGCTGGTGCTGAACTGGCGCAACGAGGCTCGACGTTTCTGTCCGCAGCTGAAGGTGCTGGTGCTGCACGGCAGCCAGCGCGAGGTCCACTTCGAGTCGATGTCGGGCTACGACCTGGTGATCACCACCTACCCGCTGCTGCCGCGCGACCGCGAGGTGCTGGTGGCCCAGCCGTTCTCGCTGCTGGTGCTGGACGAGGCGCAGACGATCAAGAACGTGCGCACACAGGCCGCGCAGGTCGTTCGTGAGCTGAACGTCGGCCGCCGGCTGGCGATGACCGGCACGCCGCTGGAGAACCACCTGGGCGAGCTGTGGGCGCAGATGGATGCGGTCGAGCCCGGCGTGCTCGGCAGCGAGCGCCAGTTCAACCGCCTGTACCGCATTCCGATCGAGAAGCAGGCCGACGTCGAGCGCCAGCAGCGGCTGAATCGGCGGATCGCGCCGCTGATGCTGCGGCGACGCAAGCAGGATGTGCTGACCGACTTGCCTCCGAAGACCGAGATCCTGCGCGAGGTCGAGCTGGAAGGCCGGCAGCGCGAGCTTTACGAAACCCTGCGCCTGGTGCAGCACGAGCGCGTGCGCGAGGCGATCGCCGAACGCGGTCTGGCGCAGAGCGGCATCATCGTGCTCGATGCGCTGCTGAAGCTGCGCCAGGTCTGCTGCGATCCGCGCCTGGTCAAGCTGGCGCACGCGCGCAGCGTGGAGGACTCGGCCAAGCTCGACCTGCTGCTCGACCTGCTCGACAGCCTGCTGTCGGAGGGTCGCCGCGTGCTGGTGTTCAGCCAGTTCGCCGAGATGCTGGGCCTGATCGAGAAGGCGCTGAACGAACGCGGCATCCAGCCCCTGCTGCTGACCGGCCAGACCCGCGATCGCACCAGCCTGGTCGAGCGTTTCCAGGCAGGCGAGGTGCCGGTGTTCCTGATCAGCCTGAAGGCCGGCGGCGTCGGCCTGAACCTCACCGCGGCCGACACCGTGATCCACTACGACCCGTGGTGGAATCCGGCAGTCGAGGCCCAGGCCACCGACCGCGCGCACCGCATCGGTCAGGACAAGCCAGTGTTCGTGTACCGCTTGATCTGCGCGGGAACGGTGGAAGAGAAGATCCAGAACCTGCAGCTGGCCAAGGCCCAGCTCGCGCAGGCGGTGCTCGACGGCGGCACCAGCACGCGCGTGGCGTTCGGTGAGGACGATCTGGCGGAGCTGTTCGCGCCGTTGATCTGATCGACGCGAAGGTGCGGCGCATCCAAGCAGGCCGCCAAGCGGATGGCGGCGCGCAATTCGTCGCCGATGCAAGCATCGAGGTCATGG
Source organism: Aquimonas sp. (assembly GCA_044344935.1). Classification (GTDB taxonomy): domain Bacteria; phylum Pseudomonadota; class Gammaproteobacteria; order Xanthomonadales; family Xanthomonadaceae; genus Aquimonas. Next base: position 12,114 of record JBIJCA010000082.1, on the reverse strand, counting down.
TGGGCCAGGGCCCACCCTATGTGTATCGAGGCGCGACGCGGTGAATAGGGTGGGCCCTGGCCCACCTCAGTTACGCTCTCGCCTCGGTCTTCCTGCGAAGTGCGGCGGGGCGAATACAGGGTCACGGCCAGCTGCCATCGGCGGCGCGCGCGGTTCCTCAACGACGCCAGCGTCCAGGCCATGGTGGGCCGGGGCCCACCCTATGCGGCATCAGAAGACTTCGCGAGTCGCACTGGCGCTACAGCAGCACCAGCGTTGCCAACCCGAGAAACAGCCCCATGCTGAGCACGTCGGTGGCGGTGCTGAGCAGGATGGCGGAGGCGGTGGCCGGGTCGGCGCCGGCGCGCTTCAGCGCCAGCGGTGCCATCGCGCCGGCCACGCCGGCGAGGGCGCAGCCGATGCTCATCGCGGTGAAGGTCACCAACGCCAGCAGCAGAGGGTCGCCGCCGGGCGTGCGCCCGGCGGCCCAGTACATGGCCGCGGCCGCCAGCGCGCCGGTGATCAGGCCGTTGGCGAGGCCCAGCATGGCCTCCTTGGCGGCCAGCTTGAGGGGGCGAATGTGGCGGGTTTCGCCCAGGGTCATCGCGCGCAGCGTCACCGCCAGCGACTGCGCGCCGAGGTTGCCGCACTGCCCGGCCAGCACCGGCAGGAACAGGGCCAGCACCACCAATTGCTCGATCGCATGTTCAAACGCGCCGACCACGCCAGCAGCGACGAACACGGTCAGCAGGTTGATCAGCAGCCAGGGATGGCGGAAGCGGAAGCTGCGCCACAGCGGGGTGGCGAGGCGCTCCTCACGCTCGACGCCGACCATCGCACCGGCCTGCGCCGAGATCTCGAAGGCCTGCTGTTCGAACAGCACCGCACCCGGCACCAGGCCGATCAAGCGACCTTCGCTGTCGCAGACCGGATAGACCGGGTAATGCCGCGTCACCACTTCGCGCATGGCGTCTTCGAGCGACATCTCGGGCCGCAGGCTGAAGGGATTGCGCAGCATGATCTCGGCCAGAGTCTGCTCAGGCCGCGCGAACACCAGCTCGCGGAAGGCCACCACGCCCTGCAAACGCTGCTGCGCGTCGACCACGAACACGTAGATGACCATGCGCCGGCGCACGATCTCGCGCAGGGCCTCGATGGCGGCATCCACCCGCATCGCCGGCGCAAAGACCGCCGGCGCGGACTCCAGCAGGCGGCCGACGCTGCCCTCGGAATAGTCCAGTGCGCGCACGTCCGGCAGGCCCGACACGCCGGCGGCGCGGATCGCCGCGCGCTGGCCTTCGGAGAGCTGCTCCAGCACTTCGGCGGCCTGGCCGTGGGTGAGATGCACCAGCGCTTCGGCGGCTTCGGTGGCATCAACGCCGACCAGCCGTCGGGCGGCGCTGGTGGCGTCCAGCAGACGCAGGGCGGCGGTGTCGACCGCCGTGTTCGGCTCGGCAGGGCTCATGCGGACCTTGGGACGGTGGAAGGGGCACCGTCGGGCGTCGGACGGCGCCGGCAGTCTACACAGCGGGCGGATCGCGAACGCGTTGAGGCGGTGTCGGGTCGAGCGGGCCGCGCTTGCGGACGGGGCAAAGCGCCCCGCGCCATCCAGGTGCGCGACACGCGCGCCCTACGATCACGGGAGACGCGATGCCTCAACCGATGCGCAGAGACCGAATCGCATAGGGCCCGCCTCTGAAGGCGCACCAAACATCAGGAGCGCGTCTGGGCACGAGAAGCTCCTCCACGGCGACGCCGAGGCGCAGGAATCACCCGTCGGAATGCGCGGTCAGGAAGCTTCCTTTTGCATGCGCTCAGCGCGCCCTGCCGCGGACGCTGGCGCTCAACCGATCCGCAGCACCCGCGGCCGCTCGAACCGCAGGCTGCCCTGACGGGCCAGCTCGTCGAGCGCCTGGGTCTCGCCTGCCGCCGGCAGGGCTTCGCCCGGCGCGAGGTCGAGCTGGGCGCCTTCGACGCGATTGCGGCCGTTGGCCTTGGCCCGGTACAGGGCGCGATCGGCCAGCTCCAGCGACAGCTGCCAATCCCCACGCCCGGTCTTCAGCGGATGCCGGGCCACGCCCACCGAGCAGGTCACCCGCAGGGCCTGTCCGCCGAGGGTCTGGAATTGCGCCTGGGCGATGGTGGCGCGCAGGTGTTCGGCTTCCGCCAGGCCTTCTTCGAGCTCAAGCCCGGGCCAGATCACCAGGAACTCCTCGCCGCCCCAGCGCGCCAGCAGCGCCGAGGGCCCGAGCCGCGCGCGCAGCAGGGCGCTGGCGGTGATCAGAACCTGGTCGCCAGCGGCGTGGCCGTAGCGGTCATTCAGCGCCTTGAAGTGGTCGAGATCGAGCAGCATCAGCACATACGATGGCCATTCCGAGAGCAGTCGCAGGGCGGCGCGACGATTGGCGCAGCCGGTGAGGGCGTCGGTGCGGCTTTCTTCCAGCAGCGCGGCGTTGGCGCTGCGCAGGCGTTCATTGGCGCGGTCAAGCGCCTCGGTGCGCTCGCGCACGGCGTTCTCCAGCGCCTGCCGGCGGCGCTCCGCACGGCCGAGGCTGTGGCGCCAGCCGGTGATCAGCAGGGCCAGCAGGGCGAGGCCGCCAGCCAGGTGAACGCTGCGCTGCTCATGCCAGGCCGGCACCACCCGCACATCCAGCGGCACCGGCGCGCGCTGCCAACCACGGCCGGGAAAGCGCCCTTCCAGCAGGAATCGGTAGTCGCCCGGCGGCAGGCCGGTGTAGACCGCACGGTCGCCGACGGCGTCCTTCCAGGTCTGGGTGTAGCCGTCCAACCGGTAGCGGAACTGGACCTCGTTGGCATGCCGCAGGCTGACGCCGGCAAAGCGGATCGTGAGGTCGCGCGGCGGGGCGTCGAGGCTGACGCGCGCCGGGAAGTCGAGCTGCGTGCCGCCGGCCTCGACCGCTTCGATCGACAGGCCTGGCCAGTCGGGGGCTTCCTGCACGCGCGCGGTGTCGAGCCGGATCAGGCCATTGGTGGTGGGATAGAACAACAGGGCGCCGATGCGTGCGCTGCGCGCGTGACCACCGCCATTGCAGCAGCCCATGCGCTGGTCGCCGCGCGCGCGGTTGACCGCGCGGATCACGACTTCGGCCTGCAGCCCCGCCTCGCGGTCGGGGTCCATCAGCCGCGCCAGCGGCAGCCGGTAGGCGCCGTCGTTGGTGCTGACATAGACATGGGCGCCCACCAGGTCCGAGGTCCAGCCATTGGCCGACGGCAGGCCGTGTTCGAGCCCGAAGCTGCGCAGCCCGCCCTCGCGGTAGACGGCGATGCCCTTGTCGAGCGTGGTCAGCAGGAGGGCTCCGCCGGGGAGCGGACGCAGGCTGGACACGAAGCTGCCTTCCAGCGCCTGCGCCCACTCAGGGCTGTCCCAGTGCTCGCCGCGCAAGCGCCGCAGGCCGCCCTCGGTGCCGACGAGCAGGCTGCCGTCGTCCTGGCGCAGCAGGCTGCGCACGCGCGCATCGGGCGTGCCCGAGGCTGCGCCGAAACGGGCCAGCGCACCGTCCTGCAGTCGCCACAGGCCGTCAAGGCTGCCGATCCACAGCGCGCTGCCGTCGTCGGCAAAGCTGGTGATCTGCGCGGCGGCCAGCGGCGCGAAGGCCGGATCGACTTCGATGCGGCCCGCCCGCAGCCGGGCGAGGCCCGCGCGGGTCCCGAGCCAGACGCTGCCCTGCGGATCGCGGTGCAGGCTGTAGACGGCGGGGTCCGGCAGAGGATCGCCCGCCTCCACGCGCTCGAAGCCGCGTTCGGGCCGCCAGTGCGTCAGACCGCCGTTGCTGCCGACCCAGAGGCCACCCGAACCATCGTCGAGAACACTCCACAGCAGAGTGTCGTGCAGGGCCTGGCGTCGGCTGATCACGCGCAGGGCGGAATCGCTGATCCGCAGCAGGCTCTCGCGCTGGCTGCCCATCCACAGGTCGCCGTCGCGGTCCTCGAAAATGACATGCAGCCAGGGCCGCGGCAGGAAGTCGACATCGCCGATGGCCTCCAGGCTTCCGTCCGGCCGCAGCCGCTGCAGGTGCTCGACGCTGGCCGCCCACAGGTTGCCGTGGCGGTCGGCCTTGAGGGTCGGCACGGCGATCCCCGCGAGCGCGGGAAACAGCCGGCTCCACGCGCCGCTGGCGAGATCGAAGCGCCACACGCCATCGCGACTGCCCAGCACCAGCGCGCCCTGCCAGACGGTCAACGCCAGCGCGCGGACATCGGCCGCAGGCAGCGGGAAGCGCTGCGGCGGTCGGCCCTGCTCCAGCATGAACAGGCCGGACTCCGCGGCCGCCCACAGCCGCTCGGCGGGGTCCACCGCCAGCGCCAGCACGGATTCGCCGCCGAGGTGCTCGGGCCGACCGGGGCGGCCCGGCGAGCGCAGACCATCCACGGTCGCGGCCAGCAGCTGGCCGTTCCAGTGCTGCAGCGCGCGCACCGAAGTCGCGCTGGCCGCGATCGGCACGTCCTCGAAGCGGCCGGCCTGCTGTCGCAGAAGGCCACGCGGCGTGCCGAACCAGACCACGCCCTCCGGCTCGGCCAGGCTGGCGGTCGGCATGGTCAGATCGAGACCGGTGTTGACGCGGGTGAAGTTGTGGAAGCGCCGCCCGTCGAAGCGGGCGATGCCGTTCTGGGTGCCGACCCAGAGATAGCCTTCGCTGTCCTGTGCCAGGGTCAGCACGGTGATCTGCGGCAGCCCGTCTTCGGCGGTCCAGCGCTCCAGCAGGTAGTCGCCGAACTCGGTAGCGGGGTCCAGCGCCGGCGCCGGTCCCGCCGCGCTCAGCGCCAGCAGCGCCGCACAGGCGGACCGCATCCACCTCTGGAAGGTCGATCCCGGGGTCGCTGCGGAGGGCCGATGCGCGCTCATGCTCGCCGCGCCGATGCAATTTCCATTCCGCGCCTCAGAGCCTGCTGCAGGGGCCGCCGTCACACCGATGCGGGTCAGCACCGGCAGCGGCGGCTACCATAGGCGCCCTTTCGGCTTGGGCGCGCCCGCTTGAACCTTCCCGACTACCCGTTCGAGCCGCGTCGATTCGACCGCGGCGACGGCCTCCAGATGAGCTACCTCGACGAGGGCCAGGGCCCCGCCGTGGTGATGGTCCATGGCAATCCGACCTGGTCCTACTACTACCGCCATCTGGTGCTGGCCCTGCGCGGCAGCCACCGCTGCATCGTGCCGGACCACATCGGCATGGGGTTGTCGGACAAGCCCGACGACAGCCGCTACCGCTACACGCTCGACAGCCGGATCGATGACCTCGATCGCCTGCTGGCGGCGATCGAGCCCGAGCGCCCGGTGACCCTGGTGCTGCACGACTGGGGCGGCCTGATCGGGCTGGGCTGGGCGCTGCGGCATCCGCAGCGGGTGGTGCGGCTGGTGCTGCTGAACACCGCCGGCTTCAGCATGCCGGCCGACAAGCGCCTGCCCGGCCTGCTCAAGCTGGGCCGTGACTCGTCGCTGGGCGCGCTGCTGATCCGCGGTTTCAATGCGTTCTCGGCCGGCGCCACCCGACTGGCGGTGAAGCGATCGATGCCGGCGGCCGAGCGCCGCGCCTTCACCGCGCCCTATGACAGCTGGGCGAACCGCATCGCCACCCTGCGCTTCGTGCAGGACATCCCGCTGGGCGCGGGCGACCCGGCCTGGAACACCGTGACCGAGATCGGCCGCCGCCTGCCCGAGTTCGCCGACCGCCCGGCCCTGCTGCTGTGGGGCATGCAGGACTTCGTGTTCGATCACACCTGCCTGCGCGAATTCCGGCGCGCGCTGCCGCAGGCGCAGTCCCGCGAGTTCGCCGACGCCGGTCACTACGTGCTGGAAGACGCGCGCACCGAGGTGCTTGCCGAGGTGCAGGGCTTCCTCGCGGCGCACCCGCTGGCCGGCTGAAGCCGCGGGCGGCCCTACCGGCGGCAGACTTCCACGCGCCCGCCGCCGGCGTTCTTGGCGCGATACATGGCCTGGTCGGCACGGCGCAGGATCTCATCGGCGCTGTCCGCAGCCGGATCGAGCAGGACCACGCCAACGCTGACGCCCAGCTCGATGTCCACGCCACCCAGTCGATACGGGGGCGCCACCGTCTCGATCAAGCGGCGCGCGACGTGGCAGGCGGACGCTTCGTCATGGACATCGGCCAGCAGCATCACGAACTCGTCGCCGCCGAAGCGGGCCACCACATTGCCGTGTGGGCCCTGCAGGCCGACGTCGTCGGCGCGCAATGCCGCGCGCATGCGCATCGCCGCCTTGCGCAGCAGCTCATCGCCTGCATCGTGGCCATGGCGGTCGTTGATCTGCTTGAAGCGATCGAAGTCGACGAACAGCAGGGCAGCACCGGGCAACCCGCCGGTGCGCACCTCGCGCAGCACCTGCAACAGCCTCTGCAGAAGCAGTGCGCGGTTGGGCAAGCCGGTGAGCTCGTCGGTCAGCGCCGCGCGCTGCAGCTGCTGTTCGAACTGGCGGCGTTCCGACAGATCCTGCACCACCGACCAGATGTGTTCGCTGCCGTCGGGCTGGGTGATGCGGATGCCCGAGAGCAGCACAGGCAGCCGCCGGCCGCTGGCGTCGACGTACTCCTTCTCGTAGGGCCCGTATGCGCCGGTCTGCATCAGGCAGCGCAGCTGCTCGGCCTCGGCCTCGGCGTAGTCGCGCGGGGTGATCTCCCAGTAGCTGCTGGCCAGCAGCTGTTCGCGGCGGTAGCCCAGCATGCGCAGCAGCGCCGCATTGCCGTCGAGAAATCGCCCGTCGACCAGATCGTTGAGTGCCACCCCGAGCGGCGAGCGCTCGAACAGGCCCTGCAGCAGCACCTGGGTCCGCGCCAGTTCGTCCTCGGTGCGCTTGCGCTGGCTGATTTCGGTGTGGGTTCCATAGACCCGCTGCGGCTGTCCAACCGCATCACGCAGGGCCACCCGGCCGCGCGCCAGCACCCACACCCAATGCCCTTCGCGATGGCGCAGGCGCAGCTCGCACTCGTAGTGCGGGCTGCTGCCTTCGAAGTGCGCCTCCGACAGACGCTGCGAACGGGCCAGGTCGTCGGGATGCGCGCGATCAAGGAAGGTCTGGATGCTGAGCGGCTGCAGGCTGTCGAGGGTCTCACCGAGGATTTCGGCCCAACGCGCATCGATCTGCAGAGCGCCGGTATCGAGCTGCCATTCCCAGACCCCGGCGCGGGTGCTTTCGAGGCTGGCGAGCAGGCGCTCGCGTTCGGCGTGCATCTGTGCCTGCACCGCCTTCTGCGCGGTCAGGTTGATGAAGCTGTTGACCACCGAGCGCTCGCCGCTGTCGTGGTCGGTCATCAGCTCGGTGTTGACCTCGATCCAGCGGCGTTCGCCGGTGGGCAGGCGGATGCCCATCACGTCACCGCGCACGGGCGCGCCATCGCGCAGCACGCGCATGCCGGGGTGCTCGGCGCCGGGATAGGGGCTACCGTCTTCATGCACCGCGTCCCAGTCGCCGCCCTCTGAACTGGTCGACAGCAGCTGCGCGCGGCTGCGTCCCAGCAGGCGCTCGGCTTCGACATTGCAGTCGACGATGCGACCGGCAGCGTCCTGCACGACGATGCCGGCGATGGTGGAGTCGATCAGTCGACGCAGGCGTCGACGTTCGCGCACGCGCGCGCTGACGTCATGCAGCACCAGCGCGAATCCCACCGTGGCCGCCTCGCGTTCGCGCAGCGGCTGCAGGTCGGCCTCCAGCCACAACCGGCGTCCGTCCGGAGTACGCACCGAGAACAGGGTGTGGGTGGCGGCCTGCTGCTGCAGGGCCATCCGCAGCAAAGCCGTGTCATCGGGCTCGTCGGCAGGCGCGCCGTGGACAAGCACTTCCAGCAGCGGTCGTCCGAGCCAGGCATCGTTGGCGCACAGTCCGAGGCCATCAAAGGCCGGGTTCGCCCACAGCAGTCGCCCCTCGGGATCGAGCAGGGCCAGCGCGGTGCGGGTCGAATGGGCGAAGAGGCGCAGGACGCCGCGGCCCAAGGTGCCGGCATCGAACTGCGACGGTAGATCCAGCGTGCGCCCTGAGCGCAGTTCGGTTCTTGCTTCCACGGCCCCTGGCCCCTTTCGCGATCTCGTCCCCGCTCGCCCTGAATGCCGCTGCCTTGGGCGCAACACAGCGCGCCTGCAAGTTCCGGTCCCTCGACCGGAGCGCGCGACCGCGATCCTACGGCAGGCGCGGCAGGTCTGCCCTTGCACCGGCGTCCACGGCGCCGCGCCTGTCACGCAGGGCGCGCGACTGGCATGCTGAGCGACCCGTCCCTGCCGTGCCCCGACCCGTGCTCAGCCTGCCGCCGCTCGCGCTCTACGTGCACATCCCCTGGTGCGTGAGGAAGTGCCCCTACTGCGACTTCAACTCGCACCGCGCGCCCGAGACGCTACCGGTCGAGGCCTACGTGCAGGCGCTGCTGGCGGACCTCGACCAGGAACTGCCGCAGGTCTGGGGGCGGCCGGTGTCGAGCGTGTTCTTCGGCGGCGGCACGCCCAGCCTGTTTCCCGGCGCGGCGATCGGCGAGATTCTCGCAGGCGTCGGCGCGCGCCTGCGGCTGATGCCGGGGCTGGAAGTGACGCTGGAGACCAACCCCGGCACCGCCGAGTTCGACCGTTTCGAGGCCTACCGCGCGGCCGGTGTGAACCGGATCAGCTTCGGCGTGCAGAGCTTCGACGATGCGCGCCTGGCGGTGCTCGGCCGCATCCACGACGGCGGCCAGGCCAAACGCGCCTTCGCCCTGGCCCGCGCCGCCGGCTTCGACAATATCAACCTCGACCTGATGTATGCCCTGCCGGGTCAAACGACGGCCGGTGCACTGGCGGATCTGGAGCAGGCGATCGAACTGGCTCCCGAACACCTGAGCCACTATCACCTGACGCTGGAGCCGAACACCGTGTTCGCGGCCCGGCCGCCTGCCGGTCTGCCCGACGAGGACAGCGCCTGGGACATGCAGGCGGCCTGCCAGCAGCGTCTCGCTGAGGCCGGCTACGCGCAGTACGAGATCTCGGCCTACGCGAGGCCCGGCCGACGCAGCCAGCACAACCTCAACTACTGGCAGTTCGGCGACTACCTCGGCATCGGCGCCGGCGCCCACGGCAAGATCACTCTGCCGGCCGAAGACGCCATCCTGCGGCGCTGGAAACTGAAGCACCCGCAGGCCTATCTGGACGCCGCCGCCGGGCCTCTACGCATCGGCGGCGAGCAGCGCCTGCCCGCCGCCGACCTGCCCTTCGAGTTCATGTTGAACGCGCTGCGCCTGCTCGAAGGCAGCACGCTGTCCACTTTCGAAGCCCGCACCGGCCTTCCGCGCAGCGCGCTCGATCAGGCGTTCGCACAAGCGCAGGCGCGCGGCTGGCTGGACACCGACGGCGAGCGCTTCCGCGCCTCGGCGCTGGGACAGCAGTTCCAGAATGATCTGATCGGGCTTTTCCTGGCTTGAGGCCGGGAAGAGCTGGGATTGGGGATTGGGGATTCGCAAGAGCCCGCGAACCGCCCAGTCCGAGGCGATGGCTTGCTCATCGCCGCGCGACACGATCGCTGTTTCAATCCCAATTTCCCAATCCCGAATCCCGCGCGCCGCAGGCGCGCCAAAAGAATGCTCACCGAACGTCATATCCACTGCCCCTGGTGCGGCGAGGGCTTCGATGCCTTCGTCGATCTGTCCTACGGCGAGTCCGAGTACACCGAGGACTGCCCGGTCTGCTGCCGGCCGATCAGCCTGAGCCTGCGGCTGGATGACGAAGGGGATCTGGGCGACCTCGAGGTCGATCGCGAGTAGAGCCGGCCTGTCCGCTGGCGGGGCGCAACTGCGTAAAGGTGGGAAATGGGTCAGCTGCACGCTGACCGCATTCCAGGCCCTACGGGAGTTGCCCACATGTCCATCTCGCGTTTGCTTGTCCTCTTCGCGCTCGGCCTCGCAGTCGGCGGCCCTGATGCCGCCCGGGCCGGCTCCCTCGTCCTCGGCTGGCCCGGCACGGGCGCCTGCGCCGGCACTCTGCAGGCCTGCATCGACAGCGCGCCTGTCGATGCCACCGTGGATCTGGTGCCGACCGCGGCAATCGACGAGAACATCAGCATTGTCCGCAGCCTGACACTGCGCGGGCGCAGCGCCTCGCGCACGGAGTTCGCGGCCGGCCGCGGGATCAGCGTGAACACGAGCGGCGGCAGCGACTTGACGTTGCGGCTGCAGGATCTGGGCCTAAGCGACGCTCGCATCCAGATCGACCACTTCGCCACCGGCGCGGCCAACATCCTGCTGTCGGGGCTGCGGATGCGCGCGAGCCGCGGCGCAGCGCAGGGCGCAATCCGCGTCAACCTGCTCGCCAGCAGCACCGGGAAATTCGTGCACGAGGTGCGGATCGAGAACAACGATCTTGAGCTGGTCGCGCCCGGCAGCTTCGACGCGGGCATCGAGCTGGCGCTGTTCGGCGCCAGCCGGCGCGCGCTGTTCGAGCTGCGCCACAATCGCATCCGCGCTGCGGCGGCCGGCCAGGGCCAAGGCGTATTCATCGACGTGGCCGGTGGCGCCAGCGCTGACGTGATCGTCCACGCCAACGAAATCCAGGGCGCCTTCGGTCGCGCGCTGCGGATCAGCGAGGGCCGCTTCAGCGGCACGGCGTCCACGCTGAGGGCGGACGTGATCAGCAATGCCCTGATCGGTGGCGGCAACTTCATCGGCGGCGGCCTCGATGTCATCACCAACAACGGCAGCATCGAGCTGGAGGCGATCAACAACACGATCGTCTTCGGCAACGGTCTCGTGATCAGCCGTTGGGGCGGCACGGGCGGCACGCCGGTCGGGCAGGTGACCGGCGGCATCTTCAACAACCTGATCGCCAATACCCGCTTCGGCCTCCAGAACACGCCCAGTGCGGGCGGCAACGCCACCGTGGACTGGAATTTGAAGTGGCAGAACAATCCTGCCGGCCTGCACACCGCAGGCGCCAACGATCTGAGCGTCGATCCGCAGCTGCGCTCGATGCTGGCGCCGCGGCTGACGGCCAGCTCGCCCGCGCGCAATGCCGGCAACGGCTTTGCCCTGCTGCGCGTGCCCGCTGCGCTGCAAAGCCACGATGCCGACGGCCTGCGCCGGCTGGTCAACGCGATCGACATCGGCGCCTTCGAGTTCGGACATCGCGCCCTGTTGCGGCAGAAGCCGACGGCCGCGGTGAGCCCGCAGTTCCCGATCGTCGACACCTAGCTTGACCTCGACAGCAGCCGACGCATTTTCCTCACCCGCAACTTCGGCGCGGGCCCGGTGACCAACAACGCGCCCGTGGGCGTGAGCTTCTTCGACCAGTGGTTCATCACCAACCTCGGCGGCCAGAACATGGCTCAGAACGTGGCCTTCAACCTGTTCGCGCCGATCGGCACCAGCACCAACGGGGTGTTCCAGCACGTGGCCAGCGGCACCAACACGCTCGACAGCAGCAGCGTGATCGACTGGAGCCCGATCAATGACCAGCCGGGTCGATTCCTGCTGGCGACGCAAGCCACGCCCTTCGGCACGCCCTTCCACCCCGGCCCTGTGGTGCTGTCGTATGTCGGCAACCGCTGGAACCTGATCACCGCCGATGGCAGCAACCTGGTCACCAGCACGCGCTGGAATCTGTATTCCCAGCTGCCGAGCCCGCAGGCCTTCGTGCACGAGGTGCGCGCCGACAACCGCAACGGCAGCACGGGCAGCCTGATCAGCCATCCGCGCCTCGACGGCGTGGCCTGCGCGCAGATCCAGGTGATGCCGCTGGCCAACGGCAGCGCGGCCGGCTCGATCGTCGACGTCGAGTACCTGCCCACGCTCGGCCGCCACCAGCTATTCTCGAACAACGGCGCGCTGCCGCTGGGCGCGCGCTTCAACGTGCTGATTCTGCCCGAGCAGATCGAGGACTGCGCGGGGGGTGGACTGTTCCGCGACGGTTTCGACGGCTTAGGTTGACAGCTTCGGTGCTGACACGCGGCGGCGCGGCTTCTCGTCATGCAGGGTCAGAGGGCCGCACCGCGGCCCGGAGTCAGCACCATGCTCATTCGCGTTTCGCGCTCGCATCACCTGTTGCTCCTGCTGGCGCTGGCGGCCAGCGCGCCCATCGCCTGCGCCGGCAATCTCGGCCTGCTGCGCGTCACCGGCAGCAGCGGCAATCAGCCCAACGGGGTCGTGCAGCACCCCG